>JAQGJH010000141.1 GCA_028290705.1 Hyphomicrobiales bacterium
CGTGCTCGGCGTCTCCAAGATGAACCGCATACTCGACATCAGCCTCGCCGACCGCACCATGCGCGTGCAGGCGGGCGTGACGAACCTCGCGATTTCGGAAGCCGTTGCGCCCGAAGGCTATTTCTACGCGCCCGACCCCTCCTCGCAACTCGCCTGCACCATAGCCGGCAACATCGCCATGAACTCCGGCGGCGCTCATTGCCTCAAGCACGGCGTGACCACCAACAACGTGCTGGGCGTGCGCATCGTGCTGATGGACGGCACGATCATGGATCTCGGCGGCGAGGCGCTCGATGCGCCCGGGCTCGATCTGCTGGGCGTGATCGTCGGCTCCGAGGGCCAGCTGGGCGTGGTGACGGAGGCCGTGGTGCGCATCCTGCCCATGGCGCAGGGCGCGCGGCCGGTGCTGTTCGGCTTCGATTCGAGCGAGGCGGCGGGCGCGTGCGTGGCCGCCATCATCGGCGCCGGCATCGTGCCCGTGGCCATGGAGTTCATGGACAAGCCGGCCATCGCCATCTGCGAGGCCTTCGCCAAGGCGGGCTATCCGCTGGATGTGGAGGCGATGCTCATCATCGAGGTGGAGGGCTCCGAGCGCGAGATGGCGGAAGAGCTGGCGCGCATCGTCGAGATCGCCAAGGCGCACGACGTGCGCGTGGTGAAGGAATCGCGTTCGGCGCTGGAGACCGCGCTGATCTGGAAGGGCCGCAAGTCGGCCTTCGGCGCCACCGGCCGCGTCGCCGACTACATCTGCATGGACGGCACGGTGCCCACCGGACAGCTCACCCATGTGCTGGAGCGAACGGCGGAAATCGTCGCCTCCTACGGGCTGAAGGTCGCCAACGTCTTCCATGCGGGCGACGGCAACATGCACCCGCTGATCATGTACAACGTCAACGATCCCGCCGATTGCGAACGGGCCGAACAGGCGGGCATGGACATCCTGCGCCTCTGCGTCGACGTCGGCGGCTGCCTGACCGGCGAACATGGCGTCGGTATCGAGAAGCGCGATCTGATGCGGCACCAGTTCAACCCGCAGGATCTCGACCAGCAGATGCGCGTGCGGGCCGTCTTCGACCCGGCCTGGCTGCTCAATCCATCGAAAGTTTTTCCGCTGGACGGCCGCGCGCCGTCCCCAAGGATGGGCGCGTGACCGACGGGCGCAACATCTACGAGCCGGCGTCCGAGCAGGAGGCCTGCGACATGATTCGCGAGGCGCGGACGATCGGGCGCCGCTTCGAAATACGCGGCGGCGGCACGCGTCGGGGGCTCGGCCGCCCGGTCGAGGCCGACGCCCTGTTGTCGGCGGCCGGCCTCACCGGCATCACGCTCTACGAACCCGCCGAACTTGTCGTCTCGGCCCGCGCCGGCACACCTCTGGCGACGGTCGAGGCGGCGCTGGCCGAGAAGGGGCAGATGCTGCCCTTCGAGCCATCAGACTACCGTGCGCTCTACGGCTCGCACGGCGAACCGACCATCGGCGCGGTCGCGGCCTGCAACATCTCCGGGCCCCGCCGCGTGCAGGTCGGCGCGGCGCGCGATCACCTGATCGGCGTCAGGCTCGTCAACGGATTGGGCGAGGCCGTCAAATCGGGCGGGCGGGTGATGAAGAACGTCACCGGGCTCGATCTCGTGAAGCTCTCCTGTGGCGCGCACGGGACGCTCGGGCTTCTGACCGAGGTGACGTTCAAGCTGCTGCCGAAGCAGCCGGCGGAAGCGAGCCTCGCGATCGAGGGGCTGGACGATCGCGCGGCCATCGCGGCTTTGTCGGGCGCCCTCGGCTCGCCCTACGAGATCAGCGGCGCGGCGCATCTTCCTGCCGGCGTCTTCGGCCCGCTGGCCCTCACGCTGCTGCGGCTCGAGCGGTCGCGCGAATCACTCGACTATCGGATCGGCCGCCTGGAGGCGCTGCTCTCGTCGTACGGCGGCCTGCGCCGCATCGAGGCGCCGGAAAGCCGTGCGCTGTGGCGCGACGTCGCCACGGCCGCACCTTTCTGCGTGGCTCGCGACGCCATGGTCTGGCGACTGTCATTGACGCCGGGCAAGGCGGCGGCTGCTTTGGCGGAGGTGACCGCGGCGGTGGCCGCGCGTCACTATTACGATTGGGGCGGCGGACTGGTCTGGCTCGAAGTTCCGCCATGCGACGATGCCGGCGCGGCCGTGATCCGCGGCGCGGTGACGCGCGCCGGAGGTCACGCGCTTCTCATCCGCGCGCCCGACGCGCTGCGCGCTTCGATCGATGTCTTCCAGCGGCCCGGTGAGGGAGTGCTGAACATCACCCAAGGCCTCAAAACCAGTTTCGATCCCGATCGTCTCCTCAATCCGGGTCGCATGTACGCGGGTGTGTGATCCATGCAGACGAATTTCTCGATCCACCAACTCGCCGACCCGCACATGCGCGAGTCCGAAAAGATCCTGCGCACCTGCGTCCATTGCGGCTTCTGCACGGCGACGTGCCCGACCTATCTGCTGCTCGGCGACGAGCTCGATTCGCCGCGCGGCCGCATCTATCTGATCAAGGACATGCTCGAAAACGACAAGCCGGCCAGCGCCGAGGTCGTGAAGCACGTCGATCGTTGCCTTTCGTGCCTTTCCTGCATGACCACCTGTCCCTCCGGCGTGCATTACATGCATCTCGTCGATCATGCGCGCGCCCATATCGAGGCGACCTATCGGCGGCCGTTTGCAGAACGTCTGCTGCGCAACGTGCTGGCCATGGTGCTGCCGTACCGCGAGCGCTTCCGCTGGGCCTTGGCCGGGGCCCTGTTGATGAAGCCCGTCAGCCCCCTGCTGGCCCGCCTGCCGGGAATCGGTCCGCGACTCGGCGCCATGATCGACCTGGCGCCGGCGCGCTTCCCGCCCCGAGAACCGGAAGATCGCGTTGCGCCGCTCACCCATGTCCGGGGCAGGGTGGCGATTCTGGAAGGCTGCGCCCAGCCGGTCCTGCAGCCCTCGATCAACGCGGCGGCGCGGCGGCTGCTCGCCCGCAGTGGAATCGAGGTGGTGAAGCCCGCCCGCGAGGGCTGCTGCGGCGCGCTGGTGCATCACATGGGCCGCGAGGATGCGTCGCTGGCGGCCGCCAGGCGCAATGTCGACGCCTGGACGCGCGAGATCGAGGCCGGCGGGCTCGACGCCATCATCATCACCACGTCGGGTTGCGGCACCACGATCAAGGACTACGGCTTCATGCTGCG
>JAQGJH010000142.1 GCA_028290705.1 Hyphomicrobiales bacterium
GCCGAGCGGCAGACCCTGCGCGGACAAGCCGCCCGGCACGGCAATGCCCGGCAGACCCGCCATGTTGACCGTCACGGTGAAGACGTCGTTGAGATACATCTCGACCGGATCGGCCGATCCCTTCTCGCCGATGCCAAAGGCCGCCGAAGGCGTCGCCGGCGTCAGGATCGCGTCGATCCCATCCGCATAGGCGATCTCGAAATCGCGCTTGATCAGCGTCCGGATCTTCTGCGCACGGACGTAATAGGCATCGTAGTAACCAGCCGACAGAACGTAGGTCCCGATCATGATGCGACGGCGAACCTCGTGCCCGAAACCTTCCGCCCGCGTGTTCTCATACATGGACGCGATGTCCTTGCCGGGAACGCGCAGCCCATAACGGACGCCGTCGTAACGCGCCAGATTGGACGACGCTTCTGCGGGCGCGACGATGTAATAGGCGGGCAAGGCGGTCTTGGTATGCGGCAGCGAGATGTCGACGATTTCGGCGCCCGCGGCGCGCAACCATTCGATGCCCTGCGCCCACAGTTTCTCGATCTCGGCCGGCATGCCGTCGATGCGATATTCCTTCGGAATGCCGATCTTCTTGCCCTTGATGGAAGCGCCGACGGCCCGCTCGTAATCGGGAACGGCCATGTCGACGCTGGTCGAATCCTTGGGGTCGTAGCCCGCCATCGAGCGGAGCATGATCGCGGTGTCGCGCACCGTGCGGGCGATCGGACCTGCCTGATCCAGCGACGACGCGAAGGCGGCAACGCCCCAGCGCGAACAACGCCCGTAGGTCGGCTTGATGCCGACCGTGCCGGTGAAGGCCGCCGGCTGCCGGATCGAGCCGCCGGTATCCGTCGCGGTGGCGCCGAGACACAGATGCGCCGCAACCGCCGAGGCGGATCCGCCGGACGATCCGCCCGGCACCAGCAGGCCCTTTTTGTCGCCCGCGAGCGCCGCGCGGCCTGCCGCCTGGTCCCAGTTCGGCGGCAACCACGGCGACGCGACAGGCCCGTAATAAGAAGTCTCGTTCGACGAGCCCATGGCGAACTCGTCCATGTTGAGCTTGCCGAGCATCACCGCGCCGTCGCGCCACAACTGGCTCGTGACGGTCGACTCGTAGGGCGGCTCGAACCCGTCCAGCACATGGCTGCAGGCCTGCATGTGCACGCCCTTCGTGGCGTACAGATCCTTGATGCCGAGCGGAATGCCCTCGAGCGGCCCGGCCTTTCCGGCCGCGATGCGCGCGTCGGACTGGCTCGCCATGTCCAGCGCCTGCTCGGGCGTCTCTTTCACGAAAGCATTCAGCGCCCGCGCCTTCTCGATCGCGGCCAGATGCGCCTGCGTGAGTTCGACGGCGGAGAACGTCTTGGCCGCGAGGGCGTCGCGCGCTTCGGCGAGAGTGAGATGCGTAAGATCGGTCATGGGTCTCGTTCTGGCGATGGCGGAGAAGCGACGATTATTCGACGACCTTGGGGACGAGGAAGAAGTGATCTTCCGTCGACGGCGAATTCCGCGTGACGACGTCCGCGCCCGCGTGATCGGTGACCGCGTCGGTCCGTAACGGCAACTTCATCGGAATGACCGACGTCATCGGCTCAACGCCCTCGACGTCGATCGCGCTCAGGTCTTCGACGAAGGCCAGGATGGCGTTGAGTTCATTCTGCAGGTGCGGCACCTCATCGTCCCGGACCGCGATGCGGGCGAGATGGGCGATGCGGCGAACGGTTGCCTGGTCGACGGACATGACCTCTCCGGAAGCTGTCTCGGAAGCCGAAAGTTCGCTGCCTATAGCACCCGGGCCTTTGTCCACGCAAACGACCCGCGCACAGATGCGTGATCTCTAGACCCGAGGATCGGCTGGCGCGTTGCCGTCCCAGATCGAACTGTGTTGCAGCGTGCGGGAGTTTCACATGGCGGCCACGGCGAAAAAGACCAACCCTGCCCTCTGGCAGAGGGTGAAGACGAAAGTGACCAAGGGTTCCAAGGGCGGCCGTGCGGGCCAATGGTCGGCCCGCAAGGCGCAGATGGCCGTGCAGGAGTATAAAGAGAAGGGCGGCGGCTACGAAGGCGGCAAGTCGAAGGACAACCACCTCGCCGAATGGACCCGGGAAGAATGGGGAACGGCGTCGGGACGCCGCAGCCGGGAAACCGGCGAGCGCTACCTGCCGCGCAAGGCGCGCGCCAAGCTGACCTCCGAGGAATATGCCAGCACCACGCGCAAGAAGCGCACCGACACGAAGAAGGGCCGGCAGTTCTCCGCCCAGCCCAAGAAAGTCGCACGGAAGACGGCATCGGCGCGCAAGACAGCCACGCGCTCCGCACCCGCGAAAAAACAGGCGCCCCAGAAGAAACCAGCGACCAGGGCCGAACTCTACGCCAGGGCGCAGGAAGCCCGCATTCCGGGCCGCTCGCGCATGACCCGCGAGCAATTGCAGTCCGCGCTGAAGCGCAAGCGTTCAAGCAAATAGCGCGAGCCCGAACTTCGAACGAGGATACATCCCATGACCAAGACCGAAGATCGCGACGAAGTCTGGGCCGACTTTCGCGAAGCCGTGAACATGACGCCGGCGGCTCTGGAAAAATGGCTCAAGACCGAAGACAGCCGAGACGTCGGCTGGGTCGCGGAAGGCAAAACCGAAAGCGTCGGCCACCACTCCGGCCGGCGAATTGTCGAGATCCTGCGAAGCAGGCGCGCCGACCTCGACGCCGACGATTTCGCCCATATGAAGAAGGTCGTCGGCTATGTGCATCGTCATCTGGCGCAAAGGCCGGACGGCGACATCAGCGAGACGCGTTGGCGTTACTCGCTGATGAATTGGGGTCACGATCCGAAAAAGGACTGAGGTCCAGACGTCAGAACGTCATCGCCTCGCCGACCGTCGCGATGCGGACTTTCGTGGAAGAACCCTGCAGCGCAGCCGCAAAGACGTCGGGCTTTCCGGTCAGCATCGGAAACGTGTCGTAGTGGATCGGCACGACGGTGTCGAAATGAAAGAAGCGCTGCACGGCCAGTGCGGCGCTTTCGGGCCCCATGGTGAAGCGATCACCGATCGGCACGAGCCCGATCTTCGGTTGGTACATCTCCTCGATCAGCGCCATGTCGCCGAACACATCCGTGTCGCCCATGTGGAAGAGCGTTGGCTCGCCTGCAGCCCGGATGACGATGCCATTGGGATTGCCGAGATAGATCGAGCGGCCCTCTCGCGTGATGCCGGACGAATGCAGCGCCTGCGTGAAGCTCACCTGGAACGCGCCGCAATCGACGGTCCCGCCGGTGTTGCCCGGATTGATGTTCTGCGCGCCTTCGCCGCTGAGATACATGCAGATCTCGAAATTCGAGATCACCTGCGCGCCCGTGCGCTTCGCGATCGCCGCGGCATCGCCGAGATGATCGTCGTGGCCATGCGTGACGACGACATGCGTGACACCCGCGCTGACCTTTTCCACATCGCCTTTGAAAGCAGGATTGCCGCTGAGAAACGGATCGATCAGGACGACGGCCTCCCCCACTTCGAGGCGGAAGGCGGAATGGCTGAGCCAGGTGAGTTTCATGTGTGTCTCCGATTGCATCGACGGATGAAAATGAGGCGCAAACGCCGGTTGGGCAAGGTCCGGCGCGTCGTTCGACTGGCCCGTCCGATGGCGCATGCCTGCAAGCCATGCTAACGCAGTGCGCATGGCGACTGAAATTCTCGACCTCCCCGCCCTCGCGTCCCGTCTCCCCGCCAAGGCCCGGCTCTTCGGCCTCGACCTGGGGACGAAGACGATCGGCATCGCCATGTCGGATGTGGAGCGGCGTATCGCAACGCCGCTCGAAACGATCAAGCGCGTCAAGTTCTCGATCGACGTGAAGCGCCTCGTCGAGTTGGCGCAATCCTTCGACATCAAGGCTCTGGTGATTGGCCTGCCGCTCAACATGGACGGCACCGAAGGGCCGCGCGCCCAGGCGACGCGCTCCTTCGTTCGCAACCTCGCCATTCACACGGATCTGCCCGTCACCTTCTGGGACGAACGCCTGTCCACCGCTGCCGTGACGCGTTCACTGATCGAGCAGGATGCCTCGCGCGCCAAGCGCGCCGAGGTCGTGGATCGCATGGCCGCCGCCTACATCCTGCAGGGACTGCTCGATCGCATGGCCGTCATGGCGCGCGCTGCCGCGCATGAAAAAGACCCCTCGGGAGAACCCGAGGGGCCGTTTTATACCTGACGAGCGATGTGGTCAGCGCGTGATGCCCATCCGCTGACCGCCGCCGTAACGCCCACCACCGACGTAGCGCCCACCGCCGTAAGCGGCGCCGCCTCGGTAGACCGCTCCCCCGCGATAACCGCCGCCACGGTAGAAGCCGGCGCGCACTGCTCCCGGGCGATTGTAGATCGCTCGGTGACCGTAACGCGGACCGCCGTAATAGCGCACGGAGCGGTTCCGGTACCGGGGGTAATACCCGTACGAATACCCAGGATTGTAGCCGTAGGAATAGGCGGGGTAGTAGCCGTAGCCGTAGCCGTAATCCGGATATCCATAGCCGTAGCCGTTCGACGCAATGGCGGCTCCAAGTCCCGCCGCAAGAATGCCGAACGCGGCAGCCGGGACCGCTCGATTGCGATGATATCGACGCACCGCAACCCTGCGATGGCGAGTCACGTGCCTCACGGCGCGTGGGCCCCTCTTCCGGTACGCCACATCGGAAGCGATCGGCGGAAGCGCGACGGATGATACGGGCGCGACGGTGAGAGGACCGGCCTGTGCCTGCCCGGTCGGAAGAAACAACGCCGAGCCGATGAGCGCGGAGCCGGCGGCAATGGTGATCGCGTGAGTCTTGAATGAAAACATTTGAGTACTCCCGAATTTCTCATGGAAACGACTGAACCTCAGGTGAGTTCCCAACCCCTTGAAATCAAAAGCGCTACAAAGCTTGCAATGGACGTTCTCGTTCCGATTGTCAGCGAGGCGATCCGAATGGAATTGGTCGGG
>JAQGJH010000017.1 GCA_028290705.1 Hyphomicrobiales bacterium
CCCCACGCCGATCACTGCTTGAATTCCTGCTTCGGCTGATTGGCGATGGCGATGATTTTCGCGGCGCCGATCCTGTCCTCTCGAAGGAAGGCCGAAAATTCTTCGGGCGACGAGGGATTCGGCTGCACCGCGCGCTTCTCCAGAAAGTCCCTGAACTCCGGGTCGTTGAAGAGCGTCACGAATTGCTCGTTGATGGTCTTCACGATCGCAGCCGGCGTTCCCTTCGGGGCGGCCAGTCCCCACCAGGCCTGGGCGGAGAATTGATCGAGGCCGGCCTCGCGATAGGTCGGGACGTCGGGCAGGAGCGTCGAGCGCTTCGGTGTTGAGACTGCGAGCGGCCTGATCGATCCCGCCTCGATCGCGCCCATGAAATTGCCGAGCCCCATGTTGCCGATCTGGATCTCGTTGGCGGTCAGAGCCTGGGCGATGGGGCCGCCGCCGGTGAACGGCACGGCCGCGATCTTCGATCCCCACTGGTTGTTCATCCAGCGCACGAGCAGTTCCGGCAGCGAGCCGTGGCCGAGCGTCCCGAAGTTCAGCTTGTCGGACTGCGTCTCGGCGAGCTTGCGGAGTTCGGCCGGGGTTTTCGCATCCGTCCTGGCGCTGACGGCCAGAACCTCGGTCAGGAAAAACAGGCTGGTGATGGGCTCGAAATCCTTCTCGGCGTCATAGGGCAGCTTCTGGAACAACTGCGGATTGAGCGACATCGTGTTGTGATAGACGGCGCAGATCGTGTAGCCGTCGGGCTCCGCGCGCGCGCAGGCCTGCGCGCCGATGATGCCGCTCGATCCCGGCCGGTTCTCGATGATGAGATTCTGGCCGAAGCGCGGGCCGATCTTTGCAATCGCCGCGCGCAGGATCACGTCGGTGACGCTGCCGGGGGCGATCGGAACGATGATCTTCACCGGCTTGGCCGGATAGGACTGGGCTGCCGCGCCACCACCGAGCGCGAGGCAGAGAAGCACAGCCAGTGTGCCGCCGATGATGCGCATGCGTTTCCTCCTTGGGCTTTTCGTTTCTTGCCGTTCGCGTCAGACCGTCATGTCTTCCAGGCCTCATCGAGAAAGTGGTCGACCAGCCCGAAACTCAGTCGCGCGGAGCGTGCGTGATATTCGGCGACGCCCGGAACCGTTGGGCCTTCCTCCGCGAAGGAATGCAGCACGCCCCCGAAGGTGAGCATGCTCCAGTCCGCCCCGGCGGCGTCCATCTCGGCCTCGAACGCGTCGCGCTGGGCCTTGGGAGCGACCGGGTCCGCGCCGCCGTGCAGCACGAGCAAGGCAGGCTTGATGCTGCCCGGCGTCGCGGGCTCGGGCGACGTCAGATCACCGTGCAGCGAGATGGCCGCGCTGAGAGGGGCGCCCGCGCGTGCGAGTTCGAGCACGTTGCCGCCGCCGAAGCAGAAGCCCACGGCGGCGGTCCGGCGGGTGTCGCCGATGTTGCGCGCGCGGGCGGCGTCCAGCATGGCCGCGTAGCTCGCGCCGATGCGCAGTCGACGCTCGCGCGTGTCGCCGCGAACCGCATTGGCGAGGCTTGCTGCCTCTTCATGCCCGCCCGCGACCTTGCCATTGCCGTACATGTCGGCGACGAAGACGACGTATCGGTGTCGCGCGATCTGTTCCGCCTGCCGCAGTGCGTCGTCGCCGAGGCCGCTCCAATTGGTCGAGACGAGCAGAAGCGGCGCGTCCCGTGGCACGTTCGCGCCGTGAACGAGCGCTCCGATGCACGGGAGGCTTCCGGCCGTGTAGTGGATCCGTTCGATCGGCATGTGTTTCCTCGCCTTCAGATTTCAATTTCACCGATGATGCCGGCATCGTAGCCGCCGAAGAACAGGCGGCCGCTGGAATGCGTCATGATGCAGCGCGGACCGCTGCCTGCGGCCGGCACGTGGTATTCGCCGAGCATCCGCCCGTCCGTCGTCATGTGGCCGATGCGGTTGGTGAAGTTTTCGGTGAACCAGAGGTCGCCTCCGGACGAGACGGTGACGCCGCGCAGCGATGCGTCCGGGGTCGGCACGCGGAATTCCGCGATGCCGCCGCTTCGGTCGACCCGCCCGAGCGCATTCGAACTCGTTTCGACGAACCACAGCGATCCATCGGGATGCACCGCAATGGCGCGGGGCTGGCTGTCGGGCGTCGGGATGACGTATTCGGTCACGCCTCCGCGCATGTCGATACGGCCGATGCGGCCACCGCCCGCTTGCGAGAACCACAGGTCGCCATCGCGCACCACGAGCGCCAGGGGCCTGCTGCCGGGCGTGATGCCGGCGCGGAATTCGGTGATTTCGCCCGAGGGCGCGATGCGCCCAATCGTGTCGGCGTCGGTTTCGGAGAACCAGATCGCGCCGTCCGGCCCGAGCGCGATGGCGTCCGGCCCCGCATTTGGCGTCGGCACGTCGAACTCGCTGATCTCGCCCGCGAGCGTGATGCGGCCGATCCTGTTGGCCTTCTTTTGGGTGAACCACATGGCGCCGTCGGCTCCGGCGATGATGCCGACCGGCCGGGCGTCCGCATCCCGCAAGGCGAATTCCCGCATGGCGCCGGTGGAGGGATCGAAGCGACCGATCCTCGACGCCCCGTTCTCGCAGAACCAGATCGCTTCATCCGGCCCTTCGGCGAGGATGTAGGGGCCGGCCCCCGGGGTGGGTATGTGATGAATCCGGATGACCGGCGCGGCCATGACCATCGAGGCGTCTCTCCCTGTTTGCGTGAGAATAATCGACAAAAAGAATGTCTGACAAGAAATTTTCGATAATTCTTGCGCGGGATGGGTGTGTGGGCGATCTTGGCCATGGGGCGGTTTTTTGGCAGAAGCGGCTCCATCAGGAGGCGACCCGAGTGAACAAGTCCGAAAGCACCGCGACGCTGGCGTCCTCGATCTTCACGACGCTGCGGGAAGAGATCCTTTCGGGCGTTCTCCGGCCGGACACCAAGATCAACCTGCGGGGTTTGTGCGAGAGGTTCGACGTGGCGTTCAGTCCCGTGCGCGAAGCCTTGAACCGCCTGTCGAGCCAGAATCTCGTCAGCCAGACGGACCGTCGCGGCTTCAAGGTCGCGCCGATCAGCCTGGAGGAATTGAGCGACATCACCCGTGCGCGCTGCCTCACCAACGAGATCGCCCTGCGGGCTTCCATCGCCGAGGGGGACGCCGATTGGGAGGAGGAGGTGCTGGTGTCGTTCCACCGGCTGCTGCGCACGCCACGGGACGACCGCAGCCCCGGCGCCTCCGAGTGGACCCAGGCGCACCGGCGGTTCCACACGGCGCTGCTGGCGGCCTGCGGTTCGGACCGCCTCGTGGCCTATTGCGACCAGTTGTTCGATGCGGCCGAGCGCTACAGGCTCATCGGACTGTCCGCGGGGGGCAATTGGGGCGACGCCGATTCCGAACATCGGGCGATCATGCAGGCGACGGTGGACCGCAAGGCCGACGAGGCCGTGGCGCTGCTCTGCGCTCATTTTGAGAAGACCCGCGCCCAGCTCCGCACCCTGCTGCAGCCTTCGGCCCGGGGGCCTTGACGAAGATCCGGGATCTTTACGAAGACACAAGACAGCGGTTGTGCATCTCCCTTCAAGAGCGGCATATTCCAGCCCGGACACGGATTCGCGTCGCTGACCGATTGACAGAGATCATTACCGCGCACCGACAAAAAGCTTATGGGCAAGAAGCCCCCCGGCAAGAAGCTCACGGGACGAACCGCGCAGGAGCCGAAAATGATCGTGGATGGCAGGACTCTTCCCGCAGGAACCTCGCTCGCCGCCGATCTCTGCATCGTGGGGGCGGGCCCGGCGGCGATCGCGCTGGCGCTTGAATTCGCCCACTCGCGCCTCTCCGTCATTCTGATCGATGGCGGAGACGTGCTGCCGCAGGAGCAATCGCTCGAAAATGGACGCGCCGCCAAGGGCAGCGCCATCGGAAACATCACGGAATTCGCGACCGGCCATATGGTCGGGGGCAATGCGCATCATTGGGACATCCAGACCGGGCGAACCCATCGCGGAGTGCGCCTCGTACCCCTGCAGGACATCGATTTCGCCGAACGGGACTGGATGGAGATGAGCGGCTGGCCGCTGAAGCCGCGCGATCTCGACGTCTATTACGCCCGGGCGCATCAGGTGTTCGGCGTGCCGCCCGAACACGTCCAGGCCCACCTCGAACACAAGGGCGAACCGGCCTCGGTGGCGCAACAGATGCCCGAGATCGAGGATGCGCTTTTCCATTTCGGCAACGGCGACCTGTTTCTGAACACCTATCTGAAGGCCATCGCCCAATCGGCGAACATCACGCTCTATCATCACACGACGGCGCTGGAGATCGACGCGAACGCCGAAGCCTCGCACATCGAGCGCATTCGCTTCGCCACCGCACCGCAGTCGGGCGTCTCGACGGTGTCGGCGCGGCATTTCGTGCTCGCGTCCGGAGGCTTCGGATCGGCGCGTCTGCTGCTCGCCTCCACCGGGTCGGCCCCCCAGGGCCTTGGAAACGCGCACGACAATGTCGGGCGATACCTGATGGATCATCCGCTGCTGCACGGCGGGTCGTTCACCCCGGCGTCACCGCAATTGTTCGACGCGGCCTCTTTCTACGACATGAGGCTCGAGGACGGCACGGCCGTGATGGGCCATCTGCGGCTCAAGGACGAGGTCATCCGCCGCGAGAAAGTGCTGAACATCAGCGCTCTCCTGTTCCCCCGGCAGGCGGGATATAAGGTCAGCGCCCAGATGTCGCCGCGCCGCCAGCAGGCGTTTTTCGCCGCGGTCCGCCTGCGCCGTGCGGTTCGCACCCATACGCCGGTCCAAAAGGCCGATCTGTGGACGGCCCTGAAAGGCGCCGACGGGATCGCCCTCAGGTTGGCGGATCGCGTGCGCAGCAAGCACGTCAATCTCAGCCGTGGCGGGTGGTCGAAGCTCGGACACAAGAGCCGGCGTTTTCAGGTTTTCGAGGTGATGCACCAGGTCGAGCAGGCGCCGCACCGGGACAACCGGATCTTTCTGAGCGACGAGCGCGACCCCTTCGGCCAGCGCCGGATCTCGGTCGACTGGACGTGGCACAAGGAAGACGTCGACGCCACCGTTCGAGCGCAGGAGATCATGGCCCAGGCGTTCAGCCATGCCGGTCTCGGCCAATTCAAGATCGCGCGCGATGCCGCGCAGCAGCCCGTCGTGCTGGCCTCCTCGACCGCCCACTACATGGGCACGACCCGCATGGACGACGACCCCAAGCGCGGCGTGGTGGACGCCAATTGCCGGGTGCACGGGACCGACAATCTCTTCGTCGCAAGCAGCAGCGTCTTCCCCACCGGCGGCTACGCCAATCCGACCCTGACGATCGCCGCGCTGGCGATCCGCCTGGCCGATTACCTGAAGACCACGCTGGAGTTCATCTGATCGCCTCCGGGGCCGGGAATTTCCTGCAAGGCCCGACAAGAAATTAACGATCCGTTAACTTTCGAGGTCGAGCATCGACGTCAATTCACCGGGTGCCTCCGCGGGCAAGCCCGATCACCTTCGACCCGCGAGCGACCAAAGCAGGACGGCCCTGCCCCACGGCGAGACGCGACCCCAAATGAGGCCCCGCGCGAGCGGGGCTTTTTTGTGGGCCGGAAGCGCGCTGGCCTGGGTCCCGCGTCAATCCTGCTGGCGAAGCTTGATCAGCCTCCGGGCGAGTTCGACGCCACTGGCATAGACCTGCGCGTGGAATTGCAGCTTCTGAAGCTCGCTCATTTCGGGCATTTCGGCCAGATCATGGAAGCCGATGACGTTGATGGCCGCCCGCCAGATTTCTTCCCATTCCGAGTCAGGATCGTGCTGACTGCTCCCGGCGGCTGGCAGGCCTATGGCAGCCATTGTCAGATGCCCTCAAAGCTCGGTCACATCGGAACGAGGCTGTTTCATCAGCCCGGCAGCCTTCATCACGGCGACCTTGTCATCTGCTGACTTGGTCTCTAGCTCGCGGTCGTCGCGCTCGGCAACGTTGTCGATCAGGTACTTTTGCAATTCCATAATGTCGCAGTCACGCCACACGACATAAGACATGCGAGCAAGGCACAGGGAGAACAAAGCGCCGATGCCACAGGAGATGAGCTTCTGGATGTTGGCGGACAACGCGGCAACGGTTTCCTTGCCGACGACGACAAGTGTTACCAATGCAATCAGCGCGATCCCCGTGATGGCGACGATGGCCACATACTCCCTCGACAACTCGACGATCTTCGCGGTGAGTATGGTGCGCTTCTCGCGCTCTAAGCTCTTCCACTCGAGTGTGGGCATACCCCGGTTCAGGCGCACAAACACGGCGGCGACGATCACAGACAACGCAACCACCATCGGCTGGAAGGCGTCGAACAGCCGGTCCAGCGGCACGGCGGCCCAGAACAGGGTAGCTACCGCCAGCATGACTATCAGAGTCAGCGCACGAGCCATCAGGCGTTAATCTTTCCGTCTTTGACAAAGCGGCTGTAGACCTCCTGTAACTGGTCTGCCACGTTGTCGAACTCCAACAGGTTGCTCCCATCCTGAGGGATTGAGAACGGCATTCGAACCCGCAGGATAGCGTCGCCATCACGCACGGTGCCGTCTTTCCCATCAATTCGGACCTCAGCATCCGTCATATCGGCCACCTCCGTGGCGATTTCACGAATCTTGGCGCGAGATGCTTCCGTGCGCTTGCCGCGCACCTTCACTGCAGCGTCGACGGCCAAATACTCCTCCGGCCCGAGGCTCTTCACAAGGCTCTCGGTCCTGGATTTGCCGAGCAGAGCTTCGACCACAGGGAGGGCCATGGTGGACTGCACAAATTTTTCAGCCACGCGCCGTGTTGTCGCCACTACTGACGGCTTCTGGTCGTCAGTTTGCGTCGCGATTTTGACCTGGGGGGCAGCGTTGCCCTTGATACGCAAATTGCGGATGTCCCCGACATCTCCCTTGACAACAGAAGGGTCGAATTCAGCCTGAAAGTTGACTTCCATACCACCGGGGAGTCCGGAGGTACCTGCCTTCAGCAGCCAGTTGAAATAATCCTGCATGTTGATGGTGGTGATCGAATTCAGCTTCACGAAGAACAGGTGGTCTCCTATCGCCAGCCAATAGAGCAGCCCTCTTAAGAACTGTGAGCCATTTGGCGCGGATCGCTCGCTGAGCGCGTAGATTTCTGCAGTGGTCAGGCTCGACAACCGGACCTTTTGTGCCTTCATTTCGATCAGGGCTTGCAGGTCCTTGGTCTGGACCAGACACATCTCCCCGAAAACTGCAGATTGCAGGTCCGCAACCCGATTTAGCAGAATTTGCCTGTCCTCTGGGGCCGGATAGGCAAACACGCGGCCCTGCGCACGTTCCCAGAGAGGCAGCGCAGCAGTGTCCTTGGCACCCAGTGCGCCCCTGCACATCTGCTCAAAGGTGGGGTTGGTCGCGCTGGAGGTGCTGCGCTGGAAGCGGCGGTAATGGACGATCTGGTAAATCGGCTTTGCCATGGCGGCTAACTGCCTCTCATTTGAAATGCACAACACGCTATAAAGGCCCCAATTCAATGCATGTTGTGCTCACGACGAACTTTGCGCGAGGCATCAAAAACTGTCACTCAACGGTAGACTATTCAACAAATGCCGAATATCCCGCCACTGCGGGAGGTGGTTGTTGAGCAACTGGTAGAAGCTGTTGGTGTGGGTCCGCTCGCGAAGGTGCGCCAGCTCATGCAGCACGATGTACTCCAGGCATTCGGGCGGCTTCTTGGCGAGGTCGGTGTTGAGCCGGATGTTGCCGCTGTCCGGGTGGCAACTCCCCCACTTGGTCTTAAATGCGTTGTACGAACCGGCGCTTCGTCGTGACCCCAAGCTGCTTCTCCCAGCGGTCAATAACAGGGGCTGCGGCCTGCCTCAGGTTCTCGCGGTACCACGCCTCGACAAGCGCGTGGCGGTCCGCCCATGATATCTGGGAAGGCACACAGATTACAAGCGACCGATGCGCATGCCGAACGGAGGGCGGCCCGTCCCGATGCACAACTCGCAGCAGAACGCGCTCACCCCAGACATAGTGACTTTCCTTGTCGAGGTAGTCTCGCACGGCCTCACGTGGCTGCGTAATCAGCCTCCGCTGGCTCTTCCTGATCCACCTGAGCCGTGAGATGGCGAACGCCCTGATGGCTTCCAAAGCGTCGTCTTGATTTCGACCTTGCCGATGCGCGCCACCAGCTCGCGCGGGACAACAAGACGGAAGTGGAAGGTGTTTCCGCGCCTGACTAGATGGGGGAAAGGCGACACGCGAACGATCCTGTTCTGGCCAAGTTTCTGGCCAAAGAGAACGGCGGGTCGGCTAATTTCTGAAAAACCTGAGCAAGATGCACGACTTGCTGAAAAGATGGCGCGCCCGAAAGGATTCGAACCTCTGACCCCCAGATTCGTAGTCTGGTGCTCTATCCAGCTGAGCTACGGGCGCCTGCGGCCGTTGCGTCGCCAGAGGCGGCATCGGCCGGAGGCGGCTGATTAGATTGTTCTGGGCGGCTTGGCAAGCCTGTTTCGACGGAGATTG
>JAQGJH010000044.1 GCA_028290705.1 Hyphomicrobiales bacterium
CCGCCCGGACCATTCCGGACGGCAGACGTCGGAACCTCCCCCCGCGAACGGGAGGAGGCGAAATCAGACCCTACTTGATGACGTAGGGCAGCAGGCCCAGGAAGCGCGCGCGCTTGATCGCCTGGGCGAGTTCACGCTGCTTCTTCGCCGACACGGCGGTGATGCGCGAGGGCACGATCTTGCCGCGCTCGGAGATGTAGCGCGAGAGCAGGCGCGTGTCCTTGTAGTCGATCTTCGGCGCGTTCGGGCCCGTGAACGGGCAGGTCTTGCGGCGGCGGAAGAACGGACGGCGGGGTGCGGTAGCCATCAGAACTGGCCTCCTTCATTCGAGCCGAAATCTTCGCGCGGACGGCGCGGGGCGCGGTCGGGGCGGTCACCGCCACCGAAACGGCCACCACCGCCACGGCGGTCGCCACGATCGCCGCGATCGTCACGATCGCTGTCTTCGCGCTTGCGCATCATGGCCGACGGGCCGTCCTCGTGCGCTTCGACGCGGATCGTCAGCACGCGCAGGATGTCTTCGTTGATCGACATCTGGCGCTCCATTTCGGCCACGGCGGCCGGCGGGGCGTCGATGTTGATCAGCGTGAAATGCGCCTTGCGGTTCTTCTTGATCCGGTAGGCGAGGGACTTCACGCCCCAGTACTCGACCTTGGCGACGCTGCCGCCATTGGCTTCGAGAACGCCTTTGAATTGCTCGGTCAGTGCTTCCACCTGCTGGGCGGTCACGTCCTGACGAGCCATATAGATATGCTCGTAAAGAGCCATGGGCTTGCCTTTCTCTGTTCCCGCTGCCCGGCGCGGAGCCCTTCGAGCCCGGAGAAAGGCTCGACGGAAACGAAAAATCGAAGGCGGGAACACGGGAAGACGGGCGTGAGCCCCGCTGCATCTCTTCTGGAGGATGCAGCCTTCCGTTCAGCCCCCGGCCGGAGCATGCGAAGCCGCGCTTATAGAGGATTCTGACCCAGATGCAAGGATGGGCTCACGCCCACGGACCCCATTCGCCGGTGTCGTAGATGCGCCAGGCCTTCAGGCCGGCTTTCGCCACGACGGTCCGCCCGTCCTTGGCCATGCTCACCAGATGCTTGAAGACCAGCGGGTGCCGCCATGCCAAGGGCTTCGAGGGATCGCAGACCGCGCGATACTCGTCGGAATCCGGATCTTCCATCAAAATCGTGCCGACCCGGTCCGGTCTCAGCGTCGAAGGGAGGCTGCGCTCCATCATCCAGGAGCATTCATAGTCGCGGCAAACCTGCGGGCGCGCCGCATAGATCGAGCAGCCGCCGGTCTTGATGCAATGGGTGCAGAGAATGCCGGGAGGCTTCTCGAAATGCTCGATCTCGAGCACCTGGCAACACATCGTGCAGGATCCGCACGATTTTCCTGGAACGGCCATGAATGGATACGCCTGCGATTCGAAATCAGCGCGGAGTGTCATGTGGCCGGCACGCCCATGCAAGCGCCAATGCGGTCGCTCGCGTGCAATTCCCGTTCTGTTGAAAACGCGCTTCGCGCCCGTGAGCCTCGTGACCTGGATGCCGCCCGCTCTTGACTCGCGGGAAAGCCCCGTGTCACTCGCGGGCGCTCTGGAAGCGCAACGACGAGAGGCGACGCCATGACCCACGCATTCGTTTTCCCCGGGCAGGGCTCGCAAACGGTCGGCATGGGCAAGGCGCTGGCCGAAGCCTTCCCGCAGGCGCGCGCCGTCTTCGACGAGGTCGACGAAGCTCTCGGCCAAAAACTCTCTTTGGTCATGTTCGAAGGCCCTGAAGCCGAACTGACCCTGACGTCCAATGCCCAGCCGGCCCTGATGGCCGTCAGCATGGCGGTCGTGCGCATTCTCGAAGCCGAGGCTGGGCTCGATCTCGAGCGGGACGCCGCCTTCATCGCCGGACATTCGCTCGGCGAATATTCGGCTCTCGCGGCCGCCGGCTCTTTTTCCCTGGCCGACACGGCGCGGCTGCTCCGCCTGCGCGGCGACGCCATGCAGAAAGCGGTGGCGGTCGGCGACGGCGCCATGGCGGCGCTGCTTGGCCTTGATTACGAGACCGGCGTCGCCGTCGCCCAGGAGGCGTCCCAAGGCCAGGTCTGCCAGATCGCCAACGACAACGGCGGCGGTCAGGTGGTGGCCTCGGGCCACAAGGCCGCGGTCGAGCGCGCGATGGACATCGCCAAGACGCGCGGGGCCAAGCGGGCGATCCTGTTGCCGGTTTCGGCGCCGTTTCATTGCGCGCTGATGCACCCGGCAGCCGATGCCATGGCCGAGGCGCTGTCGCGCGTCGAGATCCGCGCCCCCAAGGTCCCGCTGGTCGCCAACGTCCTGGCGCGCCCGTTGTCCGATCCCGAAGAAATTCGCATCCGTCTGGTCGAGCAAGTCACCGGGACCGTGCGCTGGCGCGAGAGCGTCGCCTATATGGCGGGGCAGGGCGTTGATCTGTTCTACGAACTCGGCAGCGGCAAAGTCCTGTCGGGACTCGTCAAGCGCATTGCCGACACGGCAGCCGGAACGGCCATCGGCACACCGGCCGACATCGAGGCATTCCGCGCCCGCCCATCCGCCTGAGCCTTCCGTTCCCGGCCAGCATCATCTTCAAGGAGACCGCCATGTTCGAACTCACCGGCCTCAACGCGCTCGTTACGGGCGCCACCGGCGGCCTTGGCGGCGAGATCGCCCGGGCGCTTCACGCGCAGGGCGCCACAATTGCCCTGTCGGGCACGCGCGCGGCCGTCCTCGAGGAACTGGCCTCCAGCCTGGGAGACCGCACGCACGTCCTGCCGTGCGACCTCGGCGACAAGGCCTCGGTGGAGCAACTCGTGCCGGCGGCTGAAGCCGCGATGGGCCAGGTCGACATTCTCGTCAACAATGCCGGCATCACCCGCGACGGCCTGTTCATGCGCATGAAGGACGACGACTGGGAGCAGGTGCTCAACGTCAATCTCACCTCGGCCTTCCGCCTGTCCCGTGCGGTGTTGCGCGGAATGATGAAGCGCCGTTTCGGCCGTATCATCGGCATCACGTCCGTGGTGGGCGTCACGGGCAATGCCGGGCAGGGCAATTACGCGGCCTCCAAGGCCGGCATGATCGGCATGTCGAAATCCCTTGCGGCGGAAGTCGCGAGCCGGAACATCACGGTGAACTGCATTGCCCCGGGCTTCATCCAGAGCCCGATGACCGACGCGCTCAACGACAAGCAGAAAGAATCGATTCTGGGCACCATCCCGGCAGGGCGGCTCGGCGGGGCGGGGGATATTGCGGCCGCGGCGGTCTATCTCGCCAGTCGCGAAGCCGGCTACGTCACCGGCGCTACACTTCATGTCAACGGCGGAATGGCAATGATTTGAGGCATTTGAAGAAAGCTGAATACATTGTTGCTTGGCTCTTCCCGAGGTCTCGCAATCCCGTTACAGATATGTTACCTAGCCCTCGGATGGTGCCCGAAAGCATTGCACGGCGGCGCTGAGAAGCGTGGCCGGTCTGAGGATCGAGCATACCAATCAGAGATCCCGCAGGACGGGATCGCAGGCCCGTCGTGGCGACCGGTTTCGGTGACGCGTCGGGTGCTGTGAACGGACTTTGTGAAGGGTCTCTCCGGTTCAGTCCTGCGATAAGCTTCAAAATGAGGAAGTTACGATGAGCGATGTCGCCGAGCGCGTGAAGAAGATCGTTGTGGAACATCTCGGCGTTGATGCCGACAAAGTGGTCGAGAATGCCAATTTCATCGACGATCTCGGCGCAGACTCGCTCGACACTGTCGAGCTGGTGATGGCGTTCGAGGAAGAGTTCGGTGTCGAGATCCCGGACGATGCGGCCGAGACGATCGTGACCGTCGGCGACGCCGTCAAGTTCCTTGAAAAGGCTTCGGCGGCCTGAGGCCGGCGTTCTCATCGCCAGCCGCGATGCCATTCTGAAAGGGGGCCGGTTCAACCGGCCCTCGATCCTTTTCGGCCTTCGGCGATTGAGCCGTCGCGCCGACGAAAATTGCCATAAGACATGATTGGAAGCGCGAAATGAGAAGGGTGGTCGTCACCGGTCTCGGGCTTGTCACGCCGCTCGGATGCGGCGTCGAGGCAAGCTGGTCGAGATTGCTCGCCGGACAGAACGGCGCCAATCGTGTCGAAAACTTCGACGTGTCCGACATCGCGTGCCAGATCGCCTGCCAGATTCCGCGCGGCGACGGCTCCGACGGCACCTTCAATCCCGACCAGTGGATGGAGCCGAAGGAACAGCGCAAGGTCGACGACTTCATCATCTTCGCCGTCTCGGCCGCCACGCAGGCGCTCAGGGATGCGGGCTGGGCCCCGAAATCCTACGAGGACCAGACCAGCACCGGCGTACTGATAGGTTCCGGCATCGGCGGCCTTGGAGGCATCTACGAAGCTTCCATCACCCTGAAGGAAAAGGGTCCGCGCCGCATATCTCCGTTCTTCATTCCGGGCCGGCTGATCAACCTCGCCTCCGGCTACGTGTCGATCGAGCACGGTCTGAAGGGACCCAACCACGCGGTCGTGACGGCCTGCTCGACGGGCGCACACGCCATCGGCGACGCGGCCCGGCTCGTGGCCTTCGGCGACGCGGACATCATGGTGGCGGGCGGCGCCGAATCCGCCGTGAACCGCCTTTCGTTGGCGGGCTTCGCGGCCTGCCGCGCCCTGTCGACGGGCTTCAACGACCGGCCCCAGATGGCCTCACGCCCCTACGACCGCGACCGCGATGGATTCGTCATGGGCGAGGGCGCGGGCTGCGTCGTGCTCGAGGAATACGAGCACGCCAAGGCGCGCGGCGCGAGGATCTACGGCGAACTGATCGGCTACGGCCTCTCGGGAGACGCCTATCACATCACCGCCCCGACCGAAGACGGCGATGGCGCTTTCCGCTGCATGCAGGCGGCGCTGAAGCGCGCCGGTATCACGCCGGGCGACATCGACTACATCAACGCCCACGGCACCTCGACGCCGCTCGGAGACGAGATCGAACTGGGGGCCGTGCAGAGGCTCGTCGGCGACGCGGCCTCGGGCCTGTCCATGTCCTCGACCAAGTCTTCCATCGGCCATCTCCTCGGCGCGGCCGGCGCCGTCGAGGCGGTGTTCTCGATCCTGGCGATCCGCGATCAGGTCGCGCCCGCGACCCTGAACCTCGAGAATCCGACGGTGAAGACCGCGATCGATCTGGTGCCCCTTAAGCCGAAAAAGCGGAAGATCGACACGGTCCTGTCGAATTCCTTCGGGTTCGGCGGCACCAATGCGTCGCTGATTTTCCGACGCGCGGACTGACGCTCCGCCATCAGCCCGGCGCATTCATCGTGGATCGTGCGTCGGACGATGTTTCGCCACAATGCGGAATACGGTAGCCTCTCTACGAGGCTGTCGAGGTGATTTGAAAGCGGTGTTGAGCGCATGGTAGATCCGACGGATCCCCCCAAGGTTTCCGAAAGCCCGCGTTCCGGCGCTCGCTTCTTCCAGCGTGGGCCCTCCATTCAGAGTCCGAGCGAAGCGCTTTATCCGGACGCGCCGCCAGCGCCGCCGACGCCGCCGCCGAGCAAACGCCGGCCGACTCTCTCCGCACTGAGCGGCTTCCTGTCGTTCCTGCTGGTCGCCTCGATCGCGGCCGCGACGGCCGTCATCATGGGCCAGCAGAAGATCCGCGAGCCGGGACCACTCAAGGAAGACAAGGTCCTTTTCATCGCGCCGCGCACGGAAGTGCCTGACATTCTGGCCCTTCTGGAGCGCGAAGGCGTCATCGAGACGCCCTTCGTCCTCAACATGGCGCTGGTGCTCGAAGGCAATCGCAGCAACGTCAAGGCCGGCGAGTATCTGTTCAAGCGGGAGGCCAGCCTGCGCGACGTGATCGACACGCTCGTGTCGGGCCGCCAGGTGCTGCATTCCATCACCATTCCCGAAGGCCTGACCAGCGAACAGATCGTCCAGCGCTTGCGGGAGAACGAGATTCTCGCGGGCGACGTTCGGGAAATTCCGAAGGAAGGCCTGCTGCTGCCCGAAACCTATCGCGTCGCGCGCGGGATGGCGCGCGGCGATCTCATCCGCAAGATGCAGGATGAGCAGCGTCGCCTGCTCGAGCAGGTCTGGGCGCGCCGCTCGCCGGAATTGCCGCTGCGCACGCCCTACGAACTCGTGACGCTCGCTTCCATCGTCGAGAAGGAGACCGGCCGCGCCGACGAGAGGACGCGTGTCGCCGGCGTGTTCCTGAACCGCCTGGGCCGCCGCATGCGGTTGCAGTCCGACCCGACGATCGTCTACGGCCTCGTCGGCGGGAAGGGGACGCTGGGGCGCGGCATCCTGCGCACGGAAATCACGCAGCCGACGCCCTACAACACCTACGTGATCGACGGGCTTCCGCCGGGGCCCATCGCCAATCCGGGTCGCGCGGCGCTCGAAGCCGTCGCCAATCCGTCGCGCACCAAGGACCTCTTCTTCGTGGCCGACGGCACCGGCGGTCACGCCTTCGCCGAGACACTGGAACAGCATACCCGCAACGTGGCGCGCTGGCGCCAGATCGAGAAAGAGGCCAAGGAGCGCGATCCGTCCGCTGCCGACGTGGACCGCGCACCGCTCGTGCCGGGCGAAGCAGGTACGCCGCCCGCAGCGCCCGCGTCGCCGCCATCGCCCGCCAATCGTCGCCAGCAGAGAGGCTCATTCGAGCGTCCGGCTGCGCTCGACCATCCTCTCTTCGGCGCGCTTCCCCGGACCGCCGCCCATGCCGCCGGCTTCTTCGACCTCGCCGGCCCGTCCGTGGTCGCGCCGCCCGCCTACGCGGCTCAGCCGACCGGCAAGGCGCTGCAGGCCCGCAAGCCGGACGCCCGTCAGCAGGACGGAAAGCAAAAGGCCAGGCCAGCGCCGGAACATTCAATCGCCAGTTTCGTGCTCGGCCCCGGCATCGAGGAACTGGGCATTTCGATCAGTGGCGTGGGCGACCAGCCCATTCTCGATGGCCCCATGGAAATGGCGGGAGAGGACACCAGCACCGATCCGACGCTCTATCCGGTGAGCCCCCAGCGCCTGGCCGACCAGAAGGCGCGGGCCAGCCGCTTTGGTCTGATGAGTGGCGGGACTGAACTCATCAATCCTGAACTCGGCCCCGCGCCCGGAACCGGCGCACTGGCGCTGAGCGGAGCCGGTCCGGCCCCGAACGGGCGACCCCGGATCCTCGACGCGTCCGAGGGAACGGCTCTGGATCCTCTCCTGAACAAGTCGTGGGATCTCAACTCGGCCCAAACGGTCCCGAACTTCCGCTGAGCCTCGCGCCGGGATCGCTTGAGACACACGCGTCACCGCTCTATGGTGCCGCCTCGACTTTGGCCGCGAACCGATTCCGGAAATGAAGGCGCCATGACGCTCAAGAGCATGACGGGTTTCGCCCGGACGTCGGGAAGTCATCCTCCCTATCGATGGGCGTGGGAAGTCAAGGCCGTGAACGCCAAGGGGCTGGACATTCGGCTCCG
>JAQGJH010000048.1 GCA_028290705.1 Hyphomicrobiales bacterium
CCGCGTAAGCGGCGTTCAACCAGAGGACGTCGCCGGCGGCGAGCATCGGCAGGTTGACCTTGAGGCCAGCGCCAACGGCCCAGACAACTTCGCCTTCATCAAAAGTCGCCAGGTTGTTCACGCCGACGGCGCGTCCAACAGCACCCATGACGGAGGCCGTACCCCAACCCTGTTCGAGATCAACGCGAGCGTTGAACTGCGGCAAGCTGTTGTAGGAGTAGTTCGCGCCGGTTGCGGAGATACCACCAGCCGTGAAACCACCGACTGCCAGAGGATTGACGAAGCCACCAGCAGTGACGCCGCCAGCCGTCGTGTCCGACAGATCCTGCATAGCAACCGTGACGCTCAGGCCGCCACCGAAAACGGCGGTGTAGGCGAGCTGCTTGGCGCCATTGGCGAAGGACGACCAGTGACCAGCGCCGTAGAAGGTGCTGGGCATGAACGAGAAGTTGTCGCGGGCGGCGCCGAAGGTGAAGCCGGCGAAGCGGATGTAGGCGGCTTCGAGCGTCGGCGAAGCCGAAGAAGCCGACAGGCCCGGGCCTTCAGCGGCGAGAACGCCGGTGGTGCGGGCGAGACGCAGCGCCAGGACGGTCTGGACCGTGCCCCATGCCGTCGGCGTGCGGGCGTCGAGGTCGACGCGGCCGCGGGCTTCCCAGCCGTAGAGGTTGGCAGCGTTGCTGTCGACGCCAATGAAGTTCGTCCGAACGCCCGTGACGCCGTCGATCGTCGGCGTGCCGGTGAAGCTGGATTGAGCTGCCGAGAACGAGTAGTCGGCGCGGACGCGACCACCGATTTTCACGCAGGTATCCGTGCCGGGGATGTAGAAGAAGCCGGCGCCATAGGCGTCGCAAACCTTCACATAGGCTACGGGAGCCGCCTTGCGGGAAGGCAGGTCGGCGGCATGCGATCCGGTCACGGCTGCAAGCGCCGCTGCGGAACCGAGCAGAATGCTCTTTGTAAGCGTCATAGAACCTCCAGATTATTGCTTATGAGCCACTCGGTTTTTCCGATCTGGCTCTGAGAGAGGTTGGGAAACGGATCCGACCCAACTGCCGCGCTTCGGAAGTGACGGAGAAATTCGATGCTTACGGCAGAGAGCGAAACCGCCACCCACCGCTTGATGTCCAAGGCTCTCTTCAACCCTGCCGTCGGACGAATTCCTCTACGTCGTCAGCCCCTTCGGTTAGCTCGGCCATTCTGGTTTTCTGCCCGTCCGCAGGTAGTCAGGTTTCTCCTGTCGGCTTGTCAGGGTTCACCTGACACACGGCGATTCCCAGAGGGAGAATGCTCCCAAGCAGCTGATGCGAAAATGTGACTCTGCTGCAGTTTCACTCGCAGAGCGCGAACAACGGACTGCGCCAAGCGGGTTTTTCACCATCGGCGGCGCGGCCGCAGCTTGATCTTGGCTTGGTGAATGCCGTGGGGAAGCGGCTTTCGGCGAATCGCGCTTGCCGCCCCGCGTCCAGCGGTTTCGAACGCCGCTTAAGTTTGCACGGCTGCGCGTGGCCGCTCGACCAAGCGCGCTCGGTAGCCATGCGCATTGGCGCTGGTCAAATCCGGATGCGTCCATGTTCGCACGTGCGACACATGTCGGCTGCATCTCCGGGAGAGCGCTCTCAGACCCCTCCGCGTTCGAGGCGCGTTCAGCTCCGGCGACAGGCCGGTCGCCGCAAGACTCCCCGATCAGTTCTTGCTTTTCAGCGAGTCCGTGACGGGCTTCCACTGATCGTATTGTGACTGGATGAAGCTGGCGGTTTCAGCAGGAGACAAAGCCCGAGGTTCGGCCGCTTCGATTTCGAGCTGCCGTTTGACACGAGGACTCTCGAGGCTTTGCCGCACGGCTTCGTTCAGGCGAGCAACGACGTCCTGGGGCATTCCGGCCGGTCCGGACAACGAATACCAGGTCGTCATCACGAGATCCGGGTAGCCGAGTTCCCGAAACGTCGGGACATCCTTCAGTTCAGCAAGCCGGCTCGAAGAGGTGACGGCGATCGGAACGAGTGAACCGTTGGCGACATGCTCCCGCGCTGTCGACCAGTTCATGCTCGCGAACTTCACGTGGCCGGAGACGACATCGAAGATGGCGGCGCCCCCGCCCTTGTAGGGAACGTGCAGAAGCTTGATCCGCTCCTTGTCGGCCAGATATGCCGCCGCGATATGGCCGGCGGTCCCAAATCCCGGTGAGAGGTACTCCAGACCGTCTTTCGCCTTGCGTGCTGCGTCGAGAAGATCCGTCATGTTGCGCACGCCCGTCGAGGGATGAGCCAGCAGCACGCTGGGCGCGCCGCCAAAAAATCCGATGTGCGTAAAGCCGCGGTTCGGATCAACGCCCGGGTCCTTACTCATGAGGGGAGCCAGGACGTGCGACGCCATGCCGGAAATGACCAGCGTCATGCCGTCCGGCTGGGACCGGGCCACGGCGCGGCTTCCCAGGAGCCCGCCTGCACCGCCCTGATTTTCGATCACGAACTGAACGCCCAGTTTCGTCCCGACCGAATCCATGAACACACGCCCCATCACGTCCGCGGCGCCGCCCGCCGCATAGGGCACGACGACTTTGACGGGGCCGGTCGGCCAGTCTGCCGCGGCTGCCGATCCAGTCATCATCGCGACGGCGGCACAGAGGACTGCTGACCTGATCATGGCGTGCTCCCGATGTTTCTTATGAGGTTGTCATGTCTGCCAGACTGGCTTGCGGGCTCGGTTCCGAAGCTCGCAGCGGCGCGCCGTGACGCAGTTCATCCGAGACCTTCTCGGCGATCATGATGACGGCGGCATTGATGTTGCCGCCGACCAGGTCGGGCATCACGGATGCATCGATCACGCGCAGGCGCTCCACGCCGTGAACGCGGCACTCGGCATCCACGACCGACATGGCGTCCGTCACCGGCCCCATCTTGCAGGTTCCCGCCGGATGATGGACCGTGATGCCGGTCTGACGGATATGCCTGTCGAGCGCGTCATCTCCCAGATCGCCGGGCGGCGGGGCCACCTGTGCCTTGATGAAGGGCGCGAGTTCCGGACGCCGGCCGATGTCGGCGACCATGCGCAGGCCAGCCCGGAGGACGCGCCAGTCTTTGTCGGTCGCGAGGAAGTTCTGGCGGATGCGCACAGGCGCCTGAGCATCGGCGGACTTCAACTTGACGCTGCCCCGGCTTTCAGGCCGAAGAAGAACTGCGCGACACGCGAACCCATCCTGATAGGCGGCGCGAAACGGCGGAAGATAGGGCGAGGCCGTCATGGGTGCGGCATTGAAGAGCAGCTGGATGTCAGGAGCTTCCAGCGCCGGCTCGCTTTTCAGGAAGGCCATGACGCCGCTCGGCAGATCATTGGACACACCGGATCCGAACAGATAGGTGCGGGCGAGATCCGGGACGATGCGGTCGAGGCGCATCATGCGATGGAAAGGTCCCGGATCTTTTCGGACATATGCGACCGACGCAGAAATGTGGTCCTGCAGGTTCTCGCCGACTCCCGGAAGATCCTGCACGACATCGATGCCGTGGCGGCGCAACTCATCCGCCGGACCGATGCCGGACAGCATCAGCGCCTGGGGTGAGTTGATGGCCCCGCCGCAGACGATCACCTCACGGCGGGCGCGCGCAATATTCAGCTTCTTTCGTGCAGACCATTCGACGCCGGTCGCGGCACGTCCCTCGATGGTGACGCGCCGCACGAGGGTGCCGGTTACGACGGTCAGGTTGCTGCGTGTCATGGCCGGACGAAGATAGGCATCGGCAGCACTGCATCGGCGGCCGTCGCGAATGGTCATCTGCCAGCGCGCGATACCTTCCTGCTCGGCCCCGTTGTAATCATCATTTCGCGGGCAACCGGCCGCCACTCCCGCCTCCAGAAATGCGTCGACGAGAGGATCGGCGAAAGAGGAATTCTGTACGTTGAGCGGCCCTGCGTCGCCGCGCCATGCAGACGGCTGGCCGCACCAGGTTTCCTGCAATTTGAAATAGGGCAGGACGTGTTCGTAGGACCAGTTCGGAAGGCCCGCTCGAGCCCATCGGTCGAAATCGCTTCGGTGACCGCGCACATATGCCATGGCGTTGATCGACGACGAACCGCCCACGACCTTGCCGCGCGCACATTCAATCTCGCGTCCGTCCATCGAGGCTTCCGGCTCGGCGAAATAACCCCAGTCATGCAGGCGTTTCAAAAGAATGCGGGGCCAGCCGAGCGGGATGTGAATCCATGGATCGAGGTCCCACCCGCCTGCCTCGAGCAGCAGAACGCTCGTGCCTCCATCCTCCGTCAGACGGTTCGCAAGCGTGCAACCGGCGGATCCCGCACCGACGACGATATAGTCGAATTCCATCATCATGCCGGATCCGCCTCACTGTTCCAGATTTTATTGCGTCATAGCATTCCTGATCCGCTCGATCACCTTCGGGGGGGCGGCATAAACCTGGCGCACCATCGCTTCCATTTCCGCACCTGTATTGGGATCGGCGTCGGTCATCATCTTCGCCGCCTCCTCCTGCAGCGCATCGCTTTTGATGGCCTCGATGAAGGCCTTGCGGATGACTTCGACCCGTTCCTGCGGCACGCCGGGCGGCATCATGAATGCGCGCACATACATGCCTTGAGAATAGAAGATCTCAAGCGCGGCGCGCGTGTCGGGGTCGCGTGCGGCATTGATCGTCAGCGGAATCCCGGCTTTGTCGAGTTCCGGATACCCGGTCGATCCCACCTGCGCGATGATCTTGAAGTCACCCTTGCCGTGCAGCGCATCCGGAAATTGCAGCTTGGCGGAAGAATAGGAAAAGCCGCAGACGCCCTGCACTTCTCCGCGCTGGACCGCCAGCACGATCTCCTTCGTTCCCGGATAACCGGTCACGATCTTGAGCTTCGCATTCAACAGATTCTTCAGCACGGTCGTGTAGACGTGAACCAGACTTCCTCCGCCTGGCGTCCCGACGATGAATTCCTTCTGGAACATGTCTTCCAGCTTGTCGATGCCTGAATCCTTCCGCGCCAGGCAGACGAGAGATTCGGCATTGCCGTTGCCGATGAAGTTGAACTTGGTCGGATCGTATCTCTCCTTCGAGTCACCCGGCTGGGGATTGAACAGCGGATCGAAGAAGGCTCCGGGCAACACGCTGGCAATGTGCGTCCCGTCCTTGGGGGCGATGGAATAGAGATGTTTGGCCGCCACGAGGCTGCCCGCGCCCGGCATGTTCTGGACCACGACGGTCGACAGGCCTGGAACGAACTTGCCGAGATGACGGCTGACCAGGCGCGCAAACAGATCGACGCCGCCTCCCGCCGATGCGCCGACCACCAGCGTCATCGTCTTGCCTTTATAGAAATCAGCTGCCGGCTCCTGTGCCTGCGCACCTTGTGGCACGGCCATCACGATGGTGGCGGCAAACACGGCTGACGAGCAGGCGCGAGCGAATCCGTGCGATTGACAGGATCGAGTGTCTTTCATCGAAGCGTTCCTCCCTGGAATATGGGCGTCGTTGCGCCGTCTTCTTGTTTCGCCCGCCGGCAAGCTCAGCCGGGCGGAGTTCCCTCTCCGAGCAGCCAGCCAAATTTCTCACGCGCTTTGCGGGCGACTTCCGGACTGGGTGTGTTGGCCGGCGGAAACTGGTCTCGCCAGTGATACGGCCGGCAGGCATTGATGACGGCCACCGAGTGGGTGACGTCTCCGGCTTTCTTCCGCTCGGGCGGAATGCGCGGATCGGCAGGAGAATCCCACGCGCCGTCGATGATCTGGATCGACTCGCGCGGATCGCTGCGGGTCAGCATCGCCCAGATCAAGGAGTCGAGCGATGTCACATCGATGTCCTCGTCGGTGACGACGATATATTTGGAGGCATAGGCCGAGCCACCGCATTGCGCGGCAATCATGCCGGCTTGCGTCGCATGCCCGGGATAACGCTGCTTGATCGACACGCCATGAAACATGCGCGCGCCCCCGACTTCATGGCACCAGACCTGCTGCACCTCCGGCACGCCTGCATTCGTCATGTTCTGTTTGATGGTCGCTGACCGCATCACCGCGCGATACCGCGCCATTTCGTCAGGGCCCGCTCCCATGGGCGGAACACCGAGCAGGATCGGATTGTTGCGGTGATAGATCGCCTTCACGTCGATGACCGGACAGGGCTTGGCGCCCCCCGCATAATGACCCGTCCATTCGCCGAACGGACCCTCGACGAGCGTCCGGTCCGGATGCACGAAGCCTTCGAGGACGATTTCGGCATTCGCGGGAATGGGCAGCCCGGTGACCTTACCTTGCACCATCTTCTCGGCGCGTCCGCGCATGCCTCCGATGATGTCGAATTCGAACGTGCCGTAGGGCGCTTCGAGGCCGCCGAACAGGAAGGCGAGCGGATCGCCTCCCACCACCATCGCGACGGGCATCGGCTCGCCCTTCTTGAAGTATTTGTCGCAATGGATCGCGCCGTGGTGTCCCGCCGCCATGAGAATGCCGACGGTGGACTTGTCGAACACCTGTCCGCGATAGGCTCCAGCATTGAGCCAACCTTCGTCCGGGTCCCGCGTGATCGAGTAGGTGCCGGTGCCGATGTAGCGGCCGCCATCCTTTTCATGCCAGATGGGCGAGGGGAACTTCGTCACGTCGATGTCGTCGCCCATCAGAACGTTCTCGAAGACCGGGCCAGTGTCGACGATCTCGTGCGGGATAATCTTCGAGTCCGTCAGGAATGCCTGCCGGTACCCGTCGCTCAATTCCCATTTGCTCAGATGGGTGGGGAACCCGAGCGTCATGTTGCGCCGCGTGCCGGCAAACATGTTGAGCAGCAGCCTGAACCCGCTCGGGCATCCCTGCACGTCCTCGAAGACGACGCAGGGACCGTTTTCAGCGCGCAGGATCGCCTCCGCGACGAGTCCGATGTCTTCCTCCCAGGAGGCATCGCGAACTTTGCGAACCTCGCCCAGCCTCTCGGCCTCGGCGAGCCATTCCCGCAGATCGCTGTACCCGATGACGGGCCTGTCGTTCGAGGTCACGAGATCCTCCCAAGATTCAGCAGTGGCCCGGCGTCATACACCGCCTTCAGGACGACGCCGCGAGCTGCGCCGCCATCCAATCGGCTGACTGGTTACGATATTTGTAGAAGCGGTTGTGGGCGACGTGATTGCCGTCCGGGATGACCAGAAGAGTGGTTGGTCCCTTCGCCTCGGATGCGAGTTTCTCGGCATCCTCGGGCGGGCAAAGCCTGTCGAGACCCGCCGCGATGACGAACAGCGGGCATTCGATCTTCTCGGCCACGCCTTCGAGAGAAAGCTGGAAGGCCTTTTCCCTGGCCTCTTCGGGCGAGGCGCTGTGGCTGCGACGAATGTAGGCGTCGCGCGTGAGGCCCGGCAGCTTGTCCCAGAGCGCACCCCAATTGTAGGGACCGCAATTCGCCACGCAGGCCTTCAGGCGCTTTTCGAAAGCGGCCGCGCGCGGAGCATAGTAACCGCCAAGGCTGATTCCCCAGACGCCGATCCGGCTCGCATCGACGTCGTCGCGCTGCGACAGCCAGTCGATCACCGGCCCGACGACGTTCTCGTAATCGTACCGGATGGGGAATTCATATTCGGCTTCGCCCTGCCCCGGGCCATCGAAGGCGAGGATGGCCATGCCGCGATCGAGAAACGTTGTCTCGAAGGTCAGAAGCTCTTCCTTGGTCGAATCCAGCCCCATGGTCATCAGGACGACGGGCGGCCGCGTGACGCCCTTGGGCAGGCGCAACGTTCCGACGAGTTGACTTCCCTCATAGGGAATGAGCACGCGCTGGCCGGGTGGATCGAGATGAGGCAGTGCAAGATCGAGACATTCCACGGCCTTCATGTGAGCCGCGCGCATCTGCTTCATGTCCTGGACGAAAAGATATTTGGCGAAGTGATAGGTGACGGCGGCGCGGCTGAGATGCTCGGCCGCGCTGACGAAATGCTTCTGCGCCAGCGCTTCTCTGCCGAGTTCCTCGTGCACGGCCGCTCGCTCCGACCACTTGCTGCACCAATCGTCCCAACTCTCGAGCGCATTCACCACATCCTCGAAGTCGCTGGCCGCAACTCCATTGACGGTGAAGCGCGACAGAAAGTTTTTCGCGTGTTTGATGTGATCGTCTTTCAAGTGCTGCTCCCGTGCGTCGGTTGTGTGGATGTTTCGATGTTCTTGGGACCAAATAGATCCAGCGCGGCGTCGACGATGCCCTGGTAGCCCGTGCAGCGGCAGAGATTGCCGGACAGCGCCGCGCGGATTTCAGGCTCCGACAGGCTGCGGCCATCGCGGTCGCGATCGAGTTCGAGCAGCGTCATGACCACGCCGGGCGTGCAGTATCCGCATTGCAGACCGTGGCGGCGCGACAAAGCCTCCTGGATCGGATGAAGAATTCCGTCATCGCCGGCGACGCTTTCGATCGTGTCGATCCGACGCCCATCCGCCTGGACGGCCAACATGAGGCATGCACGGACGCTGGCGCCATCGACCAGAATCGTGCAGGCGCCGCATACGCCATGCTCGCAGCCCAGATGCGTTCCCGTGAGCTTCAGATCCCGGCGCAGGAAATCGGCCAGATGAACCCGCGAGTCGACCATGCGGTCAACCGGGTTGCCGTTCACCACCAGAGTGACGCGGCGAGGATCAAACATCGCGACCTCCTGCCCGGGCAGCCGCCTTGGTCATGGCCCTGACCAAAAGAGATCCGCAAAGATCGCGCTTGTAGTCGGCCGGATAGAGATCGTCTCCGTCACAGGCGAGTTCCGGAACAAGTCTGCGCAGCGTCTCCCCGACAGCTGCGCTCCAAGGGCGGCCCGGGAGCGCTTCCTCGGCTTTGGCGAAGCGAACGGGCGCGCCCTGGATTCCACCAAACGCGATGGCCGCATGCGTGACGATGTCGCTCGCACCCAGCGTGATCTGGACCGCCACCGAGACGATGGCAAAATCCGCCGGTCGACGGTTGAACTCCAGGAACGCGCTACCGGTCCTGGCGCCGATGGCCGGAAAGGCGACATGCGTCAGGATTTCGTCGGGCGCAAGTTGCGACGTCAGATAGCCCTCGGGGAAGTCGCGAAATTTCATGCGTCTCGCGCCCGTCGGGCCGGCGATCCTGAGTTCAGCATCGAGCGCCGCGGCCACGACAGGCAGTTCGGCCCCTGGATCGAGATGGCAGATGCTTCCGCCGATCGTTCCGCGATTGCGCGTCTGTTGGTGCCCGACATGCGCCACCGCCTCGGCGAGGAGCGGACAACGGCGCGCCACCAGCGCGGACCGCTCGACGGCGCGCTGCGTGGTCATCGCGCCGATGATGATCGACTGCCCTTCGTCCACGATCCCCGTCAGACCGGACACGCGCCCGAGATCCACCAGATGATCGGGCGCCGCCACGCGGAGGTTCAGCATCGGCATCAGCGATTGTCCGCCGGCGAGGACGCGCGCATTTTCCAGGTTCGACAGGAGGCTCACGGCCTCGGAGAGGCTCGCGGGCGCATGATATCTGAACGGCGGCGCCTTCATGCCGCGCTCCGTGCGGCGGCGGCGCGCATCAGCCTGCGGAGCGCCGGCGGCGTCACCGGCAGGTCGGTGATCGTGACACCGAAAGGCCGCAGCGCATCCTCGACAGCGGAAACGAGTGCCGAGGGTGCGCCGATCGTGCCGCTCTCGGCCGCACCCTTGACGCCCAGCGGATTCAGCGGCGTCGGCGATTCCATGTGATGGATCTCGATGCGAGGCACCACGTCGGCGGTGGGCAGCAGGTAGTCGGCGTATGTCACGCTCAGGGGCTGGCCCTCGGCGTCGTAGCGCATCCACTCGAACAGCGTCGCTCCGATGCCGTGCACGACGCCTCCAATCACCTGGCCCTCGACCATCATCGGATTGATCATCCGGCCGCAATCATGCACGACCACGTAGCGCAGGATCGTGACTCCGCCTGTCTCCGGATCAACCTCGACTTCAGCAAGATGCGTACCATTGGTGTAGGTGAGGCCCGCGGTCATGTAATCGGTCGCGACCGAAAGCCCCGGAGGCAGGTTGGCGGGCAGCGCGAAGCCGGGCGTTCCCGCCAGAGCGCGAGCGATTTCTCCGAGGCTGCGTGCTTGTTCCGGCACGCCTTTCACGCGACAGGCCCCACCGACGATCTCGATGTCGTCCCGCGACACTTCGAGAAGTTCGGCCGCCGCCGTCGCGGCTTTTTCGACGATCAGCCGCGCGGCCCGGTGCGCGGCATTGCCCGCCGTCACGGCCTGCCGGCTTGCGTAAGCGCCAAGCCCCGCGTGTGTCGCGGACGTGTCGCCCGTCACCACGTGGACGGCCTGCGGCGCGACATCGAAGGCATCGGCGACGATCTGCGCCACCATGGTCTTGACGCCCTGCCCCTGCGCCGTTGCACCCGTCGATGCGACGATCTCGCCCGACGGTCCGATGCGTATGGCGACGCTTTCGAAGGGTCCCCGGCCTGTCGCCTCCACGTAATTGGCGAGGCCGAGGCCGATGTAGCGGCCCTCTGACAGCGCCTGCGCCTGCCGCGCAGAAAAATCCGTCCACCCCGCAGCCTTCAGCGCACGCGCCTGACACTCCGGATAGTCGCCGGTGTCATATTCCATCGTGCTGCCGTCGCGCTGGCGCACCGGAATTGGATACGGCATCTGGCTTGGGGCGATCAGATTGCGTCGCCGCACCTCGTCGCGCGGCAGGCCGAGTTTCCGGGCCATGCAATCGAGCAGGCGTTCCATCACGAACGTGCCCTGCGGACGCCCCGCTCCGCGTGTCGGCGCGGACGGCGTCTTGTTCGTCATGCAGAGATCGATCTCGATCCTGTAGGCAGGCAGCACATACGGCCCGATGAGATTCGTGGCTGCATTATAGGGCAGAGCAATCCCATAGGGCGTCGAGGCGCCATGGTCGTGGCGAAGCGTCCCGCGAATGCCCAGCAGCTTTGCGTCCTGCGTGAACGCGACCTGCATGGTCCAGACCTGGTCGCGCTCGCCGCACGTGGCCGTAAAACTCTCGAAACGATCCTCGACCCATTTCACCGGCCGCCGCAGCAGGAGCGCAGCCGCCGGGATGGCAAGTTCCTCCGGGTGGAACACCGCTTTGGGGCCGAAGCCGCCGCCCACATCCGGCGTCAGCACGCGGATCTGCCGCTCGGACAGCCCCAGCGCATCGACCAAAATGGCCTTGGCGCGGTGCGGCATCTGGGTCGAGTCCCAAACGGTCAGGAGATCTTCCGCCTCGTCGAACCGCGCCAGCACGCCACGGGGCTCCATGGAATGACCACCGCCTTTGCTGAGGCGGAACTGCTGGCCGATCACATGCGGAGCCTGCGCGAAAGCGGCGTCGGCATCGCCGTAATCGATGCGTGTCCTGGCCACCAGATTGTCGGGACATTCGCGCCGAACTTTCGGCGCATCGGCCGCCAAGGCGTCGACGGGGTCAACGACCGCGGGCAAGGGTTCGAGATCGAGTGTGATGAGCGCCGCGGCATCCTCGGCAATGCGGCGCGTCTGCGCGACGACGAGCGCCACAGGCTCGCCGACATAACAGACCTCGTCCACCGCCAGCACGAACGGATCGACGGCAAAGCGTAGGCCGGCAGCCGGCAAGGCCAGCGGCATGCGGTCGGAGGTCATCAGCGGGCGCAGATCCGCATAGGTGAAAACCGCATGCACGCCCTGAAGGGCCCGCGCAGCGCTCACATCGAGCCGCCGGATTAATCCATGGGCCACAGGGCTGCGCAGAAACGTCGCTTCCAGGAGGTCCGGGAGAACGATGTCATCCAGAAACCGACCAGCGCCACGGAGCAGTGCCGCATCTTCGATGCGACGCGCACTGGTCCCGATCCTGGACGACGCTTCCCCCATCCACAAACTTCCCTTGCTACCGCTTAACGAGGCCATTGTCTTATTGTATGACTGTCGTACAAAGTCGCCGATCTGGCGTCAAGGCTCAGACTGAAAGATGCGGAACCGCCGGTCCGCAGGACGAGGGTGACATGTCGTTGACGTCTAAAACGGGGCTCGACCCGCTCGTGAACGAGGCCGCGCCGCTCAGGCGGAAGATTACCGCGAGCCTGCGCCATGCCGTTCAGACGGGCGCATTGGCTCCGGGCGCGCGGCTGATCGAAAAAGATCTCTGCCAGGAATTGAACGTCAGCCGAACGTCGCTGCGTGAAGCCTTGCGGGAGCTCGAGGTCGAAGGCCTGATCGAGCGCAGCCAGCGCGGCGTCGCGGTCGCGCAGATCACACAAGCAGAGGCGCTGAACATCTACAGCGTTCGCGAGGCGCTCGAGGGACTCGTCGCGGAACAGTTTGCGCAGCGCGCCGAGGACAGCGACATCGAGGCGCTCGACCGCGTCGTCGAGCGCCTTTCCCTCGCCTATTCGCTGAACGATTTCTCCAAGATCATTTCAGAGAAAGACCGCTTCTATGAGGTCCTGTGCCTCGGCGCGAAGAACCAGGTGGTGCTCGATCTGCTCACGAGACTGAATTCGCGCATCAATCGCCTGCGCAGCATTTCGCGATCCGATCCAGAGCGCGGAGTCGAAAGCTTGAGCGAGATCCAGGCCATCGCGAAGGCGCTGCGATCGCGCGATCCCGCGGCTGCCAAAGACGCCTCGGTCGCGCATGTGAGGCAGGCAGCCAGGGCCGCGATGCGTCTGGCGCAGTCATAATCGCTTCGTCGGAAAGCTCGTCCGTTCGAGCCACGACGGAGTCTGGATCAGGAGCGCTGTTCCACCTGGAGGAGAGATGCCTTGAAGTCTGCCTCGAAACCCTTTGGAAGATAGCGAAGCTCGACGCCGCCCGAACCGACCAGGCCCATGTTGATGAGCCTCGATCCGAAACCCGTGCGAGTCGGCTGTGCGACTTCGGGACCTCCGGATTCTCTCCAGCGCAGGATCAATTGGTCGGCGAAGATCTCCCACGAAATAGACACCCGACCGGCCGGCTCCGACAAGGCGCCGTATTTGAGCGCGTTCGTCGACAGCTCGTGCAGAAGAAGAGACATCGACAAGGCAGACCGCGCATCCAGGTCGACGGACGGCCCGCGCGTATCGAACCGCGCGATGTCGTCGACCGTTCCCAGCACGCCGTTGACCACATCGGCAATGTTCGCCTTCATCCAGCGCTGCTCCAGCAAGGCCATGTGAGCACTCGATAGCGCCTGAATGCGCGCATTGAACACCTCGACCGGAGCCTGATCCGCAACGGATCTGAAGGTCTGCTTGGCGATGGCCATCACCATGGTCAGCGTGTTCTTCATCCGGTGGCTGAGTTCGAGATTGAGCATTTGCTGAAATGCTTCCGCTTCCCGACGGGCGACACTCGAGGCGACGCGGTCCCCTGCATTACGGATGAACACGAGATCCTCCGCGGTCCAGTTCCGGGGCTGCGCCGCGTGCACCATGAACAGCGATGTCGATCCGTCCGGGTCCATGATCGTGATTGCGGCGAACGACCTGACGCCGAGGCCGCCCAGGACTTCCTGCGAAGCCGCCGAGGTCGCGGCCGAGAGAACATCCGACACCACGACCGGCCGATCGTCGGACCTCATCGATTGCAGGTCACCCAGATCGGACAGGTGGCGCTTTCCGGCCAGACTTTCGTAGCCATCCGCGCTCCAATCGCTTTCGACAATGACATGCTCTCCGGATGCGTCGATCCGGCCAAAGGCGACCCGGATCGCGTCCAAGGTCTCGCCGACCATCTTCGAAGCTTCCGACGTGATGCCCGGCACGGTCTGAAGCGAACGCAAGCGATCGCCCATGGCCAGCAGAGCGGTGCGTCGCAATTCTGCGCGGCGCCGTTCGGTGATGTCATTGAACAGGATTGCGACGAGACGTGCGGCCGGCTCCCCGACGCGAAACGCCTGAACGTCGTACCAGCGCTCTTCCTGGGTCTTTGCGGGATTCTCAAACCGAGCCGGCCGACCCGTCGTGGCGACGTCGCCATAGATGTCGAGCCAAGGCTGTTCGTGACCCGGGGCAAGTTCGCGCATCCACTTGCCGTCGGCCCCTGAGATGCCGGTCTGCCGGGCAAAGGCCGGATTCGTCTCCAGGAACCGATAGTCGACGGCCGCGCCGCCGGCATCGAATTTGAGTTCGACGATGCAGAACCCCGCATCGAGCGAGTTGAAGAGCGAGCGATAGCGGTCGGCGGTCAGCCGGCGGGCGGCCTCGGCCTGTTGTCGCCCGGAGATCTCGGCTTCGAGTTGCAGGGCATGGGTGTGCTGGAGCCCGATGACGCGCCGCAGCTCCAGTTGCTGCATCACGAGGCGTGCGAGCACCTCCAGCGTCAGGCGCTGGTGCGGGGTGATCCCCTGCGGCCTCGGCGCCCGGTCGAGCACGCACACCGTGCCGATGGGCAGGCCTTCTTCGGTCTTGAGCAGCGCGCCAGCGTAAAACCGCAGTCCGTCCGCCATGGTGACCAACGGATTGCGGGCAAGACGATCGTCGAGGCGTGTGTCGGGCACGACCATCGTGTCGCCTTGCAGGATCGCATGCGCGCAGATCGACACGTCGAGCGGCAGTTCCCGCGCGCCGATGCCGACTTCGGCCTTGAACCATTGCCGGCCCTCGGCGATCAGGTTCACGACCGCTATCGGGGCTTCGAACGTGTCCGCGGCGAGACGAACGATGTCCTCGAAGTCGCTTTCCTTCGGCGTGTCGAGAATTGCGTAGCGTTCGAGAGCGGCGAGGCGATCGCGTTCATCCCACGATGGACGATTGGGCGTGACGCGTGGAATACCGAGCACTTTTTCGATCCGTCTCAAGCACGTAAACAGGATATACCCAGCCAGCACGTCGACGCAACTTGAGGCCGATGGTCTACGCCGGACGCCTACTTCTTTTTGCTGAAGGTCTCGGCCGTCTGGCTTCCAGCTTTTCCTTGCGACTGCTTGTAAGCCGACGCGCCGGTTTTTTCCTTGTCCGACTTCGGCTTCTTGGTCTCTTTGTTGCTTTTCATCTGACCCTTGGACATCGATATGCTCCCCGTTATGTTTTCAGGCTTGACGTCTTGTCTTAGCAGAGCACCGCGAGGCCTCCATCCTGAGATGTTCGACGCGGACAGACCCGAGACAGAAAAACTGGCGCAAAGCGCACGCGCCAGCGAGAGCTTGCGGCACCACTTGCTGAGTTAGGCCGTCGCCTTCTGGTTCATCCCATCTCGATGCCGACGTTGTGCTCCTGGGCGTTGTCTTGCCAACGTTGCCATGGTGAACACGCATCTCAGCCAGGTCCGAATGGAAGTCAGAGACACTGGGTTCTAACGATGCCAGCCGCGTCAGCATTCCGTT
>JAQGJH010000052.1 GCA_028290705.1 Hyphomicrobiales bacterium
CCGATCGACCTCGGCTCCGCGGCGTTCCGCACGCTGGAGGACGTACGCCTGGAGACCCTCGCGCTCGGGCACACGTGGTTCACCCAGTCCCCGTTCGGCCTCGACCTCGACGAGCGGACCCGCGCGATCGAGGTCGAGCCCGCCGCCGCCTACCGCGGTGACACGACCGCCGCCCTGGCCGACATCCAGGCCTGGGTCGCCGCCGACATGCGGGTCGTGTTCGTCGCCCCCGGGCACGGCCAGGCGCAGCGCACCGTCGAGTGGCTGACCGACGCCGGCGTCGCGGCGGCCTTCGACGACGAGGTCACGGCTCCGTCCGCCCGGGTCGTCCAGGTCAGCTGCGCAGAGCTCGACCACGGCTTCGTGTCCAAGCCGATGGGGCTGGCCGTCCTGACGTACGACGACCTGGTCGGCCAGCGGACCGCCGATCGCACCGAGCGCAAGATGCCGGCCCGCCGGCGCAAGCAGGTCGACCCGCTCGAGCTCAAGACCGGCGACTTCGTGGTGCACGAGCAGCACGGCGTGGGCCGTTACATCGAGCTCATGCAGCGGGTCGTGCAGGGCGCGGCGCGCGAGTACCTCGTGGTCGAGTACGCCCCGTCGAAGCGCGGCCAACCCGCCGACCGGCTGTTCGTCCCGATGGACCAGCTCGACCAGATCAGCCGCTACGTCGGCGGCGAGTCGCCGTCCCTGGACAAGCTGGGCGGCGCCGACTGGACCAGCCGCAAGAACAAGGCTCGCAAGGCGGTCCGCCAGATCGCCGGCGAGCTGATCAAGCTCTACGCGGCGCGGCAGGCGACCAAGGGGCACGCGTTCGGGCCCGACACCCCGTGGCAGGCCGAGCTTGAGGACGCGTTCGCGTTCGTCGAGACGCCCGACCAGATGGTGACGATCGACGAGGTCAAACGCGACATGGAGCGGACCGTCCCGATGGACCGGCTGGTCTGCGGCGACGTCGGCTACGGCAAGACCGAAGTGGCGCTGCGGGCCGCCGCCGCCGTCGCGTTTTCGGGCCGTCAGGTCGCCGTGCTGGCCCCCACGACCCTGCTGGCGCGCCAGCACCTGCGGACGTTCCGTCGCCGCTTCGCGGGCCTCGGCATCGAGGTCGGCGAATTGTCGCGCGTCGTCGACGCCGCGACCGCGCGCCGTACCAGGAAAGCCCTGAAGGACGGCACGATCCGCGTGGTCGTCGGCACGCAGGCGATCTGCGCGGCGAGCGTCGGCTTCCACGATCTGGGCCTCGTGATCGTCGACGAGGAGCAGAAGTTCGGCGCCCGGCACAAGGCGCAGGTGCGGTCGATGGCCGAAACGGCCCATGCCCTCACCATGACGGCAACGCCGATCCCTCGCACGCTGCAGGCCAGTCTCGTGGGCCTGCAGGATCTGAGCGTCATCGCGACGCCGCCCTACCTGCGCCAACCCGTGCGAACGAGCGTCGCCACGCCCGATGCGACGCTGGTGCGCGAGGCGCTGATGCGCGAGAAGCGCCGCGGCGGCCAATCGTTCTTCGTGTGTCCGCGTGTGGCCGACATCGAGCCAGCACGGGAGTTTCTTCACCGCGCGGTGCCGGAACTGACGATGCGCGTCGCTCACGGCCAGATGAAGCCCGCCGACATGGACGCCGAAATGCTGGCCTTCGCGGAAGGCGACGGCGACGTGCTTCTCGCCACCAGCATCATCGAGAGCGGCCTCGACGTGCCCGGTGCCAACACGCTCTTCGTCTGGGATGCGGGACGCTTCGGCATGTCGCAATTGCATCAATTGCGCGGTCGCGTCGGACGTGGTGCGCGACGCGCCTTCGTGACCTTCCTGACCCAGGAAGGCGACAGCTGGAAGAAGGCCGAGAAGCGGCTGCGCACGCTGGAATCGCTCGATCATCTCGGCGCGGGTTTCGCCATCAGCGCGCGCGATCTCGATCTGCGCGGCGCGGGCGATCTTCTCGGCGACGAACAGGCCGGTCACATGAAGCTGATCGGCGTCGGCCTCTATCAGGAGCTTCTCGCGCACGCCATGGCGCGTGCCCGCGGCGAGGCCGTTTCCGACTCGCTGCCGCCTGAACTCAACCTTGGTCTGGACGCTCGCATCCCTGCCGAATATGTCCCCGAGCCGGAAATGCGACTCGGGCTGTACGCCGCCATCGACGCCCTGCGGACTCTCGCCGCCTTCGAGGCTTTCGAACTCTCGCTCGTCGATCGCTTCGGACCGCCGCCTTCGTCGGTACTGGCGTTTCTCGCCGCGGCCCGCTTGCGATTGTCAGCGCGCGAGCTCGGCATCCGCCGCCTCGATGCCGGACGGCAGGGCATGGCCGCGACCTTCGCGCCAGGACGCCTCAAGCCCTTTGAGACGGGAACCAGCGGCTGGACCGTGACGGACGAAAAGATTGCTTCGCCGAACGGCCGTCAGGATCCTGACGAACGGCTCATGCTGGCTGAAAATTTCCTCGAGGATATCCGCGCCATTTTCGAGGCCTCCGGGCGGGAGCCGCGGCGGCCTGCCCTCACGGCCAGCTCCAGGTGAACATCGGCAGCAGCCAGTCGGGCACGAAGACGTAGTGCCGGATGGAATCGACGGACAGCGAGAGCAGCACCGCGCCAAACAGCGACACGACGGTGCCCAGCACCATGCGCGAACTGAACACCTCGTGCTCGCGATTCATCAGGCTGAAAAAGAGCCGGAAGATCAGCGAGAGGCGCTGGATTGGCGTCACGACCGAGACCGGCGCCATCGACAGCGCCATGTAGCGCAGGAGCTGCGACAGCCCGACGAAAAGCCCCGCCAGTCCGAACCATTTCGACGCCGACGCCGGCACGTCGAGAACGTGCCGCAGATTGCCGCTCGCCAGGATGATCGCCACCACCACGAGCGTCGCCGCCACATAGGACACGAGCCCGCCCGCGATGCTGGCCTGCCAGTCGCTTCGCTCGAGCGCGAACCGCACCAGGATCGGGCTGATGCCATAGCCGGTCGCCGACAGCAGCGCGAACGTGTAGCCCTCGGCATATTTCGGCTGGAACGTCGTTTTTGACGGCTTTGCCGGCGCGGCTCCGGCCTTCACGATCTTGCCCGGACGCTCCACCGCCATCGCGGGGCCGGACAACACCAGGACGATGCCCAGCACCTTCATGGGCGTCAGCGACTCGCCCAGCAGCATGACCGCCAGCGCCAGCGCGACCAGCACGCTGCCCTCCGTCAGCGGGCCCGCGAGATTGGACCCGATCGCCTTGACGGCGCGGTAGTTGCAGTAGCGGCCCCAGACGAAATGCACGATGCCGGCGATCGAGAGCAGCAGGATGGTCTGGGTCGAAAAGCCCGGCAGATACGAGAAGGCGCCGGTGAACAGCGCCGCGACGAGAAAGATCGGCAGGCCGAGCGGCACCGAGATCGACATCGCCTGCAGGACGCTTCCGGTGAGCACGCCGCGCCGCGCAAGGGCATTGTTGAAAGCAAATGTCGCCGCTGCGCAAAGCGCCAGAAAACCGCCCAAGCCTCGTCCTCCCTGCGGCCGGCTCGTTCACGGTCCGGCGGGCGGGAACCTAGTCGCCCGCTGGCGCGAGCGCAATTGCGGGCCTGCCACGCGGGCGGGAAATCAACCCGCCTGTTCGGCGTCGATGCGCCGCGTCTCGCCCGTCGCCACCAGCGTGCGGGTCGCTTCGATCGACGCATAGGTCCAGAAGATGCAGAGCTTGCGCTCGGCCGACGCATTGACGAAACGATGCGGAACGCCAGCCGGCACGAAGGTCGTGTCGCCTGCCCGCAGCCGGTGCGCGACGCCCTCGATCTCGGCGATGGCCTCGCCTTCCATCACCAGCACGCTTTCCTCGCAATTATGGGTGTGCAGCGGAATCGCGCCCCCGGGTTCGAACTCCGTCATGCCGTTGAGCAGGCTGGTCGAGCCGGTGCGGCGCGTCACCAGCGGAATCGTCCGCGCGCCGCCGCCGCGCGCGATGGACGGCAGCTCGCCGGGGCGCAGGATCGTGGCGCTCATGATGCACCCGCCCCGATCCTGTCGCAGACCGCCTGGGCGAAAGCCGAAGTGCCGAGTTCACCGCCGACGTCGCGCGTCCGCGTTTTCGGATCGTCGAGCGCGCTCTCGACGCAGCGCTCCAGCTCGGCCGCGGCTTGGACGAGTGTGGGATCGTCGTCGCGACGTCCGCGCCAATCGAGCAGCATCGCGGCCGAGAGGATGAGCGACGTCGGATTGGCGATGTCGCGTCCCGCAATGTCGGGGGCCGAGCCATGCTGCGCCTGTGCGACGCAATGTTCATCGCCCGCATTGATCGAGCCTGCGAGCCCGAGGCTGCCGCAAAGCTCCGACGCCTCGTCTGACAGGATGTCGCCGAACATGTTGGTGGTGACGATCACGTCGTAATGGTCGGGCTTGCGAATGAGCAGCGCCGCGGCCGCATCGACGATCTGCTCGTCGAGCGCGACGTCGGGATAATCCGCCGCGACCTTGCGCACTTCGCGCAGGAACAGCCGGTCGGTCATCTTCATCACATTGGCCTTGTGGATCGCCGTGACCTTGCGCCGGCGCTTGCGCGCGATCTCGAAGGCCGCGCGCGCGACGCGGGCGCTGCCCTTGGCGGTGATCTTGCGAAACGCCAGCGCCATGTCGGGATCGGGCATGAACTCGCCGCCGCCCGAAAACATGTTGCGGTCGGCATAGAAGCCTTCGGTGTTTTCGCGCACGATGATGAGATCCATCGGTTTGCGCAGGATCGTGAGGTCCGGGCGCGACCGGCAGGGCCGCACGTTGGCGTAAAGCTCGAAGCCGACGCGCAGCGCGCCCGACGGATTGATCCCGCCTTTTTCGCGCGACGGATAATCGTAATGCGACACGGGCCCGAGGATCACGCCGTCGAAATGCGGCACCGCCTCCATGACGCTCTGGGGCAGCGTCGTGCCCTGGCGCGCCAGCGACGCGAGCCCGATCTCCTGGATCTCGAAGGAGAGTCCGAGAGAATGGCGTGCGTCGAGGCTGCGCAGCACCGCGAGTGTCGCGGCGGTGATTTCCGGGCCGATTCCGTCGCCCGGCAGGACGAGTATCTTCATGGTCAACCTGTGATGAGGGGTGGCGATTCAGCGAACCGGCGTCGAAGCGCCGCCGCGTTTGTCGCCGGAGCGACGCAGAAAGATGTTGGCCACGACCGACTGGGCGATGTGCTCCGCCATGCAGGGATAGCCCAGATCGATCAGGTTGAAATCGTCATCGGCGAAGAGGGTCTTGTTGGCGCGCGTCCGCGCGATGAATTCCATGGCGCGGTCGCGCCGCACCAGCAGCAGGTTTTCTTCCGCGGCGATGCGGTCCAGCGCGGCGCGGATCTCGAAGTAATGCGAGTCACGGGCGAATTTCGGCGTGTATTGCAGGCCCACCAGGATCACGTCGATCTTGTTCTCGTGCAGCATGCGCACGGTGGCGCGCACCGTCGCCTCGAAATCCGGCACGGCCACGCGCGCCACGGCATCGTTGGTGCCGAGTTGCCAGAGCACCAGCGTCGGCCGCAGCGTCGCCGCCTCGTTGATCAGACGCCGGGCGCTCACCGAGGCGATCTCGCCCGAGACGCCGCGGTTGACGATCTCGACGTTGACGCCCTTGACCATCTTTTCGAGGATCGATCCGACGCGAGAGGGATAATTGCGCCCGCCCATGGCGCTGCCGTCGGACCAGAACGACGACGTGCCCATGGCCAGCACCTTGACCTTGCGTCCCGCCTCGATCCGCGCCGCCAGATAGGTCAGGGGCGAAGACCGCGCCACCTGCGCCTGCGGCACGTTGCACTGCACGCTCATCGCCACGGCCTCGGGCGGGAACGGCGGATAGATCGGCGGCAGCGCGCCGATCTCCGCCTCGGCGGGAGCGGGCGACTCGATCGCCTGCGGAGCGCTGTTTTGCGACGCAGCATCCTGCGCCGCCGCGGGAACGATCCCGGCCAGCAGAACGAAGGTCAGACGTCTCAGCGTCGCAAGTTCGTTCGCCATTCATTACCCCACGCGACGATCAGCAGGATGGGAACGCCCACCAATACCACGACCACATCCGTAAAAATACTAATCGGAGCTGCGAAGCGGAGCAATTGCCCCGCCAGGCTTAACAAAGATCCGGCACAGAACACGTGCAGCGAGTTTCGCCCCAGCGTGCAGAGCGGCCCGGCGAGCCGCTCGAATCCGCGCCAGCCGCGCGCCGCCTCGAAGGCGCCGCGCATCAGCAGCACCAGCCCCAGGAGGTGGATGAGCCGCATGGGAGTCAGATAGGTCTTGTCGTTCATGAAAAACAGGCGTGGTTCCGGCACGTCGAACGGGCTCGGCGTCCAGCCCCGCAAGGCCATGACGTAGCCCGCCAGCACGATCAGCCCGCCGAGCATGCGCAGCTTGCCGCGATGCGCCAGGATGCGGGCGATCGGCTCGGGCGGCCGCGCCACGATGAACCCGAGCACGAAGACGAACTGCCAGGCGAGCGGATTGAAGAACCACACGCCTTCCACCGGCCAGGTCGGCAGGTTGTACCCTCCCGCGAGCGTCACCGCCCAGATGGTGGCGGACACCAGGAACAGCAGCGGCGGGGACCATCGATAGACGATGACCACCAGGGGCGCGACGATCATCAGCACGATGTACAGCGGCAGGATGTCGAAATAGCCCATCTGGTGGACCAGGGCCACGATGCCGATCTGCGTCGCCACCGGGTTCTCGAAGAACGACGCGGCATTGTTCCATTGCAGGATGAGCGGCGTATCGAGCCAGAGCGCCGCCCCGGCCATCATGGCGAGCGCGGCCGAGGCGATCAGGATCTGGGCGGCGTAGAGCGTGAACGCCCGGCCCTCGAGCCGCATGAACAGCCGCACGCCGCGCAGTTCCTCGGTACGGCTTTCGGCGAGGTAGCGCAGCGAAAATCCCGCCAGGAAGACGAACAGTTCGGCCGAATCCGAAATGCCGATCTCGCGATGCGTGAAGCGCTCGAAGAAAATGCCCGGCACGTGATTGATGAAGATCGCGATGAGGGCATAGCCGCGCCAGAAGTCGATCTCGTTCAGCGTGCGCGGCGGCTTCGCCCGCATCGTCGACTTGGTGGCGTAGTCGGTCCCGGACGCGCGCGCGTCCATGTTCGAATCACTGATCGTCATGCGTCTTTATGGACCCGGCACGCCGACGCAGGCGAGTGGCTGCGGACTGGCTCCGCGCATCATGGCGGATTTGCGCACGGCTGTGCAGCGCGCCACGGCCATTTGATCGGGATGTGATCGCGAAGCGCTCGAAGGCGCTCCGCGATCTCCTGTCTCAGCGGGCGATCGCCGGGGCCTCGTGGCCCTTTTCCTGGTAGCCGGGCTCGACCCGCACGTCCACGACCGCGACGCCTCCGGCCTCGACATGCGCCAGCGCCTCGCGCAGCGTTTTCTCGAGGTCGCCGAGCGCCACCACCTGGCCCAGGCCCATCGCGCCCTGTCCGCGCGCCAGCATCGGCAGGTCGAGTTCCGGGCCCAGCATCTGCTGGCCGATCCACTTGTTCTCGGGCGGACGTCCGCGCTGCACCGCCAGATGCTCCTGGTGCAGTTCGTCGTTGTAGTAGGAGTGGTTGTTGCAGATCACGAACAGGATCGGGATCTTGTAGTGCACCGCCGTCCACACCGCCGTGACGCCCATCAGGAAGTCGCCGTCGCCGCAGACCGCGATGGGCAGACGCCCCGTGCCGCGCAGCGCCAGCGCCGCGCCGATCGATTGACCGGGTCCGCCGCCGATGCCGCCGCCGCCGTCACCGCCGAGAAAATCGAGCGGGTGGCGGATCGGCCAGAGGTCGCCCGCCCACGACAGGGGCGGATGAGTCAGGCAGGTGTCGCGACCTTCCGTGATCTTCTGCAGCGCCGCCGCGACGTGCGGCACGGTGATCGGGCCCGCGCCATCGAGCTTGGGCAGCGGCTTGTTGGGGATCGCCTTGCGGCCGGCCCACGCCTCCGTCTTGCGGTCGCCGAGCTGGTCCAGGGCCGCATTCAGGGCCTCCACCATGGGCTCCGGCTCGGCCAGCACGTAGGTGTCGACCACCGGCAGGCCCATATAGTCCATCACCCAGGCCTTGTGGTTGTGCTGGTCGACGGCGACGCGGATGATCTCGGCCTTTGGCGGCTCCTCGCCATAAGCGGTCGAGATCGAGCCCGCGAGATCGCGCCATTCGAGGCTCAGGATCACGTCGGCCTCGCGGAACAGCTCCGCGCCCTTGCCGATGCGGCTGCCGGCTGGCGCGCCATGCAGCGGATGGTCGGTCGGGAACGAACCCGCGAGTTTCAGGTCGGTCAGCACCATCGCGCCCAGACGTTCTGCGAGCCGCACGCGCGCCTCCCATCCGGCCGTGTCGCGCGACACGCGCCCCATCAGGATCAGCGGACGCTTCGCGCCATGCAGCTTGCGGGCGATCTCGGCCGCGACTTTTTCGGACGGCGCGGCGGGCTCCGGCGGCGCATAGCGGCGCATGTCGGGAATCGGCAGCGGCGCGTCGAGCTTGGTTTCCTGCATGCCGACGTCGAGGCAGATGTAGGTTGGGCCGCGCGGGCTCGTCTCGGTGATCTGGCGTGCGCGCAGGATCGATTCCTGCAGGGCGCGCGGCGAGGTCGGCTCGTCGTCCCATTTGGTATAGTCGCGCACCAGCGAGCCCTGGTCCTTGCAGGTGTGGATCCAGTCGATCCACGGCCGGCGCTTGGCCGCGTCGATCGGCCCGGTGGCGCCAAACAGCATCAGGGGCATGCGGTCGCACCAGGCGTTGAACACCGCCATGGTGGCGTGCATCAGCCCGACGTTGGAATGCACCACTGCGAGCATCGGCGTGCCCTTCACCTTGGCCCAGCCATGCGCGATTGCGACGGCGCTTTCCTCGTGCAGGCAGAGCAGCATCTGCGGCGCGCGATTGCCCAGCCGGTTGACGAGGCTGTCGTGCAGGCCGCGGAAACTCGCGCCCGGATTCAACGCCACATAGGGAATGTCGAGGGCGCGCATCATCTCGGCTGCGACGTCGCTGCCCCAGATTCCGTTATCTTCGGACGGCACCGGCGCTTCCAGGCCCTCGGGCTCGTTGCGCATGTCGCTGGCGCTCGACGAGGAGCTCTCCTTGGTCATTCCCTGTTCTCCTGATGGTGGATCGCTTGGCGATCGTTTGAATCTCGGCGTTCAGCTTGGACCCGGATCGTTCCGCCGCGCGCAAGCCTGCGCGCCGTGCGGAACGTCGCAAAGCCGCCGCCATCGTAGACGGATCGGCGGCTTTGTCGATTGCGGGATGACGGGACGCGGCCGCGTCAGCGCGACGGCGTGATGATGCCGCGCATCTCCGCCACGATGTCGGGAGGCGTCGAATAGACGTCGTCGAGCAGCTTTTCGATCGACTCGCCCGTCACCAGCGTCACGTCGAGTTTTTCGCGCTCGGCCTCGGCGAGCAGCTGCGGGTCCGCCAGCGCCGACTCGAAAGCCTTGCGCAATGCGTCGCGCCGCGCCGCCGGAACCTCGGGCGGAGCCATGAACGGCCACGCCATTTCATCCCACGCCACCGCGAGCTTGAGCAGCTGTTTGTCGCGATCGTTGGTGACGTAATCCATCGCCAGCGGCACGTCCATCAGCGCCGGGTTCTTCTGCAGTCCGGCCTGGATCAGCAGATTGACCTTCTTGTCGGTCACCCATTGCGCCTTGGTGGCCATGAGCGACGAGCGCGACCAGCCGCAGCGGCCCTCGACCTCGCCGCTCTCCATCGCGAGGGACATTTCGCTCGCGCCCGGATAGCCCATGATGAGCTTCATCCTGGTGCCCAGCACCCTGTTGAGCAGCGTCGGCACCAGCCCGCTGTTGGCGTTCAGCCCCGTGGCGGCGATCACCCATTCGCGCTGCTTCGTATCTTCCCAGGTCTTGATCGGGGATGCGCCCCAGGCGACGCAGAGGCTCGGCTCCGTATTGGCGCTGCCGATCCAGGTGAACTTGCGCGCCTCGAACCGCGCGTTCTTGTTGCCCATCATCGGCTCCATCGGAACGTTCCGGTTGAAGATGCCGATGACCGAGCCATCCTTCGGGGCGACGGAATAGAGGTAATTCGCCATCACCAGGCTGCCGGAGCCCGGCATGTTCTGCACGATGACGTTGGGATTTCCGGGCAAATGCTTGCCGATGTGGCGCGCCAGCAGGCGGCCGTACGAATCCGCGCCATTGCCGGTCGAGAATCCGACCAGCATGGTGATGTTCCGCCCCTTGTAGAAATCCGCCACGGGATCGCTCTGGGCCACGGCGGGAAGCGCCGAAAACCCTGCGGCGCAGGCGGAAACGAAAGTCGCGAAAGCAAACTGAACGGGCAGGCGTGAGCGTTGCAACAAGGCCATGGGTCCTCTCTGGCTGAAGATCTGCCAGATGCAGGCAAACGCCGTGCCAGCATCCGATGGACCATCGAGGCCCGCTCGTCTCCCATGCGAGAAGGTGTCTGCGGGGCAGACGGATGAGGGGATACGTCACCACCTGCGCGTCCCCCTCCCCCTTGTGGGGAGGGGCTAGGGGTGGGGGTCGCACCCAACCGTCATGGCGAGCGAAGCGAAACAATCCAGCGAAACTGGCCGGCGGCGCGCACACCGGGCTGGATTGCCGCGTCGCTTCGCTCCTCGCAAGGACGGCGTGTGGATGACGAACACGGAGCCCACTGAACGACGCACACACCCTTCTCCCATGGGGAGAAGGTGTCTGCGAAGCAGACGGATGAGGGGCTACGGACTCGGGGCCCTCAGTCACGAAGCCTGCGTCCCCATCGCCGGTGCCAGAGGCCGGCTGATCTTTCCGCTCAGCCGCGCGCCCCAGGTGAGGATCTCGGGAAAACGCCGCATCACCGGCAGCAGCAGTCCCGTGGCGGCCGGGCGCATGGACGGGTGCGCGAAAGCCGCGGCGGCGCGGATGCGGGGTGCGAAAGTCCGCGTCCAATCGCGCGCGTAGGTCGCTCCCACGGCCCCGAGCCCTTCCGCGGATCGTCCGTGCGCAGCCAGCAGGCCGCCCAGCATCCAGCCCGATTGCAGCGCCATGCTGAGGCCCTCGGCGACGATGGGATGCGCCTCCCCCGCAATGTTTCCGGCGCGGAAAATGCCATCCGCATATGGCGCCCGCAGCCCCGGCGCGATCGGCCCGACCGCCAGCCAGCCGGTCTCGAGCCGCGCGCCGCGCAGAACATCGCCGACGCCCCGGCAGGACCGCGTCACATGCGCCAGAACAGCCTCGGCGGCCGGTGCGCCGGGCAGCGCGTGCCGGACGGCCTGCAACATGTCGCGACGGATGCACAGCGTCAGGCTGACGCGTCCGGCATCGCTCGTCACCATCCCGCCATAGCCGCCCGGAAACACGATCAGGGGCATCAGGTCGGCATCCAGCGTCGCGTCGCAAAAATGCGCCTTGAACGCCAGCAGATCCGAGCCCCTCGCCTTGCGCCGTGTCTGCGTCGGCAGCGCGCCCGCGTCCCACGACCCATGCGCCGCCACGAGCACCGGCGCCGCGAGTTCGACGCGCTCGTCCTTGCGCGCGATGGTGCAGATCTGCATCGCGCCCTCGCGCCTCAGGGCGGCCGCCGTCCACGGTTGCCAGCACTCCGCACCCGACGCCCGCGCCCTGTCGAGCAGCAAACTATCGAGCTTGTCACGCCCGAGCGCCCGCCCGAAACCCTGGGCCGCATCCTGGAAACGCGGCATGGGCGCGGCGAGAACGTCGTCGCGCGCGAACAAGCCCACACGTCGGATCGGCGGCCCCGCAAGGGACGCCATCTCGTCCGCGATGCCGAGATCGTCGAACACCGCCGCATTGCTGGCCGACATGAACTCGCCGCAGACCTTTGCGCGCGGAAACGGCGACTTCTCGACGATCGCGACCGACCATCCGTGCTGCGCCAGCCGCAGCGCCGTGCTCGATCCCGCGGGCCCCGCGCCGAGCACGATGGCGTCATAGGCTCGCATGAGGTTCTCCATCGCGTTGCGCCACGAAGCCGTGCGTGAACGGCCCGACGCGGCTCTCGCGCAAGACCCAGCCGGGCGCGGGCGGCCAGAGCCGCGACAGCTCCGCATCCCGAAATCCGGCGCGCACGCTCACCACCGCGTCGTGACGCGTGACGGCGTTGCAGCCGATCGCCCCGACGAGCCGGCTTGCCGCGAGCGAGACCGTGTCGCGGCGCGGCTCGCAGGCGGCAAACAGCCCCGTGCAACGGGCAACTTGCGAAAGCAGCTGCGTCAGTGGCGCATCGTCGAAATGATGCAGGAAAAGATTGGCGCAGATCGCATCGACCTGCGGCGTCGTCCGAAGATGATCGAGCGCATCGCTCTCGACCGGCGTCGCGCGCCAGCCGATCTGACGGAAACCCGAGAGCGTGGCATGCGTCGTCGTCGCACCCCGGTCGAGCAGCATCACCTCGGCGGAGGGAACGCGCCGCGCCATCATGCGCGCCACGCGCAGCATGAACGATCCGTCGCCGCTGCCCAGTTCGAGAATGCGGGGCGTGCCGCGCATGCGTTCGAGAGGCCGGAGAAGCCGCGCCATGGCGCCGGCCTGCATCATCACGCGGTTCAGGCGTGCGAGATCGCGGCGCGAGCCCAGTGCTTGCGGATCGTCCGGCGGAAGGTCGTCGAGCCATTCCGGATCGACGCGGCGCAATGCGAGACTCATCGGCCGCTGCGAAACAGCATCGTCTCGGCCACCAGCCCCGGTCCGAAGGCCATGGCGCAGCCGCGGCTGTCCTTCGCGCCGTCGCGCAGCATGGATTGCAGCACGAACATCACGGTGGCGGAGGACATGTTGCCGAAGCGCCGGAGAATGTCGCGCGACGCCCGCAAGGCATCGGGCCCGAGGCGCAGCGCACGCTCCACCGCGTCCAGCACGGTGCGGCCGCCCGGATGCACGGCCCAGAGGCCGATGTCGCGCACGTCCGCGCCTGCCAGAATCTCTTCAGCGCGGCCCGTCAGCGTCTCCTGGATCGCGCCCGGAACGCGGCCCGACAGAACCATGTCGAAGCCCTGCTGGCCGATGTTCCAGGTGATCAGCTTCTCGGTCTGGGGCGCCAGCACGGCCTTGAACGAATCGAGCGCCAGCCCCTCGGGCTCGGCGCTGATCAGGCTGGCCGAACATCCGTCGGCGAAGATCAGGAACGACAGGATCTGTTCCAGATCCTGCGTCTCCTTCAGGTGCAGCGTGCAGAGTTCGAGATTGACCACGAGCACGCGCGCCTCGGGCTCCGAGCGCACGATGTGCCGCCCGAGCTTCAGCGCATTCATGGCCGCATAGCAGCCCATGAAGCCCACGACCGTGCGCTCGACGGAAGAATTCAGCCCGCAGCGTTCCAGGATTTCGAGATCGAGGCCCGGCGCCGAAAAGCCCGTGCAGCAACTGATCACCAGATGTGTCACGCGCGCGCGATCCTCGCCGAGTTCCAGTCCGTCGACCGCACGCGCCGCCAGCACGGGCGCGTGCATCTCGAACAGTTTCATGCGCCCCGCCGTATCGGGAAATTCGCCGCGCGCATAAACGCCCTCGGCATCGACCGCGCCGCGTCCGGGATCGCCGCCCGGCGCGAGGCACGAGTAGCGATGATCGATGCCGTCGCGCTCGACCATGCGCTCGAAGATCGCGCCGCGACGATTGTCGGTTTCGAGCTGCGAGCGCGCGAAACTGACGAAGGCCTCATGCACGTCGTGAGGCGGAACCGCGGTCGAGATCCTGTTCAGATAAGCTGACGTCACCGGGCACCTCGCATCCATCGGCCTGCGGCGCAGCCGATCCATCGTGCGGAGGCAACGCGCGAGCCCCCCAAGGGGTCGCGCACGAAAGCGTGCGGCCGATCAACGCGACATCAGGCGCTGCGCCGCGCCGGCTCAAGATCGAGTGATTCCTGCCGCTCGGCCAGACGCACGTAGACGGTGGTTTCGTGTCGCTGATGCTCGATCAGGCCCGCGTCCAGCAGGCTCTGCAGCGTTGCGTCGGAAATCCGCTCGTTCACGTAATGCCCGTCCGGCGCGCGCTTCCACGCCTTGGCGGGCCGCACCGAATTGCGGCCGAGCCGCCGCGCGCGCGTTACCGTGAAGCCTCGTTCCAGAAGGTCCAGAACCCGTTCCTGTGCGGCAGTGAGCTTCTCGTCCATCGTGGCGCGCCTCCGATCCATGACATGGGAATCCGGCTTGGCCGCTGCAAGTTCCCCGCGGTGGCGCGGCATGTTGCGCGGCCGTTCGGGTTCGTGTCAGGATCGCGGCAAACACGAGCGGCGCGGCCACGATGCGCGCCCCAGGGGAGGACAGACCATGCTCCGGAGCTTCGCACTCCTGACGGCTCTCGCGGCCGTCTCCATCGCGCCCGCGCCAGCCCGAGCCCAAGCTGCGCCAACTCAAGCTGCGGCAACTCAAGCTGAAAACGTCGAGGCTTTCTACAAGGGCCGGCAGATGACCATGCTGGTCTACACGGCCGCGGGCTCGACCTATGACGTCTACGCCCGCCTGCTCGTGCGCCACATGGGCCGGCACATTCCCGGCAATCCGAATTTCATCGTCCAGAACATGCCGGGCGCGGGCGGCCTCAAGGCGACGGATTATCTCTACAACATCGCCCCCAAGGACGGCTCCTACCTCGGCACGATCAGCCGCGGCATCCCGTTCGAGCCGCTGCTCGACCGCCACGAGATCCGCTTCGAACCGGAGAAATTCACCTGGCTGGGCAGCATGAACCGCGAATTCGCCCTGGCGATCTCGTGGCACACCTCGAAAGTGAAGACGCTCGCCGACCTGAAGACGCAGGAGCTTCTCATCCCCGGCACCGGCGCGGGCGCGGATTCCGAAATCATCCCCAAGGCCATCAACAGCCTCGCGGGCACGAAGATGAAGGTCATCACCGGCTACCGCAACACCACCGACGCCGCGCTGGCGATGGAGCGCGGCGAGCTCGACGGCATCGGCTACTGGTCGTGGAGCGCCATCGTGGCGGCGCATCCCGACTGGCTGCGCGACAAGAAGATCAACCTGCTGTTCCACACGGCCACGGGCACACGCCCGGAGATCCCCGGCGTTCCCGCCATCCGCGACAACGCGCAGAGCGAGCTCGACGGCCGCGCGCTGGATTTCCTGCTCGCCCGCGAGATCATCGGCCGCCCCTTCCTCGCGCCGCCCGGCATTCCGCCGGCCCGCGCCGAGGCGCTGCGGCGCGCCTTCGAGGCGACCATGAAGGACCCGGAATTCCTCAAGGACGCCGAGCGCAGCAAGATCGACATCGAACTCGTCACCGCCCGCGAGGTCGAGGACGTGCTGAAGACCGCCGCGAAAGCGCCGCGCGACGTCATTGAACGAGTGAAGTCGCTTCTCACGAACTGAACGGGTATGATCGTGCCGCCGGCCGTCGCTCCATCGTGACGACCGGCGGCAACAAGGCCGGCGCAGACCGGCCGACGAGGAACCTGAACATGACGATGAAATTCGGCCTTTACGCGCCCATCCCCATGGCGGCCGTGGGCTCGCCCGAAATCGCCACCGCGGTCTCGCAGGCTCTCCAGCCGCTGCCGCCCGGCGCCAAGGATGCGCAATTCGATCTCGGGGTCGACCTGCTGCAAACCGCCGACCGTGTCGGCTTCGATCTCGCGCTCTTCGCCGAGCGTCACCTCGGCCACGACATGGCCGCCTGGGTCAACGCCAGCGCCATCGCATCGCGGCTGGACCGCATCCGCGCGCTGGTCGCCGTCCATCCGGGCCTGTGGGATCCCGTCATGGTCGCCAAGCTCGCGGCCTCGCTCGACCGCATCTGCAAGGGCCGCATGGCGATCAACATCGTCAACGGCTGGTTCGACCAGGAATTCGAAATGTTCGGCGGCAAGGTGCTGCAGGGCGAGGACCGCTATCGACGCACGATCGAGTTCATCGAGATCCTGCGCGGCCTCTGGCGCGAGGAGACGTTCTCGTTCGAGGGCGAGCATTACAAGGTCGACAAGGGCCAGCTGCTGTTGAAGCCCGCCACGCCCACGCCGCCCGACATCTTTTCCGTCAGCACGAGCGATCGCGGTCGCGATTTCATTGCCGAGACCTGCGACTGGTGGTTCGTCGAATTCCCCAAGACGGCGGAATCGACCGACGAGGTCATGCGCTCGCTCGAAGCCTCGATCGCCGACATGAACGCCCGCACGGCACGCACCGGCCGCAAGGTGCATTACGCGCTCAATCCCTTCCTGGCGCTCGGCTCCAGCGCCGAGGATGCGCTCGACCAGACCGTCAAGAAGATCTTCGCCTACGAGGCCGATCCCGACACGCGCAAGATCGAGCGGCGGATGATTCCCGCGACGCGCGCGGGCTGCATCGGCACGCCCGCCGACATCCGCCGCCAGGTGCAGCGGCTCGAGGACATGGGCTTCGAACTGCTGCTGCTGAAGCTCATTCCCTCGGTCGAAAACGTCGCGGCCATCGGGGCCGAGATCATCGCGCCGCTGCGCAGCGGCGCGAAGGCGCAGACAATGGGGGCGTGAGTTTCGAGGAAACTCAGGCGGGCGTGAAGTTCAGCGCCACGCCATTGATGCAATAGCGCTGGTAGGTCGGCGCGGGGCCATCGTCGAACACGTGTCCGAGGTGGCTGCCGCAATTGCTGCAATGGCATTCGGTCCGCACCATGCCGTGGCTGCGGTCGACCGTGGTCTCGATCGCATGCGGCAGCGGATCGTCGAAGCTCGGCCATCCGGTGCCGCTTTCGAACTTGCGCGTGGCCACGAACAGGTCCTGCCCGCATCCCGCGCAAGAAAATGTGCCCGCGCGCTTCTCGTTGAGCAGCGCGCAGGACCCCGGCCGCTCGGTCCCGTGCTGGCGCATCACCTGATACTGCTCGGGCGTCAACTTCTGCCGCCATTCCGCATCGGTCAGCTTGAAGGGGAAGTCCTGCGTGGAGGTCGACATGGAGGGTGATCCTTTCAGTCGCGGATGATCCGCGTCGCAGGCCCCTCATGTCGGAGCCCGCGCGGGTTTTTTCCAGTCCGGCCGTGCGTCCCTAGAGCAGGCCGGCCTTGTGCAGGGACTTGCGGATCGTTTCCTGCACGTCGGTGCTGAGCATCGGCTTCAGCGAGTCCATCAGACCGCGCGCCATGCCGGCATGGGCGGATTCGCCGGGAGACGCCTGCTCGGTCGACGCACCGTCCGCAGCCTCCGCCCTCACCGGCGTCACCGCCGCCTCGTGGCGCTCGCTCGCCACCAGCCCCCAGAACTGCGCAATCCGCCAGGTCGAGGAAATGCCCGCCTCCAGCAGATAGGGTCCTGGCTCGCCGAATTGCGTGTCGCCCGGTCCGGCGGACAGCGGCGTGCCATGCCCCAGTCCCTCGACCACATATTCCTCGATGACCTCCGACCCGTCCGGGCCTGCCCAGACGCGCCGCAACTGGCCATCGACGGTTTCCTGCCGCAGCGGGCTCGCGTGCAGACCCATGAGATGCGCCCATTGCGCCACAACGGCGCCGGAATTGTCGTGCGTCACCGTATGGTCGCCGGTGCCGTGCCAGACCGACAGGCGCGGCCACGGCCCCGCATGGCCCGACGCCGCCCGGACGGCTTCGGCCGCCTCCTGGGGCGTGCGCGAATCCCCGCGCGCCATGGATTCGAAGGCCGCGTGGACGCTGGTGGCCACGCCATAAGGCAGACCGGCGATCACCGCCCCGGCGGCGAAAACTTCGGGATAGGTCGAGAGCATCACCGACGTCATCGCCCCGCCGGCCGACAGGCCGGTGACGAAGATGCGGCTGCGGTCGACGCCGTGCTGGGCCGCCAGATGCTCCACCATGGCGCGGATCGACGCGGCCTCGCCCCGGTCGCGCGCGATGTCGGGCGCCTGGAACCAGCTGAAGCAATTGTTCGGATTGTTTTCGCGCTTCTGCTCGGGGGCGCAGAGGATGAAGCCTTCCCGCTCCGCCAGTTCAGACCAGCCGGTTCCCAGATCGTAGCCGGCCGCCGTCTGCTTGCAGCCGTGCAGGATCACCACCAGGGCCGGACCGGGCTTGAGGGTTTCCGGCACGAGGGCGAACAGTCGAAGATTGCCCGGGTTGTCGCCGAACTCCGCGATTTCGCGCAGCCGCCCGGCCCCGCGCTCTCCGGCCTGCCCCGGCATCATGCCCGACAGGTCGAGCCCGCCCGCGCCTTGCAAGCCCGCAAGACCCTGCATGCCGGGAAGCCCCTGCATGCCTCCGCCGGGCCCGACCGGGCCACGCATGCCGTCCGGCATGGTCTTCATCCATTGTGCCTTGACGGACTTCAGGGTTTCGATGGTTTTGCCGATACGGGCCATGGTCGTTCCTATGGTTATGCAGACGTCAACACGAACGACGCAAGAGGGTTGCTGCATTGCAACATAATGTTGGAACGCCCGAAGTCCAACTTTCAGCCATGCAGGCTTGGCGGGGGTGCCATGTCCGTCCTTCCGCCTCGCGGCCTGCCCGTCGACCCGCCGTTCACCATGGCGGAGCAATGTCCACTCCGCCGGAACTCCGGCCGAGCTGTCACGTTCTAGCCATGATGCGTGCAGTCGAAATCGCGCCGCCATGAGCGGCCCGGAGGGATCGGACATGGGATTGATGACACGGTTGAGCCTTGCGGGCCTTGTGCTCGTCGCGTCCTCCAGCCTCGCCACGGCGGGCGGCTCGGCGCCGCAGCGCGCCTGCGCGTCCATCGCCCCGACGGCGGGCGAATCGGTCCTGGTGCTCGGCCATTTCCGGGGCGGTCGCGTCGTTCGTGTGGCGGGCGCACCCGTGGGCCTCGACTGGCGCGACGATTACACGTGTTTCACCAGCATGCGCGCCTGCAAGGCCTGGCAGCGCGACCTCCGCGTCGCCTATCGGCACGTCGAGGGCGACCGCACCTGCATGCCGCTGCGCTGAAAGCCGGCCCATAAACCATTCGCACACTCCTCCGGCGCATCCTTGATTCCGTTGCGAATCACGCCGGAGATGTCATGGCCAAGCCGACCGACCGCGCCCGCTCATTGACGCTCATCACGGGCGCGTCGGACGGCATTGGCGCGGAATTCGCCCGCCTGATGGCGGCGCGCGGCCATGATCTGGCGCTCTGCGCCCGCCGGCTCGACCGGCTGGACGCGCTGGCCGACGAGATTGCACGTCAGGGCCGTCCGCGTCCGCTGGTCTTCGCCCTCGACCTCGGCGACCCGGCCGGTTCCGAACATCTGGCGGCTGCCCTTGCGGCGGCGGGCGCGCGGGTCGAGATCCTGGTCGCCAATGCCGGCTACGGTCTGATCGGCCCGGCGCGGTCCCTCGACCGTCGCGGACAAATAGGGATCGTCGATCTCAACGTCCGGGCGCTCACCGACATCACGCTTCTGCTGCTGCCCCAGATCGTCGAGGCGCGTGGCCGCATCCTGCTCGTCGGTTCCATCGGCTCCTGGCTGCCGGGTCCCTATCTGGCGGTCTATTACGCCAGCAAGGCCTATGTGCTGTCCTTCGGCGAAGCCCTGTGGCGCGAATTGCGCGACACCGGCGTCAGCGTGACGACGCTCTGTCCCGGCCCGACCGTGACGGGCTTTCAGGCCCGCGCCGGCATGGCGGCCGCCGCCGCATCTTCGTCCGATCCGAGAATCATGACCGCCCGGGCCGTGGCTGAGGCGGGCTACGCCGGCCTCATGGCCGGCCGCCGCACCGTCGTGCCGGGCTGGCGCAACAAGCTCGTTCAATGGCTCGCGCCGCTCGCGCCGCGCACGCGCCTCCTGAACATGGTCGCGAGGATGCAGGAAAGCCGCACGGGATAGGGAATCGTCGAGATGCTGGCATTTGACGCAGACGCGCCGGTTGCATCGTTGGACGCAGCGCAACATGATGTGTTCATGCCTGATTGTGTCGCTTCGGTTCAATCGTCACGCCGCATCCTGATCGTGCTCCACCAGGAGCAGTCGACGCCCGGCCGCATCGGCCGTCTCCTGCGCGAACGCGGCTATGCGCTCGACATTCGCCGTCCGCGCTTCGGCGATCCACTGCCGCGCACGCTCGCAGGCCACGAGGCCGCGATCGTGTTCGGCGGACCGATGAGCGCCAACGATTCCGACGATTACATCCGCCGCGAGATCGACTGGATCGGCGTGCCGCTGGCGGAGGACAAGCCGTTTCTCGGCATCTGCCTCGGCGCCCAGATGATGGCCCGGCATCTGGGCCGCAGGGTCTATCGTCATCCCGAGGGACGCGTCGAGATCGGCTATCATCCGATCCGTCCCACCGACCACGCGCACGGCGTCTGCGGCGAGCTTTTCCCGCGCCACGTCTACCATTGGCATCGCGAGGGCTTCGACCTGCCCGCCGGCGCCGACCTGCTGGCCAGCGGCGACCATTTCGAAGTCCAGGCCTGCCGCTACGGGGCCAACGCCTACGGGCTGCAGTTCCACCCGGAAGTCACCTACGCGATGATGTGCCGCTGGACGACGCGCGCGCAGGACCACGGCCCCGAGCCCGGCGCTCATCCGCGCCACGCGCATCTCGAAGGCTGGTTCCTGCACGACGCCTGCGTGGCCCGCTGGACCGACGCATTCCTGACCTGCTGGCTGGCGGGCGGCCAAAAGAAGGCCGCGCCCCTCGAGCCCGCACCGCTCCGTCTGCCGGAACTCGTCGCCGCAGACTGACGCGCCCGTTCACGCGCCTTGACCCCGATCCGTGGTGCGAGGCGAGCGAGCGCGTTCGAGCACGTCACGACGCGCCCGTCCCCCTCCCCCTTGTGGGGAGGGGCCAGGGGTGGGGGTCGCACAAGACGGTGAACGTGTGGCGAGCCCGAAAATTTCACTGGAAAAGCCTGCCTCTCAGCCATCATCGAGCAAGGCACGGTCATCATTCCGCCAGACAGCGAGACCCCCACCCCAACCCTCCCCACAAGGGGGAGGGAGGACGTTCGAGCACGTCACGTCGCGCGGTCCCCCTCCCCCTTGTGGGGAGGGGACAGGGGTGGGGGTCGCACAAGACGGTGAGCGCGTGGCGAGCCCAGCGGTGCGATCAGGCGAGACCGATCCGCCGATCAATCCGTCAGCACCAGCGCCCAATAGACCTTGTATTTCGAGCCCGGGGCGTAGGCGGTGGCGATGCCCATGCGGCGCATGGCGGGGTTGAGCATGTTCTTGTTGTGCGAGGGCGAGTCGCGCCAGCCCGAAAAAGCCTCGGCCAGCGTGTGGTAGCCGGCGGAAATATTTTCGACCGCGGCCGAATGGTCCAGCCGTCCGTCGAGGCGGCTGCGCAGCGAGCCGCGCACGTCGTGGCTCATGCGGTCGGCGCGCGCCATCGCGAGCGCCTGCTCTTCCGCCGCCTTCTGCAACGCCGGGTCGATCGTCAGCGTCGACTGGCCGCTCTTGCGGCGATAGATCGAGATCATGTCGCGCGCCGTCGCGGCATCGACCTTCGCGGCGCTGGCGTCGAGCTTCTTGTAGAACAGCGGCTCGCCGGAAATGCCCGGAATCGCGGGCGCATTGGCGCAGCCGCCGAGCGAAAGGCCGAGGGCGGCGAGCAACGGAATGCAGGGAAGGGAAGCCATGGTGGCGTTGTCCTTACGTCTTGGCCGCCTGGATGATCTCGCCGAGTTTCTCGAGCCCCCCGATGGTGAAGACGGGCGGCGGCGCGGGAGCCGCGGCGGGCGGTGCGATCCCGATACCAACGCTCTTGAAACGTGAATAAATCGCAAAGTGCAGGTCGCTTTTCACACGGCCGGATTTTTCGACGTCGCTGATGAAACAGACCAGTTCAAACTGCAGGTCCTTGTCCGTCATGGCGAGGAAATTGACAGACGGCGACGGAAACTTGACGACGAGTTCCTGCTCTTTCGCAACCTCGATCAGCACGTCGCGCACGTGTTCGGGCTCGGCCACCAGATTGACGCTGAGCGGCACCTTGATGCGCCCGAGCTTGTCGCCCCGCACCCAGTTCTTGACGACGCCGGTGACGAGATTCGAATTCGGCACGATCATGGTGGCGCGATCGAAGGTCTCGATCTCGGTCGAGCGCACGTTGATGCGCTTGACGTAGCCCTGGTCGGACCCCACCACGACCCAGTCGCCGACGCGGATCATCCTCTCCCACAGCAGGATCAGGCCCGAGACGAAATTGCTCACGATGGATTGCAGGCCGAAGCCGATGCCGACCGAGAGCGCGCCTGCCACGATGGCGAATTTCTCGAAGCCGAGCCCGACATAGCTCAGCGACAGCGCCGCCGCCACGATGAAGCCGAGATATCCGACGCTGGTGCGGATCGAATTGCGCAGGCCCGTGTCGAGCTTGGTTTGCGGCAGCAGCTTCTGCTCCAGCCAGCGCTGGATCGTGCGCGTCAGGAACAATCCCACGCCGAACGCCAGGATGGCGATGACGATGCTGGACAGCGAGATCGTCACGTCCCCGACCTTGAAGCCGAAGAAGGCGGCGCGGAAATTGCCCAGCATGTCGCCGGATTCGATGCCCCAGGGCGCCAGCACCAGCATGACCCCGATGATCATCAGGCAGACGGTGGCGACGCCCGCCAGCAGGATGCCGAACTGCTCGAGCGAGTCGCGCCGCATGCCGAGGCTCGTGACCAGCCCGCGCGCCAGCGGCGCGGGGGGCCGCAGCGCCGTGACCAGCCCCTCGTTGGCCAGAACGGTGAGCAGGTAGAAGACCGCGCCGATGAACGTCACCCACACGACCTGCTCGACGATGAACGCCCCGAACGCCACATAGCCGATCGACACCGACGCGAGGATGCCCGCGACAGCCGCCCAGGCGATCAGCCGCAACGGTCCCCACCAGTCGCGCGCCGGCTCGACGCGCGGCCCGAGGCACTCGTCCTCGCTCTCGTCGCGCACCACGATGCCCTTGAGCGAAAAGCCCATCACCAGCGCCACCGCCAGCGCGCCGAGCCCGCGCGTCGCCACCGCGGCGGGCAGCGACACGGCGATGAGTTCGTTGGCGGCTTCCACCACCTTGGTGAGCGACAGCAGCGTCGCCACCGCCACCACCAGCGCGGCGAGCCGCGTCGCCACGCCGTCGCTGAGATCGACCAGCCGCCAGTTCGGCCGGAACGGCGCCAGCAGGCCGCGCGTGATGCCGACCGCCAGCGCGATGCGCTGCACCGCATCCGTCATGCTCTTCAACAATGGCTCGAGCCGCTCGCCGACGATCTCGAAGCCGCGCAGCGCTTCCCCGAGCGCCAGCACGGCGACGATCGGCACGACCGAACTCACCAGAGCGACCCAGAGCGCGCCCAGAACCTTCTGCAGCCGCGACGGTTCCGCGATCGTCGGCTCGCGCCGCAGCACCCGCTTGGCGATGCGCGACACGAACACGTACAGGAACGCGATGAGCGCCACGATGCCGCCAAAAATCGCGCCCCGCTCCGAATTCAGCTGCCGCATCGCCGCCGAAAACCAGTCGCCCCAGATCGTCCCGGCGGCGCGCAGGTCCTGCGGAATCTCGTCCAGCACCGCGAACCAGAGTTGCGGGCTCAGAATGCTGTAGGAGCGCGCGAACAGCGCCCCGGTGAATTGCGACCGCCGCCGCGACACGATCGAATCGACGGTCTGCTGCACTTCGACCTGCAGCAGCCGCGCGCGCTTCAAAATGCCGTCGATGTCGTTGAATGCCTTCTGCTGTTCACCGCGCTCGGCATCGACTCCGGCTTCCTCCGCCGGACCCTTGTCGGCTTTCGGCCCGAGCTGGTCGAGCCGCGCCTTCACGCCTTCGAGCCGCGGCGACATCGTATCGAGCACCGTCTGGACGCGCTCGCCCAGCGGATCGAGGCTCGCCCGCAGCGCCAGCAATTGCTGGTCGGTGACGTCGTTGCGCGCCAGCGTCGCGCTCACCTGGTCGAGCGTCGCCCGCACGCCATCCAGCACCTGCGTCATGTTCTGGCGCGTCGGCTCGGGCGTCGATTGCGCCAGCGCTCCGAAGCTCGACAGGGCGAGCGCGAGAACCAGCAGGAGGGGCGCGAAAACGCGGGTGCGGGAAGGGATGAAGGGCACGTCGTCTCGTGGGGTTCGGTGAAGTCGCGGCTCCGCAGTCTAGCACAGGCCAGGCGGGAGCCGACCGGGCGGTCGACGCGTGACTAGCGACGAAAATTCGGTTTTCTTGCGGCCTCTGCCTCGTCGGGCAGATCCGGATACGCATGCAGCCGCCCCGCATGGTCGCGCACCCCGCCCCGCTCCAGATGATCCGCCGAAACCTGAACCTTGCCGTAGCCGCCCGGAATGTCGAGCACGTAAGCCGGCTGGCACAGGCCCGAGACCGTCGCGCGCAAACGCGCCACCAGCGCCCGTCCGGTCGCGAGATCCACCCGCAGATGCGAAGTGCCGGGCGCGAGATCGCCATGGTGCAGATAGTAGGGCTTCACGCCCACTTCGACGAAGCGGCGCATCAGGGCCGCGAGCGTGTCGACGTCGTCGTTGACGCCGCGCAGCAGCACGCTCTGGCTCACCATCGGGATCCCGGCCCCGACCAGCCGGCCGATCGCCGCCTCGGCCTGCGCCCCGATTTCGCGCGGATGATTGGCATGAAGCGCCACCCAGGTGGCCTTGCCCGGAACCCTCAGGGCCGCCACCATGGCGTCGTCGACGCGCTCCGGATCGACCACGGGCACGCGGGTGTGGATGCGCAGCACGCGCACGTGCGGGATGTTTCCCAGCGCCTGCATGACCTCGGCCAGCCGTCGCGCCGACAGCGCCAGCGGATCGCCGCCCGTCAGGATCACCTCCCAGATCTCCGGCCGCGCCGCCACATAGGCCAGCGCCGCCGCGAGCTTGTCGCGCGACAGCACCTGCTCGGCGCCCGGCCCGACCATTTCGCGGCGGAAGCAGAAGCGGCAATAGACCGGGCAGACGTGCAGGAGCTTCAGCAGCACGCGGTCGGGATAGCGATGCACGATGCCCTCGACCGGACTGTGGGCGGCGTCGCCGATCGGGTCCGCGCGCTCGTCGGCGGTTGCATCGCCTTCCCGCAGGTCAGGCACGAACTGCCGGGCAATGGGATCGTCCGGATCGTCCGGATCGATCAGCGCCGCCATCGCGGGCGTGATCGCAACCGCATAGCGCCGGCTCAGCCGGTCGAGCGCCGGTGCGTCGGCGGGCGTCACCAGTCCGGCGGCCAGCAGCTCGTCGACCGTGTGCAGGGTCCGCGTCATGCGCCCGGCCCCGCCCCCGCGACCGGCGTCCACAACACGTCCTCGATCCGCGCCGCCCCGGTGGCCAGCATCACCAGCCGGTCGAAGCCGAGCGCGATGCCGGACGCCTCGGGCATGCGCTCCAGCGCCGCCAGAAAATCCTCGTCGAGCGGAAAATCCCCGCCATAGACGCGCCGCCGCACCTCCATTTCGTGCTCGAACCGCCGACGCTGCTCGGCCGCGTCCGTCAGTTCCCCGAAGGCATTGGCGAGTTCGACTCCGCAGGCATAGAGCTCGAACCGCTCGGCGAAGCGCGGATCGTCGGCGGTGCGCCGCGCCAGCGCCGCCTCGCTGGCCGGATAGAGATCGAGCACCGTGGCGCGGCCGATGCCGAGATGCGGCTCCACGCGATCGCTCAAGATCTTGCTGAACAGGTCCGACCAGCTGTCGTCACTGCTGACCCGCAGGCCGATCCGCGCCGTCTCGGCGGCGAGCCCGTCCCGATCTGGCGCATCGTCCCGCAGCGTTAGCGCGAGATCGATCCCGGCATGACGCTGGAAGGCGTCGCAGACGCTCAGCCGCTCGGGCGGCAGCCCGGGGTCGCAGGCGCGGCCGCGCCATGTCAGCGTTCCCGTCCCGGCCGCCTCGGCGGCCAGCCGCAGCAAGGCCGCGCAATCCTCGATCAGCGTGCCATAGGCTTCGTTCGCCCGGTACCATTCCAGCATGGTGAATTCGGGATGGTGCAGCGGACTGCGCTCGCCGTTCCGGAAAACATGCCCGAAGGAAAAGATGCGGGTTTCGCCGGCCGCCAGCAGCTTCTTGCAGGCGAATTCCGGAGAGGTATGCAGGTAGAGCGGCTGCGGCGTCAGCCCCGGCCCGGACCATTGCGTCGCGAAAGCTCCGATATGGGCCTCGTTGCCCGGGCTCGTCTGAAGCGCCGCGGTTTCAACCTCGTCGAACCCCGACCGCTCGAAAAATTCGCGAAAAGCCCGCCGAATTCGCGCCCGCGCCTTGAGCCGGGGCCGCCGATCGGCGTAGACGTGGGGGTCCCACCAGGGGGACGCGCCCGCGGGCGCGAAGGAGGTCATGGGCCTTGGCTTCCGGGTAGGGCTGGCGCTGGCGCGCAAGATGGCTATTAATGCGCCCCGCTTCTGGACCGCAGATCAATAGGCTGACCGGCTCCGGTCATCAATCGAGGAATCGCCACGTGAAAGTCATCGCCAGTTCGATCCGCAAGGGCAACATCATCGAGCGTGAGGACGGTCAGCTCTACGTCGTCCTGTCGGCAGAAAGCTTTCACCCCGGCAAGGGCACGCCGACCACCCAGATCGACATGCGCCGCATTTCTGACGGCGTGAAGACGACCGATCGCTACAAGACGACCGAGCAGGTCGAGCGCGCCTACGTGGAGGACAAGGACTACAGCTTCCTCTACCAGGACGGCGACGGCCATCACTTCATGAGCGACGAGAATTACGAGCAGGTCATGGTTCCGCAAGACGTGATCGGCAACCAGGCGGTCTATCTCCAGGAGGGCATGAAGGTCATCCTGTCGGTCTTCAACAACGTGCCGGTGGCGATCCAGCTTCCCGCCCGCGTGACGCTCGAAGTGGTCGAGACCGAGCCGGTGGTGAAGAACCAGACGGCCTCCTCATCCTACAAGCCCGCCAAGCTCTCGAACGGCGCCCGCGCGCTCGTGCCGCCGCACATCCAGCCCGGCACCCGCGTGGTGATCCAGACCGAAGACGGCTCCTACGTCGAGCGCGCCAAGGACTGACACGCCACGCCGCGCGCCCTTCTCCCGTGGGGAGAAGGTGTCTGCGAAGCAGACGGATGAGGGGATTCTGACCCTCCGAGTTAACCCCCCGCGTGGTTTCCGGAGCACGACCGCCCTTAATCGGCATCGCTCACGTTTCACGCGGAACCAAGAGCGCGGGCTTCACATTCACCGGCAGCGGAACCGTGAGCGTTTCGCCGTCGGAGTGAACATGTCACAAGCCCCTGTCGAACCTGCCGATAAAGTCTCCGACCTCGCTCCCACCCGGGAGGCCCTTCGCCGCTTCGTTCGTCTGGCGCTCCGCTTCTGGCGTGAGGACGCGGCACGCACGGCCTGGCTGCTGACCGCCGGGGTTCTCGGCGCGGCCATTGCGCAATTGCTGACCCAGATCGGCATCAACCGCTGGAACCGTTTCTTCTTCGATGCGCTCGATGCGCGCAACGGCCACAACATCGCCATCGGCGTCGGACTGATCGCCGGACTGGCGCTGATCTCGACGATCATCGCGGTGTGCCTGGTGCATTTCCGCATGCGCCTGCAGGTGCGCTGGCGGCAATGGCTGACGGGACGGCTCGTCAAATACTGGCTGACCGAGCGCCGCTTCTACCAGCTCACCATCGTGGGCGGGGACGACGCCAACCCCGAATACCGCATCGCCGACGACATGCGCATCGCCATCGAGCCGCTGGTCGATTTCGCCATCGGGCTGCTCACCGCCTTCATGTCGGCCGTGGCCTTCATGGGCATTCTCTGGGTGGTGGGCGGCGCCATCGACGTCGAGATCGCCGGCACGGCGCTGCACATTCCAGGCTACATCGTCTGGGCCGCGATCCTGTATGCGGCCATTACCTCCGGGGCCATGGTCTTCATCGGCCGACCGCTCATCAAGCGGGTCGACGACAAGAATGCCGGCGAGGCGCAGTTCCGCTACGAGATGACGCGCGTGCGCGAAAGCGCCGAGACCATCGCGCTGATCGGCGGCGACGACGACGAGCGCGCGCGCCTCGACACGACCTTCACGGATCTGGTCGGCAAATGGATCCACGTCATCACCCAGCAGGCCCGCATGACCTGGGTGCTGAACGGCAACATGGTGCTGGCCCCGGTGGTGCCGCTGCTTCTCGGCGCGCCCAAATATCTCGCCGGAAACCTGACGCTCGGCGAACTGATGCAGATCGCCGCCGCCTTCCTGGCGGTGCAGACGGCGCTGAACTGGCTCGTCGACAACGCCATCCGGCTCGCCGAATGGCATGCCTCGGCCCAGCGCGTCGGCGTCCTGCAGCTCGCGCTCGCCAATCTCGACGACAACATCAGCACCGAATCGCAGGGCCAGACCATCATTCTGGGCGACAGCCCGGATGCAAACCTGCGAATCGAGAATCTTTCCATCGCGCATCGCAACGGCAAGGTTTTGATCGCCGACGCGGAGGTCGTGATCGAGCCGGGCGAGAAGGTCCTGGTCAAGGGAGAGTCGGGCTCGGGCAAGAGCACGCTGATCCGCGCCATGGCGGGCCTCTGGCCGTGGGGATACGGGCGCATCTTGCGGCCCGTCGGCGCCAGCATCGCGTTCATGCCGCAGAAACCCTACATTCCGTTGGGATCTTTGCGCCACGCCCTCGGCTATCCCGCCACCGACGTCGTGCACGACGATGCGGCGATCCGCGAGGCGCTCGGCAAGACCGGCCTCACGCATCTCATCGAACGACTCGATGCCGAAGAACAATGGAGCCGCATTCTGTCGGGCGGCGAGCAGCAGCGTCTCGCCTTCGCCCGCATCCTGATCAACCGCCCGGACATCATCATCATGGACGAGGCGACGTCCGCGCTCGACGAACTCAGCCAGGCGCGCGTCATGGGCTTCCTCAACGACGAGCTCGTCGAATCGACGGTCATCAGCGTCGGCCATCGACCGGGTCTCGAGGATTATCACACGCGCGAAATCTCGCTCGTGCGCCAACTCGGGCAAGGCCCCGCGGAGGCCCGGCAGAAGCGCTATCCGCTGGCCCGCAAGCTCTGGGGCAAGCTGCGGGGACGCGGAACCCAGGATGCGGGACGGCAAGATCCCGGCCGAGACCCGCGACCCCCCGCCGCGCCACCGGAACAATGACCTCCGGGGCACGTTGCCCGCCATTCACGCGATCCCGGCGGCCACGCCCGCGCCACACGGGGCGCGCCACGCGCAACAGCAGTCGAGGACCGCGACCATGACGACACGTCTCTCCATCTTTCGATTGGCGCTGGCCTCCGGACTCTTGGCTTCCATCGCCCCGATGGCGCTGGCGCAGCCGTCTCCGGCGTCCCAACCCGGCGCCCCGGTTGCTGCCGAACCATCACAGCCGACGCCGCCACCGGCCGCTCCGGTCGAGCCGGCGCCGGTCGTGACCCAGCCGTCAGGGACGTTCGTGAACGAGCGCCGGACCGATCAATGGCTCGCCTCCGTGCTGCGCTCGAAGAACGTCTACGACCGGTCCGACGAGCGCATCGGGGCCATCAACGACCTGGTGATCGACCGCAACGGCGCCGTCTCGGCCGTGGTGATCGGCGTCGGGGGATTTTTGGGAATTGGCGAGAAAAACGTCGGCGTGCCGTTCCGCGACATCAAGATCTCGATCCGGGATGGCAACGAATGGCTGGTGCTGGAACGCAGCAAGGACGAATTGAAAGCCGCCCCGGCCTTCAGTCCCACGGGGGAGAAGAACGCCTCCCGTCCGTCCCCCTCCGAGCGCCCGGTCGAAGCCAATCCAGCTTCAGCGAAATGACGGGAGCGCTCCAGGGTCGTGGTTCAGCGGTCGAGTCCTCGCCCGCGGCCGACCCGAAAAGCCCCCGAAGCAAAAAGGCCGCCCTGGAGGCGGCCTCGTGGCAAACGTCCGATGTCCCGAACCTATTCGACGGGCCGCGCCAGTTTGCGGTCGAGTTCGGCCAGCA
>JAQGJH010000112.1 GCA_028290705.1 Hyphomicrobiales bacterium
TTGACGATGATGTCGCCGGTGCGGCCTTTGCCGCCGCCCGCATTGCCGTTGGGCGCGATGATGTGCTTGGTCGAGCGGATCGAGAAACGTGCGTCCTCGAGGTTGAGATATTCGCGACGGATGCCGAGCCCGCCGCGGAATTTGCCGGCGCCTCCGGAATCCGCGATCAGTTCGAAGCGCAACACGCGCGTGGGGAATTCGCTCTCTATGATCTCGATCGGGGCGATCTTGGCGTTGGACTGGTTGACCGAGGTGCCGGACGCGCCGTCCTTCAGGGCGCGGGCGCCGCCACCGCCGCCCAGGATCTCGTATTGCACGTAACCCTTGCCCGTGTAGGTGCTGCGTCCGCCCAGAATGATCGAGCGGCTGCCGCAGCCATCGGCGCGCGCCATGTCGGGCACGATGTCGGTGAGCGCGCCATAAAGCGCTTCGACCAGCGCGTGGACGGTCGGATTGTATGTGTTGACCGGCGCGGGGAAGCGCGGGTTCATCACGCTGCCTTCGCGAACATCGATGGTGAAGGCGCGCATCAGGCCGCTGTTGATGAAGATGTGCGGGTCTACCAGCGAGATCAGCACGTAGCCGACGGCTGCGCGGACCAGCGGCGGGCGGATGTTGGCCGGGCCCTTGGTCTGGTCGGCCGAGCCGCTGAAGTCGAAATGGATCTTGTCGCCCTTCTTTTCCACCACGACGTGGATGCGGACCGGCTTCTCCATTTCGACGCCGTCGTCGTCGACGAATCGCTCGGCCTCGTAGCGTCCGTCTTTCCATTCGGAAATGGCGGCGCGCATCTTGAGTTCGGCGAGTTGCAGCAGACGCGCGAAACACGCGACGGATTCGTCGCGGCCGAACTTGGAGATCAGCTCGACGAGCCGCTGTTCGCCGAGCCGGCTCGAGCCGAGCTGGCCGCGGATGTCGCCGAGCACGAGCTCAGGCGTGCGGCTGTTGGCTGCGATGATGCGCTCGATCTCGGTGTTGCGGCGGAAGGCGCGCTGGTAGCGCACGGCCGGCAGGTGCAGCCCTTCGTTGAAGGTTTCCTTCGCCTGGCCCGAGCAGGAGCCCGGCACCGGCCCGCCAATGTCGCTCTTGTGCGCGATGGAGGCGCAGAAGCCCATCAGTTCGCCGTTGAAGAACGCCGGAGTGATGACCGCCATGTCGGGCGCGTGCGGGCTGCCGCCTTCGTAGGGATGATTGATCAGGAAGGCGTCGCCTTCCTCGATGTCGTCATAGGTGCGCAGCACGGCGGCGCAGCAGGCCGGGAAGGCGCCGATGTGCAGGGGCAGCACGACGTGCTGGGCAATGACGTCGCCGTCCGGCCCCATGATGGCGCAGGAGGCATCCTGCGACTCTCGCACGATGGTCGAGAAGCCCGTGCGGAACAGCGAGTTCTGCATTTCCTGCACGATGCCGTCGAGGCTCGCGCGGATGATCTCGAGTTCGACGGCGTCGAGCTTGCTGGTGGTGTTCGCAGCCGGCATGTCAGGCGTCTCCCATCGAGATGACGATGTTCTTGTAGGCATCCACGCGGGCCGTCTGGCCGGGGAAGACCACGGTGGTGCAATCGAGCTGGTCGACCACGGCAGGGCCCTCGAAGGTGGCGCCGACGTCGAGTTTTTCGCGCTGGTAGACCGGGCATTCGATCGAGCGGCCGTCGAAGCGCATCATGCGGCGCTCGCGGATCGCGTCCTCGACGCGAAGACCCTGCGGGGCGAAGCTCGGCAGGTTGACGGGCTGCACGCGACCGATGCCGCGCAGGCGGTAGGAGACGATCTCGACCGGTTCGTTCGGCGCGGTGTGGCCGAACATCTGGCGATGGGCCTCGTCGAATTCTCCGCGCAGCCGCGCCAGTCCGCCTTCTGAAAGAGCGGCGGGCAGCGGCATGGTGATCTCATAGCCCTGGCCGGCGTAGCGCATGTCGAGCGCGCGCTCGATCTCGATGGCGCTTTCGGAAAATCCTTCGGATTGCAATTCGGCGCGGGCGGCCTCGACCATGTCGGCGAATTGCGCGTCGATGGCGGCTTCGTCGATCTTCGCGAGATTGCTCATGCGCGAGCGCACGTAATCGTGCTTCACGTCCGACATGACCAGCCCCATGGCGGAATAGACGCCCGGGAACAGCGGCACGATGACGCCCGCCATGCCGAGGTCGGCGGCGATGCGGCCGGCATGCAGCGGACCCGCGCCGCCGAAGGCCAGCAGCATGAAGTCGCGCAGGTCGTGGCCGCGCATGGTCGAGATGGCCTTCACGGCTTCCTGCATCTTGACGTTGATGATGCGCACGATTCCTTCGGCTGCATCGAGCGGATCCATCTCGAGCGGCGCCGCCACGGTCTCGACCGCGCGCAGGGCCGCGGCCTTGTCGAGCCGCATCTTGCCGCCGAGGAAATTGTCTTCGCCAAGATAGCCGAGCGCGAGATTGCAGTCCGTGATGGTCGGCTGCGTGCCGCCGCGTCCGTAGCAGGCGGGGCCGGGCACTGCGCCGGCGCTCTCGGGTCCGACTTCGAGCGTGCCGAAGCGGTCGACCCGCGCCAGCGTGCCGCCGCCGGCGCTGACCGTGTTGATGTCGATCATCGGCAAGGCAATGTCGCGGCCGTCGATCTTGCCCCGGTGCGAAACGGAGGGCTCGCCGTCCTTGATCAGTGCGACGTCGCAGGACGTGCCGCCCATGTCGAAGGTGATGAGGTTCTGCATGCCCGTCGTCCTGCAGGCATGAACCGAGGCGGTGATGCCGCCCGCCGGTCCCGACAGCACGGTGGCGACGGCCTTCTTCGCCGTGGCCGCGAAGGTCGACATGCCGCCGTTCGATTGCATGATGTACTTCTGCTTCGTCTCCAGTCCGGCGTCCGTCAGGCGCTTGTCCAGGTTGGCGATGTAATGCGCCAGGATCGGCTGCAGGTAGGCGTTGATGACCGTGGTGGAGAGCCGGTAATATTCGCGGATCTGCGGCACGATCTCGGACGAGAGCGAGACGCTGACGCCGGGCATTTCCTCTTCGACGATGTCACGCACGCGGCGCTCGTGCTCGGGATGCAGGAAGGAAAAGAGCAGGCAGACCGCGACCGATTTCACGTCGCGCGAGGCGAGCGGACGCAAGGCTGTGCGAAGCGCGGCCTCGTCGAGTTCTTCGAGAACCTCGCCCTTGAAGGAGATGCGCTCGGGGACTTCGGCGGTCAGGCTCGCGGGCACCAGCAGGGTGGGGCGGTCGTACATGATGTCGAAGATCACCGGCCCGTGCGGGCGCGATTGTTCCTGCACTTCGTAGATGCCGCGGAAGCCTTTCGTCACCAACAGGGCCGTGCGCACGCCCTTGCCTTCGAGCAGCGCGTTGGTGCCCACCGTTGTGCCGTGGCAGAAGTAGCGGATGTCCTGCGGCCGCACGCCCTTGTCGATGAGCAATTGCACGCCCGCCAGAATGGCGCGCGACGGGTCGTCGGGCGTCGAGGGAATTTTGGCGATCGAGACTTCGTCGGTGTCCTCGTTCACGTAGACGAAATCCGAAAACGTCCCGCCGGTGTCGACCGTGACGCGATATTGGCCCATGGGTTCCCCGCCTGCTGCCGACGAAGCGGGGCCTGAGCCCGACGTCCTCGCGGTTTGCTGTTCGTTGGGGTGCAGTCTAGCGGCTGGAGTGGGCTCAGGTAAATGAAGGTGTTGGTGAAGAGCAGGTTCAGTTCTGCTTAACGTGCCTCGGCCTCGACGATCTGGTCGACGAGCGCGCGGGCCAGAGGCGCACGCAGGGCGCCCTTCCGGTAGACGGCGGAGAAACTGACGGTTCCGGCCTTCGCGCCAAGGTCCACCGCCTGGACGTGGCGCGACAGCAATCTCTCGGCGCAGAGTGTATGGACGATGGCCGGCCCGATGCCCATTTCGACGAAGGTGGCGGCGGTCTCGCAGGTCGGCACTTCGATGAGCGAAGAGGCGCGGTCGAGATCGGCGCGCAGGTGCGTCTCGATGAGGCGGCGCGTGACGGTCGATTGCGGCGGAACGATCAGTCTGCGTCGGGCCACGTCGGCGAGCGACGGCGCCTTGCGGCGGCCGCCGAACTCGGCCGGGTTATAGGCCAGCGACAAATGGCTCGAGACGATGACGCGCCGTTCCAGTGTGCGCGGCAGGTCGGGGAATATGCCGAAGCTGATCTCGACCTGGCCGCGATCGAGAGCTTCCAGCGCCTCGGCCGATTTGTAGACGCGAAAGCCCAGCGTGACGCCGGGATAGAGGGCGAGGAAGTCGCGGATTTTCGGCGCGAAGTACCAGGCATGGTCGCTGCCCACCGAAATCGACAGGCGCTGCTCGGGCGAGCGTTCCTGCAAGGTGCCGAGCGCGCGTTCGGCACGCTCGAAAATGCCGTCGACCTCGCGCAGGAAGCGCTCTCCGGCCAGCGTGAGCACCAGACGGTTCGGCAGGCGCTCGAACAGGTCGAAGCCGAGTTCCTGTTCCAGCTTGCGGATTTTTCCCGAAATGGCCGGGATCGATTGCTTCAGCCGCACCGCCGCGACGCGCAGGCTGCCGTTGGTGGCGACGAGCTGGAAGGCTCTAAGTCTCTTAAGGTCGAGGGTGTCGAGGTTCAGCATGGCTGCAGTGTGGCCCGGCGGGGTGCGGGCGGCAAGGCTGCGGGCGTCGAGGCTGCCGTTGCGTCTGTCATCGGCCGGCAACTTGGCGTTGGACCGACTGAAGTCCGCGGAGTATTTTCGCCGCGAAGCAGCAATGGTGGCCCTCCGATGAACGATGCCTATCCGCGTGACATGAAGGGCTACGGCCGCAACCCGCCCGATCCGCGCTGGCCGGGCGGCGCGAAGGTCTGCGTTCAATTCGTGGTCAATTACGAAGAGGGCGGCGAAAACAACATCCTGCACGGCGACGCCGCGTCCGAGGCCTTCCTGTCGGAGATCGTCGGCGCGCAGCCTTGGCCGGGGCAGCGTCACTGGAACATGGAATCGATCTACGAATATGGCGCACGCGCCGGCTTCTGGCGTCTTTGGCGCATGTTCACGGAGCGCGATGCGCCGGTCACGGTCTACGGCGTCGCGACGGCTCTGCAGCGTTCGCCCGAGCAGGTCGGGGCGATGCGAGAGGCCGGCTGGGAGATCGCCAGCCACGGGCTTAAATGGATCGAGTACAAGGATTACGCGCTCGAAGACGAGCGTGCGCACATGGTGGAGGCGATCCGCATCCACACGCAGGTCACGGGCGAGCGGCCTTACGGCTGGTATACCGGACGCGCATCCATGCAGTCCGCCCAACTGGCGATGGAAGAGGGCGGGTTTCTTTACTCTTCGGATTCCTACGCCGACGATCTGCCCTATTGGGTGACCGGTCCGAACGGCCCTCATCTCGTCATTCCCTATACGCTGGATGCGAACGACATGCGTTTCGCAACTCCGCAGGGCTTCAATGCCGGCGATCAGTTCTTCGCTTACCTGAAGGACAGTTTCGACGTGCTGCTGGCGGAAGGCCGGGCGGGCTTTCCCAAGATGATGTCGGTCGGTCTGCATTGCCGGCTCGCCGGTCGGCCTGGCCGCGCAGCGGCTCTGGCGCGCTTCATCGATTACGTGCAGAGCCACGACGATGCCTGGATCGCGACGCGTCTCGACATCGCGCGTCATTGGCACGCGCATCACCCCGCATCCGAGTGAGGCCGCGCGCATGAACGATCCCCTGAATGGCGCGACGCTGATGCGCCGCATCGACGAACTCGCACGGGCGAGTTCGTCGTCCGACGTCCTGACGCGGCTGACGCTCACTCCGGCGCATCGGCTTGCCGCCGACATGGTGGCGGGCTGGATGCGTGAGGCGGGCATGAGCGTCCGCGTCGATCGGATCGGCAATGTCGTGGGCCGTCTGGAAGGCCCCGGCGCACAGGACGGGACCCTGCTCGTCGGATCGCACATCGACACGGTGCGGGACGCGGGCCGCTTTGACGGCAATCTCGGGGTGGTGCTGGGCATTGCGGCCGTGGCGGATCTCGTGCGCCGCCAACGCGCGCTGCCGTTCGCCGTGGAGGTGATCGCGTTTTCAGACGAGGAGGGCGTTCGCTTTCCCACCACGCTCACGGGCTCGAAAGCCATCGCGGGCACGCTCGATCCTCAATGTCTGGCGGACGTCGATGCAGATGGCGTATCCCGCGCCAAGGCTCTTTCGGATTTCGGCGCGCCTGACGGCGATGCGGCGCTGGAGGCGCGCGATCCGGCGCGCATCCTCGGCTATGTCGAGGCGCATATCGAGCAGGGGCCGGTGCTGGAGGATCGAGGCCTTGCGCTGGGCGTCGTGACGGCGATCAACGGCGCGACGCGCGCCGAGATCCAGTTGCACGGAATGGCGGGTCATGCCGGCACTTTGCCGATGCACATGCGGCGGGACGCGCTGGCGGCTGCGGCCGAGATGATCCTCGCCATCGAGGCGCGGGCCAAGGGCGAGGCGGATCTCGTGGCGACCGTCGGGCTGCTCACGGTGCCGAGTGGCGCGGTGAACGTGGTGCCGGGCGAGGTGCGCTTCACGCTCGACTTGCGCAGTCCCGTGGATGCGGCGCGCGCTGCGGCCTTGGCGGATGTCGAGGCTCGCATGCGCGCCATCGCGGCGGATCGCAACGTCGCGCTTTCGCTGCGGATCACCTACGACGCCCCGGCGACGCCGTGCGACGCCAAGCTGCAGGAGCAACTGGCTGCCTCGATGGCGCATTGCGGCGCGTCGCCGTTTCGCCTGCCGTCCGGGGCGGGACATGACGCGCTGGCGTTTCGCGGCCTGTGGCCGGTCGCCATGCTGTTCGTCCGCTGCGCCGGCGGCATCAGCCACAACAGTGCCGAATATGCCAGCCCTCAGGACATGGAGGTCGCCGCACGGGTGCTGACGCATTTCATCGAGACCCTCGCGACGGCGGGCTGACTCTCCGGCCGACTGGACAAGCGGCGGCGGCGGGCCAATGGTTGCGCCTCCCCGTTCTCCTGTCGGATGAGTCGATGCCGCCACCCTCCGCGTCCGAAAAACCTCTCGTGCCTCTGCTGACCATCGCGCGGGTGTTTTTCTGGACGGGAGTGTTGAGTTTCGGTGGGGGGCTGACCGGCTGGATTCATCGTCAGGTGGTGCACACGTTCCACTGGATGGAGGAAGACGATTTCCTCTCGGGCGTCGCGCTGGCGCAGGTTCTGCCAGGCGCGAACGTCACCAATCTCTGCGTCTACGTGGGCTATCGCCTGCGCAGCTATGCGGGTGCGGCCGTGACGCTGTTCTCGCTGCTGGCAGGGCCGACGGTCCTGTGCGTGCTGGTGGCCATGGCCTATCACCGCGTCTCCGAATATTCGGTGCTGCAGGCCTGCGTCGACGGCGTCGCTGCCGCGGCCGTGGGGCTCAATCTGCGGCTCGGCATCATCGGCGGCCAGCGTGTCATCCGGCGCGTCGCGCCGACCATCGCGATGATCGCGACCTTCCTGGCGGTCGGTGTTTTCGAATGGCCGCTGGTGCCCGTCGTGCTGGTGCTGGCGCCGCTCAGCGTCGCGGCGGTCTGGCCGAGAAAGGGCGCCGATGCGTGAGGATTCTCCGCTTGCCGCCTATATGGCGCTGATGGCCGTGTTCGTGCCGTTCTCGCTCGTCGCCATCGGGGGCGGGCCGAGCGTGTTCGCGCCGATGCAGCGCGAGGCGGTGGACGTCCGCAACTGGCTTAGCGCCCGTGAATTCATCGAAATTTTCGCGATTGCGCGCGTCGCGCCCGGGCCGGGCTCCATGCTGGCGACCCTGATCGGCTGGAAGGTCGCGGGCTGGGGCGGCGCGCTCGTGGCCACGGCGGCGATCTTCGTTCCTTCGTCGATTGTCTGCCTTGGCGTGTCCAACGTGTGGAACAGGTATCGCGGCCGGGCCTGGCACAAGGCGCTGGAAACCGGCCTCGCGCCGATCGGCACGGGCCTGATGTTCGCGGGTGTGCTGGCGATCTTCAGGCTTGCCGGGGCGGGGCCGCTGGCGTGGGGCACGGCGTTCGTGGTGGCGGGGCTGCTGACCTTTCGGCCGCGGGTTCACCCTTTTGCGCTTCTGCTGCTCGGGGCGGTCGCGTTCAACATCGCGCTGTTTTTCGCGCGATAGGGCGGCTTCCGGCTTCGGGGCACTTGCGTTAGAACCCGCGCATCACAGCCAACTGCCAGGCCGGAGACCGTCCCATGAGCCCATCCCTGCGTGCCGACGTCATGAGCCTCGACGAGGTGAAAACGGCACTTGCCGACGATTCCATCCATCTCATCGACGTCCGCGAGCCGCATGAATATGCGGCCGGTCACATTCCGGGCGCGACCAACATGCCGCTGTCGGCCTTCGACCCGGAAGCCTTGCCGCGCGACCGGAAGGTGGTGCTGTCGTGCAATTCCGGGCGGCGCACCCTGCAGGGTCTGCAAGCCGCCCAGAATGCTGGTCGCGACGACGTCCACACGCATTTCGAGGGCAGCATGCAGGCCTGGCTTCAGGCCGGAGAGCCGATCGAGCGCTGACTTCACGGTTTTTTGAGCCGGAAAAACATTGGCTTGGCTTTTTACAGACAAGCCGTGGGATAAGGTCGCTTGCGGCAAATTGCCGTAGTTCCGGGAGATTACATATGATTCGTCGTCTGGTTGTCGCCGCTGCCTTTTGTGCCGGTGTCGCAAGCCTGGCTGGTGTCACGGCTGTCGTGGCTCAGAGCAACCCCATTGCCGAGCGGCAGCAGCTCATGAAGAACCTGTCCCAGGCGGCGCGCGCTCCCGGCGGCATGCTCAAGGGAGACGTCCCCTTCGACCTGACGGCCATTCAGGCGTCTCTGAAGACTTTCGCGGACGTGGCCACCAAGGCCCCGGCGCTTTTCCCGGACGACAGCAAGACCGGGAACGATACTGCCGCGCTGCCGAAGGTGTGGACCGACAAGGCCGACTTCAACGGACTCTGGGCCAAGTTCGAGAAAGACTCGGTGGCCGCCCAGGCGTCGATCAAGGACGAAGCCAGCTTCAAGGCCACGTTCCCGGTGCTGCTGCGCAGCTGCGGCGGTTGCCATGAGGGCTATCGCGCCAAGAAGGGCTGATCTGGCCCGGCGTTGTTCGGAGGGGCGCTCGGAGACGATGCGCCCCTTTTTCCATTCGGCGCGTCCGCGCTTGCTTCCCATTTCTGCTGCCGAGGTGATCTCGTGATCAAGCGCCTGTTCATCGCCGTCGTCGTTCTCGCGGGCGCGGGTGCGGGCATCTTCTGGTGGCTCACGACGCCCGTGAGAGCCGTCCCGGTGGATGCCAATGCGGCGATCGAGAAGACCGGAGACGCCACGCGCGGGCAAATCGTTTTCAACGCGGGCGGCTGCGCCTCCTGTCATGCGACGCCGAAGCAGGAAGACAGGCTGCGGCTCGGAGGAGGGCTCGAGTTGAAGTCGCCCTTCGGCACATTCGTGGCGCCCAACATCTCTCCCCACTCGCGCGATG
>JAQGJH010000134.1 GCA_028290705.1 Hyphomicrobiales bacterium
TAATCGACGCGCTTGCCGAGCAGGTTCTGGCGGAAGCGGCCCTGCTTGCCCTTGAGCATGTCGGCGAGCGACTTCAGCGGACGCTTGTTGGCGCCCGTGATGACGCGGCCGCGGCGGCCGTTGTCGAACAGAGCATCGACCGCTTCCTGAAGCATGCGCTTCTCGTTGCGGATGATGATGTCCGGCGCGCGAAGCTCGATGAGGCGCTTCAGGCGGTTGTTGCGGTTGATGACGCGGCGGTAGAGATCGTTCAGATCCGACGTCGCGAACCGGCCGCCGTCGAGCGGCACGAGCGGACGCAGGTCTGGCGGGATCACCGGCACTTCGGTCAGGATCATCCACTCGGGCTTGTTGCCCGACTGCATGAAGGCCTCGATGATCTTGAGGCGCTTGGCGAGCTTCTTGGGCTTCAGCTCTGTCGTCGACTCGGCGATCTCCACCCGAAGCTGCGCCGCGATCGTCTCGAGATCCATGTTGCGCAGGATCTCGCGAATGGCTTCAGCGCCGATCAGGGCCGTGAACGAATCCTGGCCATACTCGTCCTGCGCGCGCAGATAGTCGTCCTCGGAGAGGAGCTGACGATCCTTCATCGGCGTCAGGCCGGCGTCGAGCACGATGTAGGATTCGAAATAGAGGATGCGCTCGAGATCCTTGAGCGTCATGTCCAGCAGCAGGCCGATGCGCGACGGCAGCGACTTGAGGAACCAGATGTGCGCGACCGGAGCGGCCAGCGAGATGTGGCCCATGCGCTCGCGGCGCACGCGCGACAGCGTCACTTCCACGCCGCACTTCTCGCAGATGACGCCCTTGTACTTCATCCGCTTGTACTTGCCGCACAGGCACTCGTAGTCCTTGATCGGACCGAAGATGCGCGCGCAGAAAAGTCCGTCCCGCTCAGGCTTGAACGTGCGGTAGTTGATCGTCTCGGGCTTCTTGATCTCGCCGAACGACCAGGACAGAATCTTCTCGGGACTCGCGATCGAGATCTGGATCTGGTCGAACGCCTGGGGCGCCGCGACCGGATTGAAGAGATTCATGACCTCTTGATTCATACCCATCTCCTGAAGCTCGGACCTGGCCCGCAAATGCGGCCGGTCCTGCCGGATAAATCTTGTGCAGTGAGCGGAAGCGCGCGAACGCGCCTCCGCGGGATCGATTTCACTCCGCGGCTTCCGCCGGCGGCAGCTCGACCTTTTTGGTCGAGGTCAGCTCGACGTTGAGGCCCAGCGAACGCATTTCCTTGACGAGAACGTTGAAGCTCTCCGGAATGCCGGACTCGAACGTGTCGTCGCCACGGACGATCGACTCGTAGACCTTGGTGCGGCCAGCCACGTCATCCGACTTCACGGTCAGCATTTCCTGCAGCGTGTAGGCGGCGCCGTAGGCTTCGAGCGCCCACACCTCCATCTCGCCGAAGCGCTGACCGCCGAACTGCGCCTTGCCGCCCAGAGGCTGCTGGGTGACGAGCGAGTACGGGCCGATCGAACGTGCATGGATCTTGTCGTCGACGAGATGATGCAGCTTCAGCATGTAGATGTAGCCGACCGTGACCTTGCGATCGAACATGTCGCCGGTGCGTCCGTCGTAGAGCGTGCTCTGCCCGGACGGGTCCTGCCCGGCCTGGATGAGCATGTCGACGATGTCCTTCTCGCGCGCGCCGTCGAAGACGGGCGTGGCGATCGGGATGCCGCGGCGCAGGTTCTCGCCGAGTTCGATGAGCGCACCTTCGTCCAGGCCGTCGATCGTCTCGTCGGGACCGTAGATCTCGAGCAGCTTGGCGCGGATCGGCGCCGTCTCTCCGTTGCGGAGATAGGCGTTGACCGTGTCGCCGACCTGCTTGCCGAGCCCGGCGCAAGCCCAGCCCAGATGCGTCTCGAGAATCTGGCCGACGTTCATGCGGCTCGGCACGCCGAGCGGGTTCAGCACGATGTCGACCGGCGTTCCGTCAGCCAGGAAGGGCATGTCTTCCTGCGGCACGATCTTGGACACGACGCCCTTGTTGCCATGGCGTCCGGCCATCTTGTCGCCCGGCTGGATCTTGCGCTTCACCGCGACGAAGACCTTGACCATCTTCATCACGCCGGGCGGCAATTCGTCGCCGCGCTGCAGCTTCTCGACCTTGTCGAGGAAGCGGCTCTCGAGCCCCTTCTTCGCCTCGTCGTACTGCTTGCGCATGGCCTCGATCTCGGTCATCACGCGATCGTCTTCCACCGCGAAAGTCCACCACTGGGAACGCGGATATTCCTCGATGATGTCCTTCGAGAGCGCCGTGTCCTTCTTGAAGCCCTTCGGCCCCGAGATGGCGGTCTTGCCCGACAAAATGCCGTTCAGACGCGTGTAGACGTTGCGGTCGAGGATCGCGAGTTCGTCGTCGCGATCCTTCGCCAGACGCTCGATCTCCTCGCGCTCGATCGCCTGGGCGCGCTCGTCCTTGTCGACGCCGTGCCGGTTGAACACGCGCACTTCGACGATCGTGCCCTGCACGCCCGGAGGCACGCGGAGCGAGGTGTCACGCACGTCGGAGGCCTTTTCACCGAAGATGGCGCGCAGAAGCTTTTCTTCCGGCGTCATCGGGCTTTCGCCCTTCGGAGTGATCTTGCCGCAGAGGATGTCGCCCGCCTGAACCTCGGCGCCGATGTAGACGATGCCGGCTTCGTCGAGATTCTTCAGCGCCTCTTCCGACACGTTCGGAATGTCGCGCGTGATCTCTTCCGGGCCGAGCTTCGTGTCGCGCGCCATCACCTCGAACTCGTCGATGTGAATGGAGGTGAACACGTCGTCCTTGACGATCCGCTCGTTGAGCAGGATCGAGTCCTCGAAGTTGTAGCCGTTCCACGGCATGAACGCGACGAGCACGTTGCGGCCGAGCGCCAGATCGCCGAGATCGGTCGACGGACCGTCCGCGATGATGTCGCCCTTGCGGACGAAGTCACCGACCTTCACCAGGGGCTTCTGGTTGATGCAGGTCGACTGGTTCGAACGCTGGAACTTCATCAGGCGGTAGATGTCGACGCCGGGCTTCGAGGGATCGAGTTCCTCCGAAGCGCGGATGACCACGCGGGTGGCGTCGATCTGGTCGACGAAACCCGTACGGCGCGCAGCGATCGCCGCGCCCGAGTCGCGGGCCACGACGGCTTCCATGCCGGTGCCCACCAGCGGGGCGTCGGCCTTCACCAGCGGCACGGCCTGGCGCTGCATGTTCGAGCCCATGAGGGCGCGGTTCGCGTCATCGTTCTCGAGGAACGGAATGAGCGCGGCCGCGACAGACACGAGCTGCTTCGGCGACACGTCCATGAAGTCGACGCGCTCGCGCGCCACCATCATGACGTCGCCGGAGTGACGGCAGATCACCAGATCTTCGACGAGCGCATTATTGGCGTCCATGCTGGCGTTCGCCTGCGCGACGTAATGCTTCGTCTCTTCCATGGCCGACAGATAGACGACCTCGTCGCTGACCTGACCGTCCTTGACGCGGCGGTACGGCGCTTCGATGAAGCCGTATTTGTTCACCCGCGCGAAGGTCGCGAGCGAATTGATCAGGCCAATGTTCGGGCCTTCCGGCGTCTCGATCGGGCAGATGCGGCCGTAATGCGTCGGATGCACGTCGCGCACTTCGAAGCCGGCGCGCTCGCGCGTCAGGCCGCCCGGTCCAAGCGCCGAGAGACGGCGCTTGTGGGTGATCTCGGACAGCGGGTTCGTCTGATCCATGAACTGCGACAGCTGCGAGGAACCGAAGAACTCGCGCACGGCGGCGGCCGCCGGCTTGGCGTTGATCAGGTCCTGCGGCATCACGCTGTCGATGTCGACCGACGACATGCGCTCCTTGATGGCGCGCTCCATGCGCAGGAGACCCAGGCGATACTGGTTCTCCATGAGTTCGCCGACCGAACGCACGCGGCGATTGCCGAGATGGTCGATGTCGTCGATCTCACCACGTCCGTCACGCAGGTCGACGAGCGCCCGGACGACCGCGAGAATGTCTTCCTTGCGCAGCACACGGACGGTGTCCTCGGCGTCGAGGTCCATGCGCATGTTCATCTTCACGCGGCCGACCGCCGAAAGGTCGTAGCGCTCGGAATCGAAGAACAGCGAATGGAACATGGCCTCGGCAGTATCGACCGTCGGCGGCTCGCCCGGACGCATCACGCGATAGATGTCGAACAGCGCGTCTTCACGCGTCGAGTTCTTGTCGACCGAAAGCGTGTTGCGGATGTACGGGCCGATGTTGATGTGGTCGATGTCGAGGATCGGCAGCTCTTCAAAGCCGGCCTCGATCAGCGCCGTCAGGGACTTCGCCGAAATCTCCTCGCCCGCTTCGGCGAAGATTTCGCCGGTCGACGGATCGAACAGGTCCTGGGCGATATACTGGCCGTAAAGATCCTCGTCCTGCGCCTTGAGGGCCTTGACGCCCTTTTCGGTGAGCAGGCGCGCGGCGCGCGGGGTCAGCTTCTTGCCGGCCTCGATGACGACTTCGTTGGTGTCGGCATCGACCATGTCGACCGAGGCCTTCATGCCCTTGAGACGCTCGGCGTCATAGGGAACGCGCCAGCCGTCCTTCACCCGCGTATAGGCGAGCTGCTTGTAGAACGTGGTGAGGATTTCCTCGCCGTCCATGCCGAGCGCGAACAGCAGCGACGTCACCGGAATCTTGCGGCGACGGTCGATACGCGCATAGACGATGTCCTTCGCGTCGAATTCGATGTCGAGCCACGAGCCGCGATAGGGAATGATGCGGGCGGCGAACAGCAGCTTGCCGCTCGAATGGGTCTTGCCCTTGTCGTGATCGAAGAACACGCCGGGCGAACGATGCATCTGCGAGACGATGACGCGCTCGGTGCCGTTGACCACGAAGGTGCCGGTCATCGTCATGCACGGCATGTCGCCCATGTAGACGTCCTGCTCCTTGATGTCCTTGACGGACTTCGCGCCGGTGTCCGGATCCACGTCGAACACGATCAGGCGCAGCGTGACCTTCAGGGGCGCGGCGAAGGTCATGCCGCGCTGGCGGCACTCGTCCACGTCGTATTTCGGCTGTTCGAATTCGTATTTGACGAATTCCAGCAGGGCCGTGTTGGAAAAATCGGAGATCGGAAAGACCGATTTGAAAACGGATTGCAAACCTTCGTCGAGACGGCCGCCCTTCGGCTCGTCGACAATCAGGAACTGGTCATAGGAAGCCTTCTGAACCTCAATGAGGTTCGGCATTTCTGCCACTTCACGGATATGACCAAAGAATTTGCGGACACGCTTACGGCCGGTGAACGTCTGCGCCATGTCGCTCCTCGCACCTCATCTGATCGGCGGGCCTCGCTGCGGGCCTCACGCCGGCTGCGCCCGACGGACGCAGCGAATGGGACCTCAGGTCCCGAAAGTCTCGCGGCTCGTCGCCGCGATGATCGGATGACGTCACGCGCAAGCGCGGGAAAGTCGTCCGAAACAGGTGAACGGCCCCGGGGGCGAACCCCCGAGACCGTCGTCGTTCAAAGGCGGGACTGCGCGAGCAGCCCCAGCCGAATCACTTGAGCTCGACCTTCGCGCCGACCTTCTCGAGGGCGGCCTTGATCTTCGCTGCATCTTCCTTCGAAGCCGCTTCCTTGACGGGCTTCGGAGCGCCTTCGACGAGGTCCTTGGCTTCCTTCAGGCCGAGGCCCGTGATGGCGCGGACTTCCTTGATGACTTCGATCTTCTTGTCGCCGGCGGCGGCCAGGATGACCGTGAATTCGGTCTGCTCTTCGACCGCGGCGGCGGCAGCGGCGGGAGCTGCTGCGACGGAAACCGCGGCAGCCGCAGAAACGCCCCACTTCTCTTCGAGCATCTTGGCGAGTTCAGCCGCCTCGAGGACGGTCAGGCTCGACAGGTCGTCGACGATCTTTTCCAGATTGGCCATGAGTTTACTTCCTTCGGATAGGATTGGTTCGATGTGACGTGAAAACGGCCTCGATCAGGCCGCGTCTCGATTGGCATAAGCCCCGAACACGCGCGCGAGCTTGGCGGCTGGCGCGGTGGAGAGCTGCGCGATCTTGGTCGCGGGAGCCTGGACGAGGCCCACGATCTTCGCACGCAGTTCGTCGAGCGAGGGCAAGGTCGCGAGCGACTTGACACCTTCGACATTCAGGGCGGTCGAACCCATGGCTCCACCCAGGATCACGAGCTTGTCGTGGTCCTTGGCAAATGCCACGGCGACCTTCGGCGCCGCTACCGGATCGTCCGAATACGCGATCAGGGTCGGGCCCGTCATGAGGGACCCGATGGAAGCGACATCCGTGCCTTCGAGAGCGATCTTGGCGAGGCGGTTCTTGGCGACCTGGACGGTGGCGCCCGCTGCACGCATCTGCCGACGCAGATTCTGCAACTGAGCCACGGTCAGGCCGGAGTAGTGCGCCACGACGACGACCGACGTCTTGCTGAAGATGCCGTTCAGTTCCGCGACGAGCTCTTTTTTCTCCGCTCTGTCCACAGTGCTCTCTCCGGTTGACGGGACATCATGGTCCCGCCGGCTGCACAAGCCGATCTCCTGCCCAAGCGGCAAGACACCGGCGACGAGTGCCTGTCCCCGGAGCGAGTCTTTCGCTACCGGACAGAAGGTTCGAACCAAACTCGAAGGACTTTCACGTCCATGAAAATTGGTCTTCCCCGTCTATGCTGGCCCCTCCATGGCGACCCGGAACCCGGGAGCCACTTCAGTCATTAAGTCCAGGCAGATCCTGGACGCCCGCAGTCTCGGACAGGACAAGGCCGGACGGACACGAGGATTTTCCCCCGGGTCCACCGGCCGTTCCACCCCTTTTGCCGAGAGCGAGCGATACGAGATCTCGTACCCTGGGCATCCGGGGAAGCTGAATGTTGACGTGGGGCCTGAGAATCCGATCGGCCCCAGACGCCTATCTATCCGTTCCCGGCCGCCCTGCCAAGAGGCCGGACGACTTTTCACTGGACTTTCTTGTCGCAGCCTGATTGTCGCAGCCGCGCCCTGCTTCGCGAGGCGCGGCCACGAACCAGGATGCGTCAGCCTGCGGCCGCGACCGTGGCGGGATCCACCTTCACGCCCGGACCCATCGTCGACGACAGGGCCACGCGCTGGATGTAGGTGCCCTTTGCGCCCTGCGGCTTGGCCTTGGCCACCGCATCCACGAAGGCCTTGATGTTCTCGACCAACTGATCGTCGCCGAACGACGTCTTGCCGACCGAACCCTGGATGATGCCGGCCTTCTCGACGCGGAACTCGACGGCCCCGCCCTTCGAGGCGGCGACGGCGGACTTCACGTCCATGGTCACGGTGCCGACCTTCGGGTTGGGCATCAGGCCGCGCGGGCCCAGCACCTTACCGAGGCGGCCGACGAGCGGCATCATGTCCGGGGTGGCGATGCAGCGATCGAAGTCGATCGTGCCGCCCTGGACCGAGGCCACCAGGTCTTCCGCGCCGACGATGTCGGCGCCGGCGGCCTTGGCTTCCTCAGCCTTTGCGCCGCGGGCGAAGACGGCGACGCGCAGGACGCGGCCGGTGCCGTTGGGCAGGTTGACGACGCCGCGGACCATCTGGTCGGCATGCTTCGGGTCGACGCCGAGGTTCATGGCGATTTCGACGGTCTCGTCGAACTTCGCATTGGCCCGCTCTTTCACGAGCTTCACGGCTTCGTCGATCTTGTAGAGCTTGATGCGGTCGATGCCTTCACGGCCTTTGACGACGCGCTTTCCAACATGTGCCATGGCTTACCCCACCACCTCGAGGCCCATCGAACGGGCGGAGCCTTCGATCATGACCATTGCGGCCTCGATGGAATGGCAGTTGAGATCGACGATCTTCTTTTCGGCGATCTCCTGGATCTGAGCCTTCGTCACCTTGCCGACGAAACCGCGGCCCGGCGTCTTCGAGCCCGAGGCCGGCTTCTTGCCGATCTTCAGGTTCGCGGCCTTCTTCAACCAGAAGGTGACCGGCGGCTGCCTCATCTCGAAGGTGAAGGAACGATCCTGATAGGCCGTGATGATGACCGGGATCGGAGTTCCCTTTTCGATCTGCGCCGTCTTCGCGTTGAAGGCTTTGCAGAATTCCATGATGTTCAGGCCGCGCTGACCCAGCGCGGGACCGATCGGGGGCGACGGATTGGCCGCCCCGGCCGGCACCTGAAGCTTCACGTAACCCGTGATCTTCTTTGCCATTTCTCTGCTCCTACGATGCCGCCCGGAACGCCGGCGCGGCGGTTGCAGACCGTGGTGCGACACGAACTCCGGCTGGCGACCGGCGCATCTTCCACGCTCCTGTCGGGCCGGATGTCGGCCCCACGTTTCGTCAGAACCGCCGTGCGGCGGCCCCTACCCTCAGACCTTCTCGACCTGGGTGAATTCCAGCTCCACCGGCGTGGCGCGGCCGAAGATCGACACCGCGACCTTGACGCGCGAGCGGCTCTCGTCGACTTCCTCGACGATGCCGTTGAACGATGCGAACGGTCCGTCGGCCACCCGCACGGTCTCGCCGATCTCGAAGTGGATCGAGGGCTTCGGATGTTCCACGCCCTCCTGCACCTGGCCCTTGATGCGGTCGGCCTCGGCGTCGGAAATCGGCATCGGCTTCTTGTCGGCGCCGAGGAAGCCCGTTACCTTCGGGGTGTTCTTGATCAGGTGGTAGACGTCGTCCGTCAGGTCGCACTTCACCAGCACGTAGCCCGGGAAGAACTTGCGCTCGGAATTGACCTTGCGGCCCCGGCGCACTTCCACGACCTGCTCGGTCGGGACGAGGATTTCCTCGAATTTGTCGGTCAGGCCGCGCTGCGCCGCATATTCGCGGATCGATTCGGCGACCTTCTTCTCGAAGTTCGAATAGGCGTGGACGATGTACCAGCGATTGCTCATGTCATTTCCCCAGCGACATGACGGCAGTGATCAGAAGCTGAATCGCCCAGTCCACCGACACGAAGAAGATGCTGGCGACCACGACCATCAGAAGCACGAGGCCGGTCGTGATCAGCGTCTCGCGACGCGTCGGCCAGGTGACCTTCGTGGCTTCTGCGCGGACCTGCTGGATGAACTCGAACGGATTGGCCATGGCCTCGTCTCGATGTGGGGGCGCCGGTACCCGACTCGCCGGATGGCAGCCGCCAAAAATGATCGCGGCGCGGGACCCATAAGGCCGCGCGCCACATCTGGAGCGGCTTATAGCCAATGGTTTCCACCGCGCCAAGCGAAATATGTCCGGCCTCCCCAGCCCTCGCCGCGTATGGACGACGCGCCGCCTGGCCCCGGCGGGACGGCGGCGAAAAGGATGGAAAACCGGAAGGGAGATGGCAGGGGCTGAGGGATTCGAACTCTCGACCTGCGGTTTTGGAGACCGCCGCTCTAACCAGCTGAGCTAAGCCCCTAGCTCTCGCGTGCGGGACGCGCGGTCCCGACACGCGATCTCATGCCAAAGGACGCCGCCGATTGCAAGGAGATTTGCGCCCCCCCGGCCCCGGCCGTCCCGGGCCCGTCCTTGCGAGCGGAGCGAAGCAACCCAGTTGAACGCGGCAGGGCGCGACGCACCCGGCTATGGATTGCCGCGTCGCTCCGCTCCTCGCAAAGACGGTGGAAACAAAAAAAGGCGCGGACCCCGGGGGATCCGCGCCCTGAACACGCCCTGGGGCGTACCGATTACTCGATGATCGAGGCGACGACGCCGGCGCCGACGGTGCGGCCGCCTTCGCGGATGGCGAAGCGCAGCTTCTCTTCCATGGCGATCGGCACGATCAGCGCGACTTCCATCGTCACGTTGTCGCCCGGCATCACCATTTCGGTGCCTTCCGGCAGCGTCACGATGCCCGTCACGTCCGTCGTCCGGAAGTAGAACTGCGGACGGTAGT
>JAQGJH010000139.1 GCA_028290705.1 Hyphomicrobiales bacterium
GCGCTGCGAAGCGCTCCGGCCGCGCGGAAGTCGTCAGACCACGAACAGGAGAATGATCGCGACCAGGAACGAGAAGATGCCCAGACCTTCGGCGAGCGCGGCGCCGATGAACGCGCGGCCGAACTGGCCGTCGGCGGCCGACGGGTTGCGCAGAGCGCCCGAGAGGAAGTTGCCGAAGATGTTGCCGACGCCGATGGCGGCGGCGCCCATGCCCAGGGTGGCGAGGCCGGCGCCGATGTACTTAGCTGCAACGGGATCCATTTTGAACTCCTGTAAGGTTTCTTAGATTTGGGTCGATCTGGCTGTTGTTAAGATATTTATCAGTGACCCGGGTGAAGCGCGTCGTTCAGATAGACGCACGTGAGGATGGCGAACACATAGGCCTGCAGGAACGCGACGAGCAGTTCGAAGCCGGTGAGCGCGACGATGGCGAGAAGCGGCAGCGGGGACAGGATGGCGGCGGCGCCCGAGCCGCCGATCAGCATGGCCACGAAGGCGCCGAAGACCTTCAGGGTGATGTGTCCGGCCAGCATGTTGGCGAACAGACGAACCGACAGCGAAATCGGCCGCGACACGAAGGAAATGACTTCGATCATCACGATGAAGGGCAGCAGGATGGGCGACACGCCCGACGGCACGAAGAGGTGCAGGAAGTGCGCACCGTGACGGACCAGCCCATAGATGATGACGGTCAGGATCACGACCGCGGCCAGCGCGAAGGTGACGATGATCTGGCTCGTGACCGTGAACGTGTAGGGGATCAGGCCGATCATGTTCGAGAAGAACACGAACATGAACAGCGAGAACACCAGCGGGAAGAACTTCATGCCTTCCTGGCCGGCGGTGCTGCGCACGGTATTGGCCACGAACTCGTAGGAGATTTCGGCAGCCGACTGCAGACGCCCCGGCACGATGCTCTTCTGGGCCGTGCCGATGATCATCAGGAAGGTGATGGCCAGCAGGACGATGACCATGAAAAGGGACGCATTGGTGAAGGAGGCGTCGACGCCGAACAGATTGATGCGCGCCAGCGGTTCGACGATGAATTGGTGGATCGGATCGATCGCCTTGCCGGGTGTCGCCACTGTTTCAAGCCCTTCTCTGGTCGCGCCCCGGGGCGCGGAGATCTGATGCGCCTCGCGCCCCGAAGGGCGCGAGAAAGTCGAAGTCCTGACGCGCCCGAAGGCGCATCCTCAGCTTCCGGCGCCGGTTCCGTCCGAGCCCTGCGATCCCGTGGGAGCGGCTGCGATGCGGTACACGTTCCAGAAACCCGCCGCTGCGCCGAGCATCGACATGATGATCAGCAGAAACGGCTGCGTGCCGAACCATTTGTCGAACTGCCAGCCGAGAAGGCCGCCGACGACAACGCCCGCCACGAATTCGGTGAGCACGCGAAATCCCATGCTCATCGCGCGACCGGTCTGCACGTTCGATCCGTTGGCGGCATTCGGATCCGGGTGATCCAGTCGCCGCCGGCCGAGATCGGCCGCGAGAGTGTCGAGCCGCGCTTTCATGGCGCGGTCTTCGTCGCCGGATGAATCCGGCCCGGCCTTTCCGTCCATCCCGGCCATTATCTCTCCGCATCGCAGGTTTGACCCTGCCGACCCTATAGGGCCTCGATCGATGGAAGGCGAGCTTTGGCGAGACGAAGCCGGCGATTGCGGCGGGCGGTTGGATTCTGGCGTCGCAGACCGGCTTTCGGACGCGATCCCGAGGAGCGAGGAAGCCCCTGTGAGACGCGCGCAACATATTGTCGGGGCGAGATTGTGTCAAGGAGCCGTGAAGTTGTCATAAGTATTTGTATTTATTGTGCTTTTCGCCGTATTTTAAAGCCGCGTACGAAGGTCGCAGGCCCGCCGTGCACAGGCTGCGGGAATCGTTTCGCGCCCGCTCCGCCGTGCGCCGCACTCAAATGACGAAATCGGGCCCGCGATCGCTCGCCTCGGCGGTGATGTCGGTCTTCACCTCCTGGGCGATCTCGGCCAATCGAATCGACCCCCGCCGGCGCGGACGCGGCACGTCGATCTGGCGCGCGGCCCGCACCACGCCGGGCTTGCCGGCCAGCGCGATGACGCGATCAGCCATATAGACCGCCTCGTCGATGTCGTGCGTCACGAACAGGATCGTCTTTCCGGTTTCCTGGCGGATGCGGACCAGTTCGTCCTGCAGGTTTTCGCGGGTCTGGACGTCGAGTGCGCTGAACGGCTCGTCCATCAGCAGGATGGAGGGACGAACGGCCAGCGCTCGCGCGAGCGCCACGCGCTGCCGCTGGCCGCCGGACAATTGATGCGGCCAGCGCTCGGCCATGTCGGCGAGGCCGACGAGTTTCAGCGCGTCGCGCGCCCGCGCCAGTCTCTCGGCCTTGGCGAGAGAGGTCTTTTCGAGCCCGAAGGCGACATTGGCGAGCACGCGCCGCCAGGGCAGAAGCCGCGCGTCCTGAAACACCATGGCCATGGGGCGCTCGGCCGCCGGATCGGGCGCGATCCTCACGTCGCCGGAGGTCGGAGCCGCGAGATCCATCAACACGCGCAGCAGCGTCGACTTTCCGACGCCGGACGCGCCCACGATGGCGACGAATTCGCCGGCCTGCACGTCGAGGTCGAGCCCCTGCAGCACCTGCGTGCGACGACCGTCCTGCTCGAAGGCGAGACCCAGCCCGGCAATGTGGATGATCGGCGCGGCCGGCGTCAGGGCTTCCATTTCAACAGCTTTCCTTGCGCGTACATGAAGCCGGCATCCATGATGCCGTAGAGCGCCGCCATGGTGAGCATGTAGACGACGACGATGTCGGTCGCGAGCAGGCTCGACGCCTGCATCATGCGGCTGCCCAGCCCGCTGACGCCGGACAGTTCGGCCGCCACCACGGCCATCCAGGCCTGGCCGAGCGCGGTGCGCACGCCGACGAGAATTCCCGGAGTCGCGGCCGGCAGCAGCACCTTGAGAAGACGCTCCGGACCGCTGCGGAAGCCGAATGCATCGGCCACTTCGACGAGATCGCGGTCGACGCTGCGAATCGCCCCGTGGGCGGCGAAGAACGCGATCCAGAACACCCCGATGGAAATGATGAAGACCGCATTGGCTTCGTCGACGCCGAACCAGATGATGGCGAACGGCGCCCAGGCGAGATTGGGAATGGGCCGCAGCAGGCGCACCACCCAGGCGAGCAGCCATTCGAGGCTCTTCGACATGCCGGTCAGCACGCCCATGAGCGTGCCGAGGCCCGAGCCGACCAGGAACCCGAGCACGTAATGATTGAGGCTCAGGCCGACGTAGTGGCTCCACTGCCCGCTGCGGAACTCGCGCAGGAAGGCTTCCGGCAAGTCGCTCGGCGGCGGCAGCAGGCTGGACTGGACGAGGCCGAGGCGAGGCACCGATTCCCACAGCAGCAGGAACAGCGCCAGGCCGATGGCGGCATAGAGAGTGGGACGGACTTGCAAGGAATTGCCGGGGGTTCGAGAGGGCGCGCGCACGATTAACATAGATCGGCGTGGCGGCGTCGCCAGTCAAAACAGCGCCGCCCTCGCGGGTCATGAACCTGGAGGTCATGAACCCGGAGGGCGGCGCCGGCCATCGCGGGAGGATGCGAGGGACTTATTTCTTCGAGGCCTTCTCGAAATAGGAGGTGTCGAAAAGACCGTCGAGCGGGACGTCCTTGTCGAGCGTGCCGATCGACACCTGATAGGCCTGCATCTTCTTGGTCGCCTCGACGATGACCGCCGGATTGGCCTCGAACTTGGACGCGGGCGAGCCCAGGGCCGAGATGATCGTCTGCGTGTCGAGCAGGCCCTTGCCGAGCGCGCCTTCGATCGCGGGCGCAACGCGCTTGGGATCGCTCTTGATCAGGTCCACGGCGCGGACGATGCCGGAGACGAGCTTCTGCACGCCTTCCGGGTTCTTCTTCAGGAACGCGCCCGAAACCGCGATGACGGTGCCAGGCTGGCTCGGAAACATGTCGCCGCCCAGCGCCACGATCTTGATGCGCTTGTCGCGGTTCTGGACGATCGTGTCGGTCGGCTCGCGAATGGTCGCGGCGTCGACGGCGCCGGTGAGAAGCGCCTGCTGGGTGGCGTCGATCCCCATCGGGACGATCTCGACGTCGGCCTTGTCGGTCTTGGTCACCTCGAACAGCCAGTGGTTCAGGGTCGTGTGCGGGACGGAGCCCGGCGGCTGCGTGGCGATGCGCGCCGGCTTGCCATTGGCGGCCCGGAAGGCCTTGAAGGCGTCGGCGGGCTTGACGCCCTCCTTGAAGCTCGGGGCCAGTTTGCCGCCGGCCGCGACGGTCATTTCCTCGACCGCGGTCGCGGCCACGACCGTGACGTCGATGCCCTTCGAGCGCGCGACGCCGAGAGGCGCGACGCCCGCCACATAGACGTCGAGCGTGCCGGAGGCCAATGCCTGGATCATCACCGGGCCGGATTCGAAGGTCGTGAACTTGAAGTCCAGCCCGGCTTCCTTGGCCCAGCCCTCCTTCTCGACCACGAAGATCGGCGAGGCTCCCAGAACGGGGATGAAGCCGACGCGAACCTGCGTCTGAGCCTGGGCGGATCCGGCGGCGAGAGAGATTGCAAGGGCGGCGGCCGCGTAGAGCGGCGAAAACGAGCGCATGGCGAACTCCAGAAAGCGAGTGTGGGAAGGCTTCTAACATATAATCATGATCGCGTGTGAATTATTTTATATCACAAACGTATCCTGTAGTTTTGTCGGGAGCGTCACCCTCCGCTTTACAGGCCGAGGCCCTCGCCCCTAGATTGCCGCGAGCGAAGACGTGGCCCGTGAAGCCGCGCGACTAGGGGGACAGATGGGTCGTCTCGACCGTTGCTACAACATTGCCGATTTGCGCGACGTGGCGCGCCGGCGCCTGCCGAAGGGCGTGTTCGAATATCTCGACAAAGGCACCGAGGACATGGTGGCGCTGGGCAACAACCGGCGCGCCTTCGACGAGTTGAAACTCCTCAACCGCGTGCTGGTCGACGTCTCGGACGTGAAGCTCCACACGGAGATTTTCGGCAAGCCCTCTTCGCTGCCGCTCATCATCGCGCCGACGGGAATCGCCGGGCTCTGCTGGTACGAGGGCGAATACGAACTCGCCAAGGCGGCGGCGAAAGCCGGCGTGCCGTTCACGCTGGCCACGGGCTCGAACACTCCGATGGAGAAGGTTTCGGCGGGCGGCGGACGACCCTGGTTCCAGCTCTACATGTGGCGCGAGAAGGAATTGTCCTACGAACTCGTGCGCCGCGCGGCTGCCGCGGGTTTCGAGACCCTGGTGTGGACGGTGGATATCGGCCATGGGGCGAACCGCGAGCACAATGCGCGCAACGGCTTCAGCCAGCCCTACAAGATGAACAGCCGCAGCGTCATCGACGTGCTGCGTCATCCCGAATGGCTCGCCACGGTGATTGGCCGCTACATGGCGACGACCGGCATGCCGGTGCACGCCAATTACCCCGAACATTACCAGGGCAAGATCACCGGGAAAGCCTCGGCCGCAAAGGCCTTGAGGGCCGACAAGGTGAGTTGGTCGGACGTCGACCGGCTGCGGGAGATATGGCCCGGCAAGCTCGTCATCAAGGGCATCATGCGGCCCGACGATGCACGCCGCGCGCTGGATCATGGCGTCGACGGAATCGTGGTGTCGAACCATGGCGGCCGCAACATGGATTCGGCGCCGTCGACGATTCACGTGCTGCCCGGCATCGTCGAGGCCGTGGGCGACCGGACGACCGTCATCGTCGATTCGGGCGTGCGCCGTGGCAGCGACGTCGTCAAATGCCTGGCGCTCGGCGCCAAGGCGGTTCTCACCGGACGGGCGACGCTCTACGGCATCGGCGCGGGCGGCGAGGCCGGGGCCACCAAGGCGCTGGCGATCCTGAAGGACGAGATGCGCCGGACCATGGCCTATATCGGCAAGCAGCGCATGGCCGACGTTTCGGGCGACGACATCTGGCGCGGGTGAAGCGCGCCTCGTCGAGCGCGAAGCGACACGAGCCGGGGGCTCGCGTCGCTTCATTTCGCCCGATCAGCCGTCGATCGGCTTTGGCTTCGTCCAGCGGAGGATCGGATTGCGGGCCGCGCGGGTTTCGTCCAGTCGCCGGCGCGGCGCGAGATAGGGCGCACCCGAGAAGCGGTCGGTTTCCCCGTCGAGCGCGCTGCGGGCGAGATCCCGAAGCGTCATGATGAAGAGATCGAGCGAGGCGCGGGATTCGGATTCCGTCGGCTCGATCAGCATGGCCCCGTGCACGACGAGCGGGAAATACATGGTCATCGGGTGGTAGCCCTCGTCGATCATCGCCTTGGCGAAATCGAGCGTGGTGACTCCCGTGTCCTTCAGCCACGTGTCGTCGAACAGGGCTTCATGCATGCAGGGCCGGTTGCCGAACGGCAGCGACATCAGGTCGGCCAGGCAGGCCCTCACGTAGTTCGCATTGAGCACTGCGTCTTCGGAGGCCTGCTTCAAGCCGTCGGATCCATGCGACAGCATGTAGGACAGCGCGCGCACGAACATCCCCATCTGGCCATGGAACGCCGTCAGCCGGCCGAGACTCTGCGAGCCGTCCGTATGTTCGACGAGGCTGAGCGCGTCGCCGTCGCGGCGGATGAAGGGCACGGGCGCGAAAGGCGCGAGCCGCCGCGACAGCACCACCGGGCCGGAGCCCGGACCGCCGCCGCCGTGCGGCGTCGAAAACGTCTTATGCAGGTTGATGTGCATGGCGTCGACGCCGAGATCGACCGGCCGCGCCTTGCCCACGATGGCGTTGAAATTCGCGCCGTCGCAGTAGAAGTAAGCGCCTGCCTCATGCAGGATCGCGGCGATTTCCACGATGTCCTTCTCGAACAGCCCGCAGGTGTTCGGGTTGGTGAGCATGATGGCGGCGACGTCCGGACCCATCAGCGCCCGCACGGCATCGGGATGCACCGTGCCGTCCGCGCCCGTCGGAACGGCCTTGACGATGAAGCCGATCGCCGCGGCCGTCGCCGGATTGGTGCCATGCGCGCTTTCGGGCACGAGGACGATGCGGCGCGTCGCGCCCTCCCCCTTGGCGTCGATCGCGGCCTTGATGGCGGCCATGCCGCAGAGTTCGCCGTGTGCGCCGGCCTTCGGAGACATGGCGACGGCTTCGGCGCCGGTGAGCACCATGAGCCAGCGCGCCAGTTCCTCGATCAGCGCGAGCGCGCCCTGAACGGTCGATGGCGGCTGCAACGGATGAATGTCGGAAAATCCCGGCAGCCGCGCCATGGCCTCGTTGAGGCGCGGATTGTGCTTCATCGTGCAGGAGCCGAGCGGATAGAGCCCGGAATCGATCGCGTAATTCTTCTGCGAGAGGCGCACGTAGTGACGCATGGTCTCGGGCTCGGAGAGACCCGGAAGGCCGATGGCATCCGCGCGTGCGAGTGCGCCGAGGCGCGAGGCGAAGGGCTCGGGCTCGTCGAGATCGACGCCGGTGACGTCATGACGGCCCGTCTCGAAGATCAGGGCTTCTTCCATCTGAAGCGCGCGATTGGACGTGAAGGTTCGGCGCCCCCGCGTGCCCGCGATCCCCGCCGAAGTGGGGCGTCCCTGCTGGTTCAACATCACAGAACCTCCTGCAGCGCAGCCACGAAGCTGGCGCGGTCATCATCCGTATTCACTTCGGTGCTGGCGACGACGATGAGGTCGTCGAGGCCGGCGTCCGGCAGCAGGCGCGAGACCGGCACGCCCGCGAGCACGCCCTGCCCGGCGAGCTTTTCGACGAGCGCGGCGGCATCGCCCTTCACCCGGATGGTGAATTCGTTGAAGAAGCTCTCGTTCAGCACCTCGACGCCGTTCACGCCGGCCAAGAGGTCCGCGAGTTTCACGGCGTTGGCGTGATTGATGCGCGCGAGACGGTCGAGTCCCGTTTCGCCCAGAAGCGTCATGTGGATCGTGAAGGCCAGGCAGCAGAGGCCGGAATTGGTGCAGATGTTGGAGGTCGCCTTGTCGCGGCGGATGTGCTGCTCGCGCGTCGACAGCGTCAGCACGAAGCCGCGCTGGCCTTCCGCATCGACGGTCTCGCCGCAGAGACGACCCGGCATCTGGCGCACGTATTTCTGCCGCGTCGCGAACAGGCCGACATAGGGGCCGCCGAAATTCAGCGCATTGCCGATCGACTGGCCCTCTCCGACGACGATGTCGGCGCCCATCGAGCCGGGCGTGCGCAAGGCGCCCAGCGAGACGACTTCGGTGAAGACCGCGATGAGAAGAGCCCCGTGGGCGTGGCACTTCTCGGCGACGGCCGTGAGATCGCGGAGATTGCCGAACACGTCGGGCGT
>JAQGJH010000140.1 GCA_028290705.1 Hyphomicrobiales bacterium
CGACTGGTGATGAGCCCGTCGTCGACCACGACCTCGCGATCGACCCAGTCACCGCCTGCATTCTCGACATCCGTGCGGATCGAGGGCCACGACGTCACTTTCTTGCCGTCCACCGCATCGGCTTCAACCAGCAGCCACGGCGCATGACAAATGGCCGCCACGGTCTTACCGGCATCGATAAATTCCTGGATCAACGCAATCGCGTCGTCGTTCATCCGCAAGACGTCGGGATTCATTTGTCCGCCCGGCAGAACGAGCGCATCGTAATCCTCGACCTCGGCGGCCCCGATCTCGAGGTCGACCGGGATCTTGGCGCCCCAGTTCTTGTCCTGCCAGCCCTTGATCTCGGACGCGCCCTCGGGAGCCGCCACATCGACCCGTGCGCCGGCCGCGCGCAGTTTTTCGAGTGGAACCTGAAGCTCCGACTGCTCGAATCCATCCGTCGCCATGATCAGGATGCGGGCTTCGCTCATGCTGGTCATGCGTCATCTCCGCGCGCTGCTGCTGAGTGTCTGTAACCCCAACGGCCGCGCCAGGGTTCCGCACTGCGGTCGACCGGAACCGCTCCGTCGCGGCGGACGTTCGAACCAGGACAGCTCACACCAGCCGGAGCAGACATGATGAACCGAACGACCATCGTCCGCGTCTCTCGCGCCGCCACACTGGCGGCGCTCGTCGCGCTCGCGTCCTCTTCCGGGGGCTGGGCTCAAGCCGGCAAGGGAACGTCGGACCAGGCCATTCCGGATTTGGGCAGCACGACGAGCGAACCCAAACCCGGGGCTGCCGCGCCGGGCGGGACGCTGACCGACAAGCTCAACCGCACCGATGGCGTGATCGCGCCACCGGGCAATGTGGACCCGGAGATGCGGCAGGCTCCGCCGCCCAGCGCCGGGCAGAACATGCCGGTGATCCCGCCGTCAGCCGTCGACCCCGCGCCGCCGAATGCGGCTAAGCCCGAGACTCGCTAATAAGCGATCTTGTCGGCCTTGGCGGCCCAGAGGTCGAACACGTGTTCGGCCTCCGGCAACGGAACATGCCGGGTCGGCAGGCTGCGGGACGCCGGATCTCGGGGGATCTCCTCATAGAGGAACTCGTCGTCGAAGCCGATCGAAGCAGCCTGCCTGCGCGTGTTGGCATAGACCAGGCGATCGACGCGCGCCCAATACGTCGCCGCAAGGCACATCGGACAAGGTTCGCAGCTCGAGTAGAGCGTCGCGCCCTTGAGCAAGAAGTCGCCGACGGCCTGACAGGCGCGCCTGATGGCCGTGACCTCGGCGTGCGCCGTGGGATCGAGGCTCGACGTTACCTCGTTCCAACCCTCGGCGATGATCTCGCCGTCGCGCACGAGCACGGCCCCGAACGGGCCGCCGAGGCCGGCCTCCATGCGGCTGCGCGAGAGTTCGACGGCGCGGAGCAGGAATTTACGATCCTGCTCGTGGTCCGGCTTCGCTTCGGCGGGATCGTGGCTCATGCGTGGTTTGCTCCGGACTGAACCGCCTCGCGGGCGAGGAGAAGGGATGCGGCTGTCGAGGCCGCGATGGTCGAGGGCTCCTTGCCGTCCAGACCTGGGATGCCGATCGGGCAGACGAGCTTCGCGCGCAAGACCTGAGGCAATCCCGCTTCCGCCATGCGACTTTCGAACCGCGCGCGCTTCGTCGCGGAGCCGATCAGGCCCACATGGGCGAAGCGGTCGAGGTGGAGGGCGCGGGTGACGATGTCGAGATCTCGAGGGTGCGAGTGAGTCATCACCAGCACGAAGGCCCCGTTCGGCAGGCCGTCCAGTTCGGCCGCTGGATTGGGCGTCGCCACCTTGGTGGCATTGGACGGTACGAACGTCGGAAACGCATCGGGGCGCTCGTCGATCCAGCGGACCTTGAAGGGCAGCGGCGCCAGCGCCAGCACGAGGGCGCGGCCGACATGCCCTGCACCGAACAAGGCCAATGGCGTGAGCGCGCGTTCGGCATATTCATGCGCGATGAGTTCGGCCACGCGATCCGCATCGCTTCGTTCGAGTCGTTCGAAGCGGATGCGCACGCGGCCGCCGCAGCATTGCGCGAGCTCTGGGCCGAGCGCGAAGTCATGGACGGCGACTGGTTCGCGCCCCGGCGCGAAGAATTCGCGCGCCATCCGCAACGCGTCCCATTCCAGCGCCCCGCCCCCGATCGTGCCGTGAAAGTCGCCGTTCGGCCGCACGAGCATGCGTGCGCCCGCATCGCGCGGCGCGGACCCCGCCACCGTTTCGACCGACACCAGCACGGCTGCGCCGTCGGTGCGCAACACGTCTTCCAGCCGAGACAGGATCAGCATGGCCTGGCACACCGAAGAGAGGTGCATCGCCGCGAGTTCACACATCGATTCAACTTCAGAAACTGATTCAAGTGCGGCTCCTCACTTCAACCATCGCATGAAGTCAGCCCCTCAGGGCTTCGGCGGCGAAGAGAATGCGTTCCGGCGTCGCGGGCGCATCGAGGGGGACCTGACGACCAGGCGCAAGTCCGTGAAGCGCATCCACGATTGCGCTGAAGACGCTGATGCCGAGCATGAGCGGCGGCTCGCCGACCGCCTTGGACCGATAGATCGTGTCCTCGCGGTTGGCATTGTCGAACAGCGCGACGCGAAAATCGTCCGGCACGTCGGAAGCGACCGGGATTTTGTAGGTCGAGGGCGCATGCGTTCTCAGCCGGCCCTTGGCGTCGAAGACGAGTTCTTCCGTGGTCAGCCAGCCCATCCCCTGCACGAATCCGCCTTCGATCTGGCCGATGTCGATGGCCGGATTCAGTGAACGGCCAACGTCATGCAGAATGTCGACGCGCGTGACACGCATCTCGCCCGTCATGGTATCGACCGCCACTTCGGAGCACGCGGCCCCGTAGGCGAAATACAGGAACGGCCGGCCGGTCTTGGTTGCGCGATCCCAATCGAGCCGCGGCGTCTTGTAGAAGCCGGCTTCCGACAATTGAACGCGACTCTCTCGCGCACGACGCGCCAGATCGCGAAAGCTGATCGACTCGTTTCCGCCAAAGACGCGTCCTTCGCGGAACGTCACGCCGTCCACCGGAAGGCCCCACATCTGCGCGGCGACCTGCGCCATGCGTTCGCGAATGGCCGAGGCTGCGATACGCGCCGCCATGCCGTTGAGATCCGAACCGGACGAAGCTGCGGTCGGCGACGTGTTGGGAACCTTGGCGGTGTTGGTCGGGGTGATGCGGACCCAGTCGATCGGCACGCCGAATTCCTCGGCCACCACCTGGGCGACCTTGATGAAGAGCCCCTGCCCCATCTCGGTGCCGCCGTGATTCAGATGGATCGAACCGTCCTGGTAGACGTGGACGAGCGCACCCGCCTGGTTCATGTGAACCAGCGTGAAGGAAATTCCAAACTGGACCGGCGTGAGGGCAATGCCGCGGCGGATGACGGGATGGCCCTCGTTATGCGCGGCAATGGCGGCGCGGCGCGCGCGATAATCAGACGTCGCTTCCAGACTGTCGATCAGCGCCGGGAGCGTATCGGTTTCCTCGACCTTCATGCCGTAGGGCGTGAGGTCGCGTCCCGGCGCATAGAGATTGGCCTTGCGAACGTCGAGAGGATCGCGCCCGGTCTCGTGCGCGATCGCGTCCATCACGCGCTCGATGGCGAGCATGCCCTGGGGGCCGCCGAAACCCCGGAAGGCAGTGTTCGAGACCGTATCTGTCCGCAGACGGCGCGAGCGAATGGCGACGTCCTGCAGGTAATAGGAGTTTGCGGCATGGAACATCGCGCGGTCGACGACACCGGTCGAGAGATCCGCCGAGCAGCCGCAGCGCGCATCCAGTTGCACGTCATAGGCGCTGACGACGCCCTTTTCGTCGAAACCGACCGACCAGTCGGCGCGGAACTCGTGCCGCTTTCCGGTGATGATGAAATCGTCGTCGCGGTCGAGCCGCAACTTGCAGGGCCGGCCAGTCACACGCGCCGCGAGCGCCGCCAGAGCCGCCGTCTGATTGGCCTGGCTCTCCTTGCCGCCGAAGCCGCCGCCCATGCGGCGCGTCTCGACAGTGATGTGCGAATCCGGGCAGCCGAGCACGCGCGCGACGACGTGCTGCACCTCGGTCGGATCCTGCGTCGACGAGTGAACCAGCAGATCGCCGGCCTCGCCGGGGATCGCGAGCGCGACCTGTCCTTCGAGATAAAAATGCTCCTGCCCGCCGATTTCGAAACGACCGGACAGCCGTTTCGGAGATGCTCGCACCGCCTGCGCGGCGTCGCCCCGGCCGAACTCGTAATCCGGCAGGACCGTCACGCCACGTGCGATCGCGGCATCGAAGTCGACGGCAGGCTCGACTGCTTCGACGTCGATTTTCGCCAGGCGCGCGGCGCGCCGTGCGGCGTCGCGCGTCTCGGCCACGACGGCAAAAACCACCTGGCCGTGGAAAATGACCTCGTCGACGGCGAACAGGGGATCGTCCCCATAGGCCGGAGCGACGTCATTCTTGCCGGGAATGTCGGCAGCCGAAAGGACCGCGACGACGCCGTGCGCCTCGCGAACGGCCGAGAGATCGACCGACAGGATCCGGCCGCGCGCCACCGGCGACAGGCCCGGAGCCACGTGCAGCGTTCCAGCGGGCTCACGAATGTCGTCGATGTAGGTTGCCGCGCCCTTCACGTGCAGGCGCGCGGAATCATGCGCGAGCGGCTTGCGAACGACGGCCAGGGCCTCGTCCGGGGAGTCAGGGCGCATTGGCTCAACCCTGCTCATGACGGGCTCGCAGCTTGAGACAACGGACGAGGCGCGGCGATGCGCAGATCCAGAGCGGGCGCGCCGCGCATTTCCATCAAGGCCTTTTTCAGCAGGTTCCTGGCGACCAGCGAACGATATGCCGCGCTGGCGCGCTGGTCGTCGAGCGGGGTGAAGTCGAGGGCGAGCGCCGTCAAGCCGCCGCGCCAGCTCTTTTCGTCCTCGAGCCGCGCGCCCAGGATGAAACCCTCGGCGGACCGTGCGCGTGCGGGAATTCCCGCCATTCCGCCATAGGCGATGCGCGCCCTGCCGATGCGGCCATCGACCACTTCGAAGCGGAAGGCCGCGAGCACCGCCGAAATGTCCTCATCCAGACGCTTCGTCACCTTGTAGGCGCGGAACTGATCCGACGCGGCAAGTTTCGGAATGGTCACCGAGGTGACGAATTCGCCGGCCCGGCGATCCTGCTTGCGGTAGGCGACGAAGAAATCCTCGAGAGGAAGCGTGCGGGTGACGCCGCCATGTCGCAGTTCCAGCGTCGCGCCCAGCGCGATGAGGCAAGGCGCGAGATCGCCGATCGGCGAACCATTGGCGAGATTGCCGCCAACCGTGCCGGAAGCCCGAACCTGCACGGAGCCGAAGCGGCGCATGACCTCCCCGAGATCGGGATGAATTTCGCGAAGCAGCGGCAGGGCGTCCGCCAGGGTGACGCCCGCGCCGAGTTTCAAAGACCCGTCCTCGTCGGAGACGGCATCGAGCCCGGCGACGCGCCCCAGCCAGACGATCTTGCGGATGTCCTGAAGGCCCTTGGTGATCCAGAGCCCGACATCGGTAGCCCCCGAGACGAGCGTCGCGTCGGGATGTTTCACCAACAGGGCGGCGAGCGTCTCGATGCTGTCGGGCGCAGCGAAGAACTGCTCGTCGCGGCCGACGAAGAGGTCGCCGCCCGCGTCGTCGCACCCCCACCACCTTGGCGATGCGCCCGCGCGGGTACCGGCCCGTTCGGCCGCTTCGACGATGGGACGGTAGCCGGTGCAGCGGCAGAGATTCCCGGCGAGCTGGTCGCGGATGGTGTCGCGCGCCGGCGGGACCGACGCCGACTCGTGCAGAGCGAACAGGCTCATGACGATGCCGGGCGTGCAGAAGCCGCATTGCGATGCGTGGGCTTCCACCATCGCCTCCTGCACGGGATGCAGGATCGTACCCTCGGCCAGATCCTCGACGGTGACGATCTCGGCGCCATCGACCTGGCCCAGAAGCAGGATGCAGGCATTCACGGGCGCAAAGGAGACTTCGCCGCCGCGCCGTCGGACCAGCACGATGGTGCATGCGCCGCAATCGCCCTCCGCGCAGCCTTCCTTGGTGCCCGTGGCCCCCTGGTCGATGCGCAGCCAGTCAAGCAGCGTCGTGCGCGGGGCGAATGCGGCGAGTTCCACCTCCCGTCCCCGGAACCGGAAGCGGATCGCGCTGCGCCCTGCGACGCGGGAGTTCTGCATGCCTTCGCCCATCCTGCGATCCCATCACCCGATTCGGCCGCTCTCAACCGAACACCAGGAGACTACCAGACTCCGGTGTTGGGCATAGACAGCCAGGGCTCGGCCGGCGGCTTCGGATCGCCCTTTTGGAGAAGTTCGATGGAGATGTTGTCGGGCGAACGGACGAAGGCCATGTGGCCATCGCGCGGCGGACGGTTGATCGTGACGCCGGCCTCCATGAGCTTGCGGCATGTCTCGTAGATGTCGTCGACCCGATAGGCCAGATGTCCGAAGTTCCGGCCGCCAGTGTAGACCTCCGGGTCCCAGTTATAGGTCAGCTCGAGCGTCGGCGAACGCGTCTCGCGGGCGCGCTGCTCGTCCTCGGGAGTGGCGAGGAAGACGAGCGTGAAGCGGCCCTTCTCGTTGTCGATGCGGCGGACTTCCACAAGGCCGAACTTGTTGCAGTAAAAGTCGAGCGAGGCATCGAGATCGGTCACGCGGACCATGGTGTGCAGATATTCCAAGGCTGTCTCCTGTGGTGCGGTCGCGCCGTGCAAGTCCCGGTCCCATGGATATAGACGTGGCAGCGCCGGAGGCCAGAGGGGTCCGCGGTCTGGCTTCGGCTCGCCTTTCAATTTATGGAAGGCGGGGCGGCGGCACACGACTCGCTCGCCGAAGGGACACGCATGTCAGACGCCGACATCAAACGCCAAGCGGCCTTTGCCTCGATCCTGGCGAGCGGCGCGCTCACGGTCGGGAAACTGGTCGCGGGTCTGCTGTCCGGCTCGCTGGCGCTGATGTCGGAGGCGCTGCACAGCCTGCTCGACACGGGGGCGACCATCCTGACCTATTTCGCCGTGCGGGCGGCCGACAAGCCTGCGGACGACGAGCATCACTACGGCCACGCCAAGATCGAGGCCGTGGCGGCGCTGATCGAGACCGGTCTGCTGATGGTGCTGGCGCTTGCGGTGCTGGGCGAGGCCGTGCGCCGGCTGATCACGCCGTCGACCGAGCACGTGGACGCGACCTGGCTCACTTTCGGCGTGCTGATCGTGTCGATCGTGGTCGACGTCGTGCGCTGGCGCTCGCTGGACGCCATCGCCAAACGGACCAAGAGCGATGCCCTGGCGGCCGACGCCCTTCATTTCTCCAGCGACCTCGTGGCTTCGTCGCTGGTCCTCGTGGGACTTGTCGCGACGACCTATGGGTTCACCCAGGGTGACAGCCTGGCGGCGCTGGGCGTGTCGCTGTTCATCGGAATTGCCGGATATCGGCTCGGTCGTCGCACCATCGACACGCTGGTGGACGCCGCTCCCGCAGGACTGACCGAGCGACTGCGCCGCACCGTGGAGAACGTGCCGGGCGTCGTCGCCATCGAAGTGTTGCGGCTGCGCCCGGCGGGCCCGCAGGTGATCGGCGAATTGTCGATCGCGGTCCCGCGCACCATGCCGCTCGAGAAAGTCTACACGGTCAAGCAGCAGGTGGTGACCGCCATAGCTCAGGACATGCCGGAGGCCGACATCACGGTCACGGCCAACCCGCGGGCGCTCGACGACGAGAGCGTGCTGGAACGCGTGCTGTTGATTGCGGCGCGCCGCCGCCTCGCCATTCATCACGTGACCATCCAGGACATCGACGGCGCCAAGTCGATCAGCCTCGATCTGGAACTCGACGCCCGCATGACGCACGGAGCCGCGCATGAGATTGCCTCGTCCCTGGAAGAGGCCATTCAGGCGGAACTCGGCAGCGAGATCGAAATCGAGACTCATATCGAGCCAATGGAAGCTGAAGAACTGCGTGGCGCCAACAGCAGCGACGCCCGGCGCGCCGAGATCCGGGCCGTCCTGACGGAGGGCGCACGGCTGGGCGGCATCATCCATGACGTGCACCATGTGCGGGCGCGCGAAACTCCGGCAGGGGTCGTCGTGAACTACCACTGCCGGGTGGAACCCGGCCTGACCGTCCACGATGTGCATGAAGCCGTGGACGCGCTCGATAGGCACCTGCGGCTCAGGCTACCGGAGGTGACACGGGTCGTGGGCCATGCTGATCCAAAGGACGCACCCCCGCATTGACATGCACTTGCGTGTTAGTGAATACTCACTAACAGGCCGTTGCGGCGGCGTGGAGATGGGTGATGTTTGGGCAGCTTCTGACCTCGCGGCGCTTCGCGCCCCTGTTCCTCAGCCAGTTTTTTTCGGCCTTCAACGATAATTTCGTCCGCAACATGCTCGCGATGCTGATCCTGTTCAGGCTCGGCGACGAGATGGCGGGCACGCTCGTGACGCTGGCGGTCGGCATCTTCATCCTGCCGTCGATCTTCCTTTCGGCACTTGGCGGCGAGATTGCCGACTCGCATGACAAGGCGCTCATCGCGCGGCGGCTGAAGTTCGCGGAAATATTCGTCCAGATGATCGCGGCGGCCGGCTTCGTTTTCGCCTCGCTTCCGCTGCTCTATCTGGCGCTGTTTGGCCTTGGGGTGATCGCGGCGCTGTTTGGCCCGATCAAATACGGAATCCTGCCGGACCACTTGAAGCCGCATGAGCTCCCGGCCGGCAATGCGCTGGTTGAAGGCGCGACCTTCTTCGCCATCCTGCTCGGCATCGTGTTCGGCGGCTATGCGGCTTCGCACGATCGCGGGTCGTGGAGCGTGGTGGTGCAGTTGATGATCATCGCCCTGCTCTGCTGGGGCACGAGCCGTTTCATTCCGGCAACGCAGATCGGCGCGCCGGGCCTGAAAATCGAACGCAACATCCTGCGCTCGAGCATCCATACTGTGCGCGAACTCGCGGAGGACTCGCGTCTCTGGATCGGCGGATTGGCGGTGAGCTGGTTCTGGATGACGGGCGCGGTGGCGCTGTCGCTCGTGCCCGTGGTCATCAAGCACCGCATCGGCGGCGGCATCGACGTGGAAAGCGCCGTGAGCGCGCTTTTCGCGATCGGCATCGGGCTGGGGTCGCTGCTCGCCGCCGTGCTGGCACACGGTCGCATTCTGCTGCTGCCGACGCCCGTCTCGGCTTTGTTCATGGCCGGGTTTCTGATCGACCTGGGGCTTGCCACCTATTCGCTACCCAGAGCTACGGCGCAGGTGGCGCTGACGGATTTCTTCACCAGCGGCATCGGCATCCGCATCGCCATCGACGTGCTGGGACTTGCGGCCGCAGCGGGAATGTTCGTCGTTCCGGTCTTTTCCGCCGTTCAGGCCTGGGCGCGCGAAGATCGCCGGGCGCGCGTCATCGCGGGCGTCAACATCGTCAACTCGCTCTTCATCGTCGGCGGCGCGCTGACGACGGCGCTGCTGCAATCGGGCCTCGTCGGCCTGTCGGAGCCGCTGCTGCTCATTTTGCTCGGCACGCTCAACATTGGCGCCAGTCTGTATTTCTTCCGGAAGCTGCCAGGCAATTTCGTCGCCGACCTGCTGACGCTGCTGTTCCGCCTCTTCCATCGCATGGAGGTTCGCGGGCTCGAGAACGTCGTGGCGGCTGGCGACCGCTGCGTCATTGCGGTGAACCACGTGTCCTTCCTCGACGCGCCGGCCATCCTGTCGGTTCTCGACGACAAACCCGTCTTCGCCATCGATAGAACGATGGCCGAGCGTTGGTGGGTGAAGCCCTTCCTCTCCGTGGCACATGCGCTGCCGATCGACCCAAGCCAGCCGCTCGCGACGCGCGCTTTGATCCAGCAGGTGAAGAGCGGCCGGCCTCTCGTGATTTTTCCCGAAGGCCGCATCACCGTCACGGGCTCGCTGATGAAGGTCTATGACGGCGCTGCCATGATCGCCGACAAGGCCGAGGCCATGATCGTGCCGGTGCGCATCGAGGGGCTCGAGCAGAGCTTCTTCTCGCGATTGTCGCGGGCACTGGTACGCAAGAAGCTATTCCCGAAGCTGCGCATCACCTTCCTGCCGCCGCGACGTCTTGCGATCGACCCGATGCTGAAAGGTCGCAAGCGACGGCAGGCGGCCGGCGCGGCTCTGCAGGACGTGATGACCGACCTGCTGTTCGAAACCACCTCGACCAACCGCACCCTGATGCAGGCGCTCAACGATTCGATCGCGCGCAGCACGCCCAGGAAGGACTTTGTGCAGGATCCGTTGACCGGTGCCCTGCCCGCCTCCCGCGTTCTGGCTGGAGCGGCCGTGCTGGGACGCAAGATTTTGGCGACGAGCCAGGTGGGGGATTGCATCGGGCTGCTGCTGCCCAACACGAATGGCACGATCGTCACCTTCTTTGCGGTGCAGAGTGCGGGCTGCACGGCGGCCATGCTGAACTATACGGCCGGAGCCACCAATCTGATCGCCGCCTGCAAGGCCGCGAAAGTGACGCGCGTGCTGACGGCCCGTGCCTTCATTGAAAAGGGCAAGCTTCAAGACGTTGCGGCGCAACTCTCACAGCATGTCGAACTCGTCTGGCTCGAGGACGTGCGCGCATCCGTCACCCGCATGGACAAGCTGCGCGGCCTGTTGCGCGGCGGCCGCCCGCTCGTGGAGCGCAGCCCGGACGATCCGGCCGTGGTGCTCTTCACCTCGGGCTCGGAAGGCGCGCCCAAGGGCGTCGTCCTCTCACACCGCAATCTTCTGTCGAACGTCGCGCAGGTGATGGCCCGCTTCGACATCACGGGAGCCGACGTCGTCTTCAACGCCCTGCCGGTGTTCCATTCGTTCGGGCTCACCGGCGGCATGTTGCTGCCGATGCTCACGGGCATGCGGCTCTTCCTCTATCCGTCGCCGCTGCACTACCGGCAGATCCCCGAGATGATCTATGGCGTGAACGCCACCGTGTTGTTCGGCACCGATACGTTTCTGGCGGGCTACGCGCGACTGGCCAATCCTTACGACTTCCGCTCGCTGCGCTACGTCGTGGCCGGAGCCGAGCCGGTGAAAGACACGACCCGCCGCATGTTCATGGAAAAGTTCGGCTTGCGGATTCTCGAAGGCTACGGCGTCACCGAGACGGCGCCGGTCCTTGCGGTCAATACGCCGATGTTCAACCGCGCCGGTACGGTCGGCCGGCTGATGCCGGGCGTCAGCCACCGGCTCGATCCCGTGCCCGGGATCGAGGACGGCGGGCGGCTGCACGTCAGCGGTCCGAACATCATGCTGGGATACTTCCGGGCCGAGAACCCCGGCGTCCTCGAGGAAACGCCGGCCGGCTGGCACGACACGGGCGACATCGTGACGATGGATCAGCAGGGCTTCGTCACTATCAAGGGACGGGCCAAGCGTTTCGCCAAGATCGCGGGCGAAATGGTGTCTCTCGCGGGCGTGGAAGATCTGGTCTCGCGACTCTGGCCCGACCATATGCATGCCGTCGTGGCGATGCCGGACGCGCGCAAGGGAGAACGCCTCCTGCTCGTGACCACGAAGCCCGATGCGGTGCGGGGCGAGATCCAGACATATCTTCGAGCGCAGGGCGCAACCGAGCTGATGGCGCCGGCCGACATCATGACGATGGATGCGTTGCCGTTGCTGGGGTCGGGGAAAATCGACCACGTCACCCTGCGGGGAGTGGTTCTCGAGCGTGTCGCGAGCAGGTCGACCGTTTCCGAAGGGAGCGCAGTGACATGACCTCTTCACCCGCACAGGTCCGCCCGCGCGACGGCGCTTCGACGCGCGCCCGCATCGAACGCGAAGCCCTGCGGCTTTTTGCGAGCCGCGGAGTCGAAGGCACGTCGATCAAGGATATTTCGCACGCCGTCGGGGTCGCGGATGCTGCGCTCTACCGGCACTTTCCTTCGAAGGAAGAGATTGCCCGGGCCTTGTTCAGTGCGCATTACGGTTCCATCGCCGCCAGGATCGAAGCCATCGGGCGGCAGGGCCTCGCCTTCGAGGAGACGATTGCGGCGCTGGTCGATCTGCTTTGTGGCCTCTTCGATGATGAGCCCGACGTCTTCGCTTTCGTGCTGTTGAATCAGCACGCCCATCTGCGCTTCGTGCCCGACGAGACGAACGTCGTGGCGGCGCTGCGCGACATCGTCATGGCGGCGCAGATAAGAGGCGAAATCGCCTCTGGCGATCCCGATTTCGTCTCCGCCATGGCGCTCGGCACCGTTCTCCAACCCGCCGTGTTCAAACTTTATGGCCGCCTGAAAGGGCCGATGCGCTCGCACGCCCGGGCCATGACACAGGCCGCACTGCTCGTGCTTCGCGCGCCCTCAATCAGAGGGTGAATCGCCAGGCCAGATCGTGACAAGCGGACCCTGCTTGCCCAGCACAGGGTCCTGCTCCGGCAAACCGACCGTGCGAATTCGCACCAAGGATTCTTCATATTCGGCCGGGTCTCCGCGCCTGATGTCGTAGGCCACGCCGCCTGGATATGCGCCAACGACCTGCAGGTTTCGGTGACCGCGATTCTCATGCGCCGTGCCCGCGGGCAGGATCAGCACGTCGCCAGCCTCGACCTCCACGATCCTGCCACTCGGACCGCCAAGCGCAAGGGTGGCGACACCCGAGACGATTCCAAGAACTTCGTGAGTCGTGCTGTGAAAATGGGGGTACTCGAAGATTCCGTCGACCCAGCCATTGCTCCAGCCGTGTTCCTCGAAGCGTCGGAGGCAGGCGTCGGCAGACCGCAACTCACGCGGCAGCGCGCCGCGATAGAGTAGCACCGGCAGCTGATTGTTGGGGAAGCGTCCATCACCCTCCAGGACGAGTTGCTCGACCGCGAATGGCTCCCCGTTTCTGCCCGATTGCGCCTGCATGGTGATCTGGCTCCTGGCCGCGACGATGAGATGCAAAGCCGGCTGAGAGTGATAAACTCCGCGCCCCAACGTGTTGTTCCAGGCGTCATTGCCTCACCCGGATTGTTCCATGCGCACCGATCTCGCCCTGCCCGTTCGCCTCTCCGACTATCGCGCTCCGGATTTCCTGATCGACGAGGTGCGCCTGGATGCGCACCTGAACGGATCAGACACCAGGGTCGAGGCCGTGCTGAGCATTCGGCGCAATCCTGCCGGGCGGCCGGGTGCGCCGCTCGTGCTCGACGGTGACGAATTGGAACCGCTTTCCGTCGAACTGGACGGTGTGACCCAGCCGCTGGGAGATGTCGCTCGTCCTGATCGACTGACGTTGGACGTGGCGGGTGACGGCCCATTCGAACTGCGCGTCGTGACGCGACTCGATCCCGCGGCCAACACGAAGCTCATGGGCCTGTATCGCTCAGGATCCGCCTATTGCACTCAATGTGAGGCGGAGGGATTCCGCCGGATCACCTATTTCATAGACCGGCCGGACGTGCTGTCCGTCTATACGACGCGCATCGAGGCGGATGTGACGGAAGCGCCGGTTCTCCTGGGCAACGGAAATCTGATCGAGAGCGGCAAGATCGAAAACACGTCGCGGCATTACGCGATCTGGCAAGATCCGTGGCCGAAGCCCTGCTATCTCTTCGCTCTCGTGGGGGGTGACCTTGGAGTGGTCGAAGACAGCCTCGTGACGGCATCGGGACGTCTCGTGAAGCTCGGCATCTATGTGGAGCACGGCAAGGAAGATCGTGCCGGCTATGCCATGGATGCGCTGAAGCGTTCGATGATCTGGGACGAGAAGGCTTTCGGGCGCGAGTATGATCTCGACGTGTTCAACATCGTTGCAGTCTCGGATTTCAACATGGGGGCGATGGAGAACAAGGGCCTCAACATTTTTAACGACAAGTACGTGCTGGCGCTGCCGCAGACCGCGACCGACATCGATTATGCGCATATCGAAGGCGTCATCGCGCACGAGTATTTCCACAACTGGACCGGCAATCGCATCACCTGTCGCGACTGGTTCCAGCTCTGTCTGAAGGAAGGCCTCACGGTCTTCCGCGATCAGGAATTCTCGTCCGACGAGCGCTCGCGCCCGGTCAAGCGCATCATGGACGTGCGCACGCTGCGAGCCGCGCAATTCCCGGAGGACGCCGGACCGCTGGCGCACAACGTGCGGCCGGAGACCTATCTGGAGATCAACAACTTCTATACGCCGACCGTCTACGAGAAGGGCGCGGAGATCATCCGCATGCTGAAGCTGATGATCGGCGATGACGCGTTCCGGCGCGGCATGGATCTCTATTTCGAGCGCTGCGACGGCACGGCGGCCGTGGTCGAGGATTTTCTCAGCTGTTTCGCGGAGACGTCCGGCCGGGACCTGACCAAATTCAAACGCTGGTACACGCAGGCCGGAACGCCGAGCCTCACCGTGAAGAGCCATTACGATGCGGATGCGCACCGCTTCACGCTGGACTTCGAACAAACGACGGCCCCCACGCCCGGTCAGCCCGCCAAGGAGGCTCTCGTCATTCCGATTGCGCTTGGACTCATCACCGAGGATGGCCAGGAGATGGCGCTCGTCACTCCCGATGCCGGCAGTCCGGGAGGTGCGAGCCGGCGCGAAGCGGAACGTGGCGTGTTCGATCTCGCCGAACCGCGCCGACAGATTATCTTCGAGGACGTTCGCAGCCGGCCGATCCCGAGCCTGCTGCGCGGCTTCTCGGCGCCCGTCAACGTTCATGCGACGACCAGCGACGACGACCTTCTGATCCTGCTAGCGCATGACTCCGACATGTTCAATCGATGGCAGGCGGCGCAAACCTGCGCGACGCGGTGGCTTCTGCGCGCCGTGAAGGCCCTCCGGGCCGGCGAACCGATCCCACAGGACACCCGCCTGGCGGACGCCCTGGAGGCAGTCGTCGCGCGCTTCGAGCAGGATCCGGCCTTCACCGCCCAGGTGATGCTTCTTCCGACCGAGTCCGACATCGCGCGGGAGATCTCGACGGACGTCGATCCCGACGCCGTGCATCAGGCACGCAAGGCGCTGCGCCGTCTTGTTGGCGAGCGGCTTTCCACGCGTCTCAAGACCGTTTACGACGCGCTCGCTCCTGCCCGCGCCTATTCTCCCGATGCAGCCAGCGCCGGACGCCGCGCGCTGCGCAACGCCGCACTCGATCTGATCGCCGCGGCAGACCCGGAGGCTGGAGGCCTGATGGCCGAGGCGCAATTCAACGCCGCGAACAACATGACCGACCAGATCGGCGCACTGGCGGTGCTGTCCCATATTCCCGGCAATGCGCGCGAGGCCGCGCTGGACTCCTTCTTCCGCGCGCATGCCGGCGACGCACTCGTGGTCGACAAATGGTTTGCGTTGCAGGCCACCATTCCCGAACGTGAGACATTGGCGCGCGTGCGGCGGCTGATGACTCACCACGCCTTTTCGGCCACGAATCCCAATCGCCTGCGTTCGCTCATCGGCAGTTTCGCCGGCGGCAATCAAACCCAGTTCAACGCAGCGGACGGCAGCGGATACGATCTCGTGGCCGACACGGTGATCGACGTCGATCGCAAGAACCCGCAGATTGCCGCGCGACTGCTGGCGTCGTTCCGAAGCTGGCGCTCCCTCGAGTCCAAACGCGGCGCTTTGGCCGAAGCGGCTTTGCGCCGCGTGGCCGGGCAGCCGGAGCTGTCGCCTGACGTTCGAGACATCGTCGAGCGGTCGCTGCGTCAGTAGCCCCGCTCGTTCCCCCTTTGATCGCGCGAACTTTCCGAAGGCTGTCACAAAAAGACCATGACTTCGCAGGTAGTTCGAACAAATTTTATAAACCTTTCATTAAGGTGTGGACAAAAATCGGCCTGCGGATTCAGATGACGATGATTCGGGGCGATGCGGCACATTGGCTCCGGATTGGACTGATCCAGGGGGCCAAAGAATGGCGCGTGCGAACGTGGCCGGTGTTTCCGCACGTGCGGAGCATTTGCAGGATATTGCCCGGCGCAATGCGTTCGTTCGCCTCGTGCGGGCCTACGATTTCCGACGGCATTTGCATCTGGCCGTTCCTGCCATGGCGGGACTCTTTCTCTGTATCCTGACTGCCATTTCCCTGCTTCTGGCCGTACAGCAGCGTGAATCCGCTCTGGCCGATGCGATGGCTGAAATCGAAATGATCTCGGCAACCATCAAGGCGGAGATCACCACGCACACGCGCGCGCAACCCGAACCGCGCGCGATGAAGATGACGGAAGCGACTTTTCCGGGCCGCGCGTTTCTTCACGGCCGGCAGGTGCTCGTGACGGATCCCGAAGGCGTCATCGTGGCTGGGCTGCCGGCATCTCGCGCCCCGCGCGGCGTCCTGCAGGATTACCTTGGTCAATCGCAGCCTTTGACGATCTTCGCGGACCGCGCAGGCGTGATGCAGATCGTTCTGTCGGATGGCACCGAGGCACTGGCCATCGTGCGCAACCTGCAGGATCCATTCGGTCAACTCGCCGTCGTGCAGCCGCTGTCGGGCGTCTATCAGGAATGGCGCGCCACCACGCTGCGGTCCGGCTTCCTGTTGTTCGCCACGGCCTTCGTCCTGGCGCTGGTGGTCGGAGCCTATACCTGGCAGGCGGCGCGCGTGCGCGAGACCGGCGTGGCCAGTACGCTCATGCGCGAACGCTTCGATGCCGCGCTAGCACGCGGCCGCTGCGGCTTGTGGGATTGGGATATTGCAAGAGGCCGCATTTACTGGTCGAGCTCGATGTACGACATTCTCGGGATGGAGCCAAAACCGGAGTTCATGTCCTTCGGCGACGTCAACGCGTTGCTGCATCCCCAAGACGGCGACTTGCAGGCCATGGCGGAAATGCTGGCTTCGTCGGCCTCCAACACGATCGACCACGCGTTCCGCATTCGCAATGCGCGGGGCGAATGGATCTGGTTGCGCGCACGCGCCGAGATTCTGCGCCAGGGGCCGCAGGATGCACCCCATCTGGTCGGCATTGCGGTCGACATCAGCGATCAAAAGGCACTGATCGAGCGCACGGCGACCGCGGACATTCGCTTGCGCGACGCCATCGAGACCATCTCGGAAGCCTTCGTTCTCTGGGATGCCGAGAACAAGCTCGTGATGTGCAATTCGAAGTTCCAGAACCTGCACAACCTGCCGCCTGAAGCCACCGCTGCCGGGACGCCTTATGGACAGCTCATGTCCAAGGGCGCGCCACCGATGGTGCAGACGCAGATCCCGCTCGGGGAACGCGCGGCTGCGGGCGCCCGCACCTACGAGGCGCGTCTGACGGATGGCCGCTGGCTGCAGATCAACGAGCGCCGCACGAAAGACGGCGGCTACGTTTCGGTCGGCACCGACATCACCAAGCTGAAGCGGCATGAAGAGCAATTGCTCGATTCCGAGCGTCGCTTGATGGCGACCATCGCGGATCTGCGCAAATCCCGCCAGACCCTCGAGTTACAAGCACAGCAGCTTGCCGATCTCGCCGAAAAATATCTCGAGCAGAAGGCCGAGGCGGAAACCGCCAACCGCGCAAAGTCCGAGTTCCTGGCCAACATGAGCCATGAACTCCGCACGCCGCTCAACGCCATCATCGGCTTCTCGGAAATGATGGAGCATGAGACGTTCGGTGCGTTGGGAAGCACCAAGTACCTCGATTATTCGACGCACATCCGCGAAAGCGGTCAGCACCTCCTCACAGTCATCAGCGACGTTCTCGACATGTCGCGCCTCGAAGCGGGCCGCATTCAGCTGCAGATGACCCAGTTCGAAGTCGATACGGCCATCTCGCGCGTCGTCGAGGCAGTGCGCATCGACGCCATCGAGAAAAACATCACCATCGTGGCAGAGGCGCTGCCGGGCACCCCACTCGTCGCAGACCGGCCGGCTGTCGAGAAGGTTCTGATCGGCTTGATGCGCAACGCCGTCAAGTTCACGCCGGATGGCGGCCGCATCACGTTGCGGACGCGCCTCGCCGAAGGCGCCATGAACATCTACGTGGAAGATACCGGCGTCGGAATTTCGGCCGACGCGCTGCCGCGGCTCGGACGCCCGTTCGAGCAGATCGACTCGCCTCTGCAGAATGGCTCCAAGGGCTCGGGTCTCGGATTGGCGATCGCGCGGTCTCTTATCGAATTGCACGGAGGAACATTGCGCATTCGCTCAAGCCTCGGCGCCGGGACCATCGTGCGGGTCAGCCTGCCGCTCGGAACCGAGGGCACGGCCGATCGCTCACGGATCTTGCGCGCCTGATCAATCCTTCGCCTGCGCGCCCACGATGCGTTCAAAGATCGACCGCACGTCTTCACGGGTTTCGGCAAGGACGTTCTCGAGCAGCTTGAAGTCCGGGAGACCGGCAGCCGAAGCGATGCGTCGAAGAACGCCGGCCGCCGCCTTGCCGGGATCGAAGGAGCCATCGGTCGCCAGCCGTATCATCTGCATCACGATCGTGTAGAGCCGGTGTGCTCCAGCGAGCTTCTCGGAATCGGACTCCGCGAGAAGCTGTTCTGCGCCAGCGCATTTCAAGACCAGTTGCGTTTCGACGTGCATGACGCCTGCGCACGAGGCGGCATGACGCAATGTGAGGTACTGGGCGATGAATTCTATGTCCATCATACCGCCGCGTGCGAGCTTGAGGTCCCAGACGTCCGCATCGCCCTTTTCGGCGGCGATCAACATGCGCATGTCGTAGACGGATGCGCGAAGTTCAGCGGGCTCACGTGCGGCCGACAGCACGCTGCGGATGGATTGCGTCAGCTCGGCGCGGAGCGTCGCGTCGCCCGCGATGGTCCGCGCCCGCGTCAGCGCCATGTGCTCCCAGGTCTCGGCCTCGGTGAGCTGGTAGTCCATGAAGCTGCCGACATTGGTGGCCAGCGGCCCTTTGCCCCCCGAAGGGCGCAACCGCATGTCGACCTCATAGAGCCGCCCGCGTCGCGTCGCGACGGTGAGGGCTGACACGAGACGCTGGGTCAACCGCGCGTAATATTGCGCGGCATGCAAAGGCTTGGCCCCATCCGAATCCGGATTTTCGGGATCGAAGTCGTAGAGCAGGATAAGATCAAGATCGGAGGTCGCCGTCATTTCGCGCGAGCCGAGCTTTCCCATGCCGACCACTGCGCAACGCCCTCCGGCGATCGTGCCATATTCAGCCGTAAAGTTTCGCTGCACCTGCTCGAGCGAAGCACGGACGAGGCTTGAGGCCAGCGCCGCATAGGGAGCGCCCGCGTCCACGGGATCGATCATTCCCGACAGGGTCCGAACGCCGATGAGGAAGGATTCCTCCTGCGCCATATCGCGAGCCCCGTCGAGAAACTCTTCGGTGCGTGCCGGCTCGCGCAACAGCCGGCGGGTGCGCTGGTCGTAATGATCTTCATCGGAGCTCGCCTGCAGCATGGCGGGATCGATCGCAGCATCGAGCACATGCGGACGTTGTGCAATCACGTTGGCAAGGCGTGGCGCTCCTCCGAGAATGTCGCCGAAGAGATCGCGCACCGCGGCATTGCTCTTCAAGATCGAAAACAATTCGACGGCGGCAGGCATGCGGCCCAGTGCAGAGTCAAACGCTGCGAGCGCAGCATCGGGGTCTCCGCTGCCCGAGAACGATTCCAGCAAGGCCGGCACGAGCTCGGTCAGAACCTCACGCGCGCGCGCCGACTGGACGCCGGTCCGTCGGCCGAAGTGCCAGCCACGGATGGTTTCGGCGGCGCGCGAGGGCTCCACGAAACCGAGCGCCCGCAGCGTTTCGAGAGTCTCCGGATCGTCGGTGGAGCCGGTGAACACGAGACTGCCGCCCGTCGTGTCGAGCGCCGGTGCATGCTCGAACAAGCGCGCGTAATGCGTTTCGACTTTCGTGAGATGACCGATAAGCGCCGCGGCGAAGTGCTCCAGATCCGGAAATCCGCAGAAGCGCGCGAAGGACGCCAGTTGTTCGGCGGTGGATGGAAGTCTCTGGGTCTGCTCATCGGCGACCATCTGGAGGCGATGCTCGACGGTGCGCAAAAAGCCATAGGCGGCCGTGAGATCGGTCACGGCTTCCTCGGTGACCCATCCGTCGGCCGCCAGTTCCCGCAGCATGTCGAGCGTTCGCGCACCGCGCAATTGCTTGCGGCGCCCGCCGAAGATGAGTTGCTGCGTCTGAACGAAGAATTCGATCTCCCGAATTCCGCCACGCCCGAGTTTCACGTCGTGCCCTGCGACCGCAACTTCGGCATGTCCACGCACGGCGTGAATTTGCCGCTTCATCGCATGGATGTCGGCGATCGAAGCATAGTCGAAATATTTGCGCCAGATGAAGGGCGCCAGATCAGCCAAAAATCTCAGGCCGATCGCCTTGTCGCCAGCGACCGGCCTCGCCTTGATGAGCGCCGCACGCTCCCAGTTCTGGCCGAGGTTTTCATAGTAGGAGAAGGCAGCGGGCAGCGAAATCGCCACCGCCGTGGAGCCGGGGTCTGGACGCAGGCGCAGGTCGACACGCAGGACGTAGCCATCGCCCGTGCGCTCTTGCAGAATGCGCGCGAGTGACTTGGTGATGCGTACGAACAACGGTCCGGGCTCCGATTCGTCCGGGAGGGATGCCGAAGCGGGATCGAAGAACACCACGAGATCGATGTCGCTCGAATAATTCAGTTCGCCCGCGCCATGCTTGCCGAGAGCCAGCACCACCACGCCGCAGTCGCGTTCGGGATCCTCCGGGTGAACGAGGACGAGCTTGCCGTCGGACGCGGCCTGGCGAACCAGGAACGACAAGGCCGTCGAAGCCATGCAATCGGCGAAGCGCGTCAAGGCCGACGTCACATCCATGACGTTCCACAGGCCACCGATGTCGGCGAGCGCAATCAGAAGCGCCGCCTCCTGCTTCGCCAGCCGCAACGTCCGCATCAATTCTGCTTCGTCGACTGTGGCCTTGGCTCGATCCACGGCCGTCTGCAAGCAGGCGTCCAGCCCCGCCTCGGGGGATTGCTTCAAGAGACGCGCCAGGCGCTCCGCGTCGCCGGTCGCCAGCCGCCAGAGATACGGCGAATGATCGGCCAGGCCGAGGAGAAGATTGCGCAGGCCGTCATGCTTGACGAGATCGGAGAGCCCGGCTTCCGTCGCGAGGAACTCGTCGAGCCGGTCGTTCGCGGTTTTCTCGTCGAAGAGGTACGGTGCCTTCCGGACGGCAGCTGCAAGGGAGTTCGGCTCGGTCATGTCGTGGCTTCCGGAAGCGCCTGCGGGACGTATCTTTCGTCACGCTCCGGCGCGCTCTTGAGTTTCAGTTTGGCGAGCGGAAGCGCGATGACGACGCGCAGACCCGGCTGATTGTCTTCGATGCGCAAGGCGCCGCCGTGAAGTTTCGTGACCGCCACCGCCAGGGACAGCCCGAGGCCCGAGCCCGGACGAGAGCGCGATCCTTCGAGGCGCACGAAGCGGTCGAGCACGCGGGCGCGGTCGTCGGGCGCAATGCCCGGGCCGCGATCCGACACTTCGATCTCGACGTTTGCTCCCGCTTTTCGCGCGACGAGGCGCACATCACCGGCTAGCCCGGCCGCCGTCTCGGTGCGGCCGTACTTCAGGGCATTGTCGACGAGGTTCGCGGTCGCCTGCCCGATGAGTTCTCGGTTGCCGAGAATTTGCAGGCCGGGCTCGGCCTCGATGGCGAGGATGGTGCCCTCTTCTTCGGCCAGTGGCTCGTAAAGTTCGCCCACGTCGCGCGCCATTTCCGCGACGTCGAACACCGCCATCTCGTCGCCCGTACCGCCCGCCTCGAGGCGTGCGATCATCAGCAGGGCGTTGAAGATGCGGATCAGGCTGTCGGAATCTTCGATCGTCTGTTCGATCGCGGCCCGATATTCCTCAGGGCTCTTCGCCGTGCGGAGCGCCTGCTCGGCGCCATTCCGCAGGCGCGTCAACGGCGTCTTCAGGTCGTGCGCGATATTGTCGGAAACTTCCTTCAGGCCCGCCATGAGTTCGGCGATCCGGTCGAGCATGGCGTTGAGATTGATGGCCAGCCGGTCCAGTTCGTCATTGCTTCCGGCAAGCGGAAGCCGCTGCGACAGGTCGCCATTCATGATGTTGCGCGCGGAGGCATTCATGCCGTCGACGCGCCGCAGGACGCGCCGCGCCACGAACAGGCCTCCGAGCGTGCCGATGACGATGAGCCAGCCGAGCGACGTGATTAGCGCCCGCCCCATGACGACCCGCAAAGTCTCCCGGTCGCCGAGATCGCGGCCGACCGCGAGCCTGAAGCCACCCGGAAGGATGAAGATGCGCGCCAGCGCGCGGTGCCTCGCCTCGGCCTCGTCGGGCCTCCGATAGGCCGTTTCCGTCAGGCCCGGACGGTCCAGAGTGCCCGGCGGCAAGTCGCCGATGTTTCCGGCGATGGTCTGGCCGGCGAAGGTCGTCACGAGGTAGAGCGATGCGCCGGGCTGGCGCGTGCGTTGCTCGACGACATAGACCAGCCTTCGAATGCCCCCTTGGGTATATTGTTCGGACAGGCCGGTGATTTCAGCATCGATCGTCTGCGAGATCTGCTCGTCGATCAGGCCCTTCACGTTCCAGGCGATGCGGCCCAGCACGAGACCGGCCCCGATGGCGAACACCACGAGGTAGGCGAGCGACAGCTTGAAGGCCGTCGTGCGGAAGAGCTTACCGAGAGCCGTCACGGATCATGTATCCAGCGCCCCGAATGGTATGCAGCAGCGGCGTGTCGAAGCCCTTGTCGATCTTCGAACGCAATCGCGAGATATGAACGTCGATGACGTTGGTTTGCGGATCGAAGTGATAATCCCAGACGTTTTCGAGCAGCATGGTGCGGGTCACCACCTGGCCCGCGTGCTTCATCAGATACTCGAGCAGGCGGTACTCGCGAGGCTGCATCGCGATTTCCCGGCCATTGCGGGTGAGCTTGTGCGAAAGCCGATCGAGCTCGAGCCCGCCGACGCGATAGACCGTTGGTTCGGCCGCACCATTGCCCCGCCGGCGCGCCAGAACTTCCACGCGCGCGAGCAATTCGGAAAAGGCATAGGGCTTGGCGAGGTAATCGTCGCCGCCCGCGCGCAGGCCCTTGACCCGATCGTCGACCTGGCCGAGCGCGGAGAGAATGAGGACGGGCGTCTCGACTTTCTGCTCGCGCAAGCCGCCGATCAATGAAAGTCCATCGAGCTTGGGCAGCATTCGGTCGACGATGAGCACGTCATATGTGCCATCGCGCGCCATGGCGTACCCGTCGAGACCATCGGCCGCGTGGTCGGCCACGTGACCGGCTTCCCGGAACGCCTTCGTCAGATAGGCTGCGGCTTCCACGTCGTCTTCGATGATCAAAATGCGCATGTCCGGCATGATAGCGCTTCCTTTGCGAAAACGGCAGGCTGCATGTTGCAGCCTGCCGTTTCATCGGCACGAGCTGACGGGCGACGATCAGCCGGTGGCGAGCGCCACGAAGCGGGTCGTATCGCCGGTCTTCACGCGCAGCAGGAGGGCGCGGCGTCCGTCCTTCTTGACGGCGGCCAGCGCCGCCGTGACGTCGGAGGGGCGCGCAACAGGCTGGCCTGCGGCTTCGACGATCACATCCCCCTGCTTCAAGCCCTTCTGGGCGGCGACGGAATCCGGCTCGACTTCGGCGATGACGACGCCGTCTCGACCCGCCCCCTCGACCGCAGTCGCGGGCGCCAGCGTCAGGCCCAGGCCCGTGAAAGCGTTGCGCTCCGACTGTGTCGGCGCCCGGTCGGCGCGCTGCTGCTGCTCGTTCGGCAGGTTGCCGAGACGCACGTCCGCGGTCCGCTCCGATCCTGCGCGGAGGTACGTGACCTTGACCGTCCGGTTCGGGCCGAAGGCCGCGATCTTGCGGGCCAGCTCACGCGGCGTTTCAATTCGCTGTCCCTCGACCGCCACGATGATGTCGCCCGATCGAATGCCAGCGGCCCCAGCCGGAGATCCGGACTGCAGGTCCGCCACCAGCGCACCCTCGGCGGTCTTTGCCCCGAGGCTGTCGGCGATTTCCTGCGTCACTGGTTGGATCTGCACACCGATCCAGCCACGCGCCACGGTACCGTTCTCACGCAACGAGTCGATCACGCCGCGCGCCACCTCCGAGGGAATGGCGAAGCCGATGCCGACGCTGCCGCCCGACGGCGAGAAGATGGCGGTGTTCACGCCCACGACCTCGCCCTGCAGGTTGAAGGTCGGGCCGCCGGAATTGCCGCGGTTCACCGAAGCATCGATCTGCAGGAAGTCGTCGTAGGGGCCGGCGCCAATGTCGCGGCCACGCGCCGAGATGATGCCGGAGGTGACCGTTCCGCCGAGACCGAACGGATTGCCGACTGCGATCACCCAATCGCCGACGCGCGGCGTGCCGCCCGCGAAGGACACGAAGGGATATTTTCCGCTGTCCTTGATCTTCAACAGCGCCAGATCGGTGCGCGGGTCGGAGCCGACCACGTCGGCCGCCACCGTGCGTCCGTCGTCCATGGTCAGCGTGACTTCGCTGGCCTTGTCGATCACGTGGTTGTTGGTGACGACGTAACCGTCGGCCGAGATGATGAACCCCGAGCCCTGTGCCTGGCCGCTGCGCGGGCGCTGCTGACGCGGAAACGGCGAATTCTCGCCGCCGAAGCGACGGAAGAACCGCTCCAGCGGGTCACCGGGCCGAAGCTGTGGAATGCTGGGCTCGGCTTGTTCGGAGCCTGCCTCCGTCACCCGGACCTTGACCGACACGACGGCGCCACGAACCTTGTCGACGACGTCGGCGAAGGAGTTCGGGCTGTTTTGCAGGATGGCCGGGGACTGGGCCTGTGCGGCGGGCGGCGAAAAGGCGCCCTCATGCGCGAGGCCGCCGGCGGCAGCCAACGCGACCGCGCCCAGCACCGTGGCGCGAAAAGCGGGACGCGAAACTGAGTTCCGCAGGCGGCTCGAGAGTGTTTCTGTCTTCTGAGCGGGGTCAGACATGGCGTGCTCCATCTTCTGGATCGAAATCCGGGCGGCCGATCTCTCGGCCCTTGGAGTGGAAGATGGAGAACTCCGGCTTACGCGCCCATTTCCGGCGCATGAAAGATTTTTAACGTGGAGAGCGTCGCCTCAGCGCTTTTCGCCGGGCGCTTTGCCAACGATGGCGGCGATCTGCTGCCGCTCGACCTCCGTGAGCTCCACTGCGGATTCCGGCTCCCGGCGGCGACGCGCGAGGAGCAGCAGGGCTCCGGCCCCGAGCAGCAGCACGGCCGCGGGGGTCAGCCAGAGCAGCAGGGTGCCGGTCTTGAACGGCGGTCGCAGCAGGATGAAATCGCCGTATCGCCGAACCAGATAGTCCCGCACCTCTGTGTCGCTGTCGCCGGCCTGCAGCCGCTCGCGGACGATGATCCGCAGGTCGCGGGCGAGCGGCGCGTCGGAGTCGTCGATCGACTGATTCTGGCAGACCAGGCAGCGCAGTTCGGTGGAAATGTCGCGCGCACGCGTCTCGAGCTTCGGATCCTTCAGGATCTCGTCGGGTTGCACGGCCCATGCCGCTGCCGGAACCACAACGAGGAAGAGCGCAAGGATGAGACGAAGCATCGCCTACTCCGCCGGTTGAGGGCTGGCGCGAACGGGCGTGCGGACCTTCGCCCGCTTGGCGATGCCGATGCGCAGACGTCGATCCGCCAGCGACAGCAATCCGCCCAGCGACATGACGAGCCCGCCGATCCAGATCAGCGCCACGTACGGCTTCCAGTACAGCCGAACGTCGACCGCGCCGCCGTCATGCTGGTCAGCCATGTTCATGTAGATCTGGCCGAGGCCGAGCGTGACGATGCCGGCCTCCGTCCTCATCGTCTGTCGAGCGGCGAAATTGCGGCGCGACGGATTGATCTGGGCGACTTCCCTGCCGCCCGACAACACGCTCGAATGCGCCACCCATTCGCGATAATTCGAACCCGTGCGGGGCTCGATGCTGCGGATCACGACCTGATACGGACCGACCTCGATCGGCTCGCCGACCTTGGCGGTGACGATGCGCTCAACGCCCCATTGCGTCGCCGCCAAACCGAACAAGGTCAGGCCGACGCCCGCATGCGCGAAAGCAGTTCCCCAGGAGGAGCGCGGAAGGCCGCGCGCGCGGGCGAACATCACCGACGCCGGCACACCGCGCCCGGCAATGCGGCTCGCCACCTCGACGAAGGCTCCCACGATGCAGTAAAGCGCGAGCCCGCAGAGAAGCGGCGCGACGACCGAGCCGCCACGCATCGCATAAAGCGCCAGCGCGCCGACGCCGCCGATGGCTGCGGCCAGCGTCAGGCGCTGGGCGGCGCCGAGCAGATCGCCGCGCTTCCACGCCAGCATCTGGCCGATCGGCATGGCGAGGACGATCGGAATGAACAAGGGTCCGAAAGTCAGATTGAAGAAGGGCGCGCCGACGGAAATTTTCTCGCCCGTGACGGCTTCGAGCGCGAGCGGGTACAGGGTGCCGACGAAGACCGTCGCGCAGCTCGTGGTTAGCAGCAGATTGTTGAGCACCAGCGCACCCTCGCGCGACACCGGCGCGAAGATCCCACCGGGCTTCAAGGCTGAAGCGCGCAATGCGAAGAGAGCCAGCGAGCCGCCGATGAAGGCGATCAGGATGATGAGAATGAACACGCCACGCTGTGGATCCGTGGCGAAGGCGTGCACCGAGGTGAGAACGCCCGAGCGCACCAGAAAGGTGCCGAGCAGCGAAAGGGAGAAAGCCAGGATGGCGAGGAAGATCGTCCAGATCTTCAGAGCATCGCGCTTTTCCATGACGGCGGCGGAATGCAGCAGCGCCGTTCCGGCGAGCCATGGCATCAGAGAGGCATTCTCGACCGGATCCCAGAACCAGAAGCCGCCCCAGCCCAGCGTGTAATAGGCCCAGTAGGAACCCATGGCGATGCCGAGCGTCAGGAAGATCCAGGCGATCAAGGTCCAGGGGCGGACATAGCGCGCCCAGGCGGAATCGATCCGGCCCGAGATCAGCGCAGCGGCCGCGAACGAGAAGGTGATCGAGAAACCGACATAGCCGACGTAGAGCAATGGCGGATGAATGGCGAGGCCGGGATCCTGCAGCAACGGATTCAGGTCGCGGCCTTCCAGCGGCGGCACGGCGATGCGGGCGAAGGGGTTCGAGGTGAACAGGACGAACAACAGGAAGGCCGCGGCGATCCACGACTGCACGGCCAGCACCAGCGCGCGCAGATCTTCCGGCATGCTGCGGGCAAAGATCGCCACCATCGCGCCGAACAGCGCGAGGATCAGCACCCAGAGCAGCATCGATCCTTCGTGATTGCCCCAGACTCCCGAGATCTTGTAGATCATCGGCTTGGCCGAATGCGAGTTCTCGAAGACGTTCACGAGCGAGAAGTCCGAGACCACGTAGGCGTAGGTCAGCGCCGCGAACGACAGGCCGATCAGCAGGAATTGCAACACGGCCGCGGGCCGCGCCATCGCCATCAACGGGCCGTCGTGGCGCAGCGCTCCGACGAGCGGCAGAACGCCCTGCACGATCGCGAGCGCGAGTGCGAGGACCAATGCGTAGTGCCCGATCTCGACGATCATGATCGCGTCCCCGGCGTGATGATGCGCTTCATTTGGCTGGCGCCCCGCTGGTCCCGGCCGCTTCGCCGTTGTGCTGCCAGACGCCCTGCTTCTTCAGGCTGTCGGCGAGTTCGCGCGGCATGTAGTTCTCGTCGTGCTTGGCGAGCACGCTGTCGGCCTTGAACTGCGCACCTGCCAACAGGCCCTCGGCGACGACGCCCTGCCCCTCGCGGAACAGATCGGGAAGCAGCCCCGTATAGCTCACCTTCACCTCACCGAGCGTGTCGGCGATGACGAAGTCGACGTTGCGGCCGTCGGTCCGGTTCACACTGCCGGGCTTCACCAATCCGCCGATGCGCAACCGGGTGTTGGGCGGCAGGTTTTTGGCGGCGAGTTCACCAGGCGTCACGAAGAACACTACGCCGTCGCGCATGGCGTAGAGGCCAAGGCCGACCGCGATGGCCACCACGGCGAGCGCGCAAGAGATGAGAGTGAGGCGTCGGCCCTTGCGGGTCATGGTCAGCCTTCCAGTCCGAGTTCTTTGGCCAGTTCGTCGATGCGGCCGAGCGCAGCCTGATCGCCGGCAAGCGCCTTGCGGGCATTGCCGAGCGCCGCCAGCGCAGATTCCCGTTCGCGCAGCACCGCATAGGCCCGCGTCAGGCGCAGCCATCCCTCGACGTCGCGGCCATCCTGCTGAAGGCGCGCCGCGAGCCCGTCGACCATGCCGCGGATCGCTGCCTGCTGCTCGTTTTGCGGCATGTCGCGGATCGCCGCTGCGGCGTCGCGCTCCGGCGGCCGGGTCTCCGGCGGAGTGCCGCCCAGCGCCACGATGCGGGCGCGCACCTCTTCCTGCCAGGGCGCATCGGCGGGCGTCTCGGCCGACAATTCCACATAGCCCTGCAGGGCGCCCTGCTTGTCGCCCGCCTGTTCCCGGCCGAGCGCCAGGAAGTAACGGGCCGTCGGGTCGGCGGCGCTGATCTGCAGCACCCGCTCGAACACAGCCTTGGCTTCCGGCGTCACCGAATCGCCGCTGGCGTAGACGAGCGCCTGCCCCTGAGCTCCGAGCCTCTCGGGCGAGGGCCCGAGCAGCCGGGCCGTCTCGCCGAAGGCGCGGGCGGCTTCCGGGTATTTGCCGAGCCGCATGTAGACCGGCGCGAGCACTTCCCAGCCGCGTCCATCGTCCGGATTGGCCGCCAGATGCTGCTCGATCTTGTTGATCGCACTTTGGACGCCAGCCTCCTGCGGGCGGGCGGCGAGCCGTGCCTGAAGGGGCTGGTCGGGCGTATCCGGATTGCCGATGCGGGCATAGACGCCCAGAGCAATGGCGGGAATGGCGACCAGAGCCACGAGAGCAGCGACCCGGGTGGCGAACAGGGAGCGCCCCGTGGCCGAGGCCCCGCTAGCCACGTGCAGAAGCCGACGCCCCGCTTCGGCCTTTGCGGCGGCCGCATCGGCGGGGGTCAGAAGCCCAAGCGCCGCGTCACGGTCGATGTCCTCGACCTGGCTTTCATAAAAGGCGACTTCCGGCGCGCGTCCACCCGCGCCGCGTGCCCGGCCGAGGGGCCAGAGCACTGCGAGCACCGCGGCTCCCGTCATCAAGGCGAAGGCAACCCAAACCATGCCGCTTCATACCCTTTCGCGGCCCTGCCCGCAAAGGGCGCAATCTGTCACGCCTCTGCTCACGCAGCCGGTAACCGAAGCCTCGCGCGCAGGCCGCCCTCCGGGCTGGTGTCCAGCGCGAAGCTGCCGCCGTAGACGGCGGCGAGGTCCGCCACAATGGAGAGGCCGAGCCCGGAGCCGGGCTTGGTCTCGTCCAGCCGACGACCGCGCGCCACAGCCTCGGCGCGCTGGCTCGCCGAAAGCCCCGGACCATCGTCGTCGATCACGATCATGAGAAAGAAGCGATCCGCCTCCGAGCCAGCATCGTCGCGCGACAGGTCGATGGCGATCCGCGACGTCGCCCACTTGCCGGCATTGTCGAGCAGGTTGCCGATCATTTCCTCGAGATCCTGCCGCTCGCCGCGAAACTTCGCGACATCCTGAACCTGCAGGTCGAAAGCGAGATCGCGCTCGCGATAGATCTTCTCGAACGTGCGCACCAATCCCTCGATGGCCGGCACGACGTCCGTGACCGTGCCGATCACGTTGGAGCGCGCCGCCGCCCTCGCCTTGTCGAGATAATAGGTCACCTGGTCGCGCATGGTGGCGGCCTGGGCCTTCACCCGCTCGGCCAGCGGGGAGGTTTCGGCGTCGGCCTCGTTGGCGATGACGCTCAGCGGAGTCTTGAGGGCATGGGCCAGATTGCCGACGTGCGTCCGGGCGCGCTCGACGATCTCGCGGTTGGACGCAATCAACAGATTGAGTTCGTTCGCGAGCGGAGCCAGATCTGGCGGGAAGCCGCCGCCGATGCGATCGCCCTCGCCTCTCCGGATCGCCGCCACCTCGGATTGCAGCCGCCGCAGCGGTCGAAGCCCCAGCCGGACCTGCAGCAGCGTCGAGCCGACCAGCGCGAGGGCCAGCACCAGAAAGGTCGCGGCCAGTGCAAGCCGGAAACGCCCGATGTCTTCCTCGATTTGTTCGGTATTGGCCGCCACCTGAATGAGGAATCGCCGGTCGTCGTCGACCTCGATGACGCGCTCGACGATGCGCAGCCTTCGGCCGTCCGGACCCGCCGCATAGCCACTCCGGTAGCCGCCTTCACGGGCCGCCACACCCAGGTCTTCGAGCCGCGGCAATCTGGAGGCGAAGAGAGATCGGGAGGCCTTGACGGTCGATTGCCCGGCGTCGATGCGGGTGATCTGCCAATACCAGCCCGACAGGGAGAGTTCGAATTGCGGATCGCCGAGTTGCCCCGGCTCGGTGCGGGTGTCCTCGCCCGGCGTCGCCACATCGGCCACGATGGCCCGGAGGTAGACGCCGAGGCGGCTGTCGAACGCCTGTTCGGCATTGCGCCGGTAGATCGTCGTGAGGCCGAGGCCGGCCAGCACCAGCACCACCAGGCTCCAGAAAGCCGCCAGCAGGAACAGCCGCGTGGCGATGCTGCTCGGCGCCCGCGTGCGGAACATGGTCAGCCGCCGGTCTCGCCGCCAGGTGGCGACAGGAGATATCCCAGGCCCCGGACGGTCTGAATGACGTCGACGCCGAGCTTGCGGCGCAAACGCCCGACGAAGACTTCGATCGTGTTGGAATCGCGGTCGAAATCCTGGTCGTAGAGATGCTCGACCAATTCGGTACGCGAGACGACGCGGCCGGAATGGTGCATCAGATAGGCGAGAAGCCGATATTCGTGGGACGTGAGCTTGACGGGCGCGCCATCGACCACGACCCGTCCCGCTTTCGTGTCCAGCCGGACGGGGCCGCAGGTGAGTTCGCTCGTCGCGTGCCCGGCGGCCCGGCGCAGCAGGGCGCGCAGCCGCGCCAGCACCTCCTCCATGTGGAAAGGCTTGCTGACGTAATCGTCGGCGCCGGCGTCGAACCCCTGCACCTTGTCGCTCCAGCGATCGCGGGCCGTGAGAATCAGGACGGGCATCAGTTTGCCCGCGCTGCGCCATTGCTCCAGCACGGTGATCCCGTCCTTCTTGGGCAGGCCGACGTCCAGCACGACCGCATCGTAGGGCTCGCTCTCGCCCAGAAAGTGCCCCTCCTCGCCATCATAGGCGCGATCGACGGCATAGCCGGCCTGTTCCAGCGCGGTCACGAGCTGCCGGTTGAGATCCCTGTCGTCCTCGACCACCAGCAGTCGCACGTTTTCATTCTCCCCGGTTCAACGATCGCGGGCGCTGAGGCTGTCGCCCGACGCAGCGTCGACATAGACGCGCAAAACCCGGCCGTCCCGCCGGAGCAATGACATCTCATACACCAGCCTGTCGCCCCAGCGACACAGGCGGGTGACCAGCGGCTCCGCTTTCGCCTGGCGGGCAGCGTCGCGCAGGAGGTTCATGGGTTCGCGCAGCTTGCGGGAAGCCAGGGCCTCGCGGGTTTCCGCCGGATTGAGGCAGACGCGTCGTCCGGCTTCCCCTTCGGCGCGCACATGCGCCGGGTGAAGTATGCTCGCAGCCAGCGCGAAGGAGAGAAGCAGGGAGGTCATGGGGGAATCCTGCGGCGGCGCTCGTGAACAGGCGATGAATGCTCAACGCATAGGCGTCGCCGCCTGCGCCTCGAGAAAAGCCACGAGAGCCGCGTGGCGATCGGAACATGTCGCGAGCGACAGTCGATCCCGCCCCCAGAAGCGGACGATGGCGCGCGCGTCCAGTCCCTTGATTGGCAGATTAGCGGGCGGGGTGCAACGGCGGGTCAGCGCCTCGGGAGCCGTCGGCGGAAGCGCCGCCATGACGACCGATGGCGTCGAGCCGGCGCACGACGCCAGTGGCAAGACACTCGCGAGCAGCGCCGCCCTGCCCGGCCGCAGCAGCATCCACGTCATCGATCAACTCCTCGAGCTTGCGTTGCAGGAGCGCGTGGCTCCGCTCCATGCGGGCGGCCTCGGCGCGCGAGGCGGTCAGGGCAGCTTGCGCGGCGTGCGCCTGCTGGGTCGCGGCCTCTCGGATCGCTGCCTCGGCGGCGCTTCGGCCCGCCGCTTCTCCGCGCTGGAAGGCGGATTGCAGCGATGCGTTCTGCCAGACTGCTCCGGCCACCAGCAGCCCCAAGGCTGTCATCACCGAGAGGGCGAACTTCATCCATCCGCTGCCCATGGCTCATCCGATCGCCGTACCGGCGCGGAAGCGGCCCACGATGGCGTTGACGCCGCCGAGCAGAGCCGTGACGGCTGCGCCAAAGCTCGCCATGTCGTTCGACTTCCAGGCCAGCAGCGCGCCGGCCGCCGACGAGCCGATCACGGCGATCGACGACCAGATCGTCTGCGATGCCCAGAACGGCTTTGTTTCCATGTTCGTTGGCGTGTCCATGTGTCAGGTCCTTTTCGGAAGGCATGGCTCAGGCGGCCATGATGAGGGCGCGGCTCTCGACGTCTGCGACGCGGCGGGTCCAGCCACGCCCGAACGAACGAAACGTCTTGAGACGCGCGAGGAAGCGTCGCCTGCGGGCGCAGAGATCGCCGATCAGGATTTTGGTATGCGCTGCGCGCGCGGCCCTCAGGGTCGCGGGCCCCAGCCGTCCATCCACCGTGACGCGAAGGCTCTTCTGCAAGGCCACGACGGCCGCGCGCGGGCCTGAGTTCACCGCATGATCGAACATCACCGCATCGAGCCCTGCCGGCAGATCGTCGCCGCGCACCTCGTCCCAGTAGAGCCGGCGATAAATGGCGCCCGCCTCCGTCCGCTCGAGCGCTCGGACGTCTTCGCGCCTGACGCCGTGGCCGCGCCAGGCCGCCAGGGTTGCGCGCGTGACGCCGAGGTTCGTCGCGCCACCGGGATCGTCGGGGTGATCGGCGTAGCCGCCTTCATGGCGCAATGTCAGTCGCAGGCAAGCGTCGAAATTCGATGCTGACATCGCTATCTCCAGGCTCTCAGGGACACGAGGGGGCCGAGGTCCCAGGGCAAGGTTTCGAAGCCCGGGACCACGGCCGGAAGGGCGATCAAAAAAGTCGCGCCGGGCGTTGCGCGGATCGGCCAGCAGGGCCAGTTGACGCCGCTGTCATTGGCCGCCCACCTCTGTACGTGGAGCCATCCCGCTTCCGCGTCGATCACGCGCCGGGGCGTATCCTCGAGGTGGTCGTGCTGCAGTCCGTCGATCAGCACGCGCGGGCATGTGTCGGCGGGATCGATGATCACGGATCCGGTCAACACGCGCATGTAATGACCCAGTGTCAGGGCTTTCGTGCTAGGACGCGTCGGAGAGAAGACCTGGTAACGGGGGACGCCCTGGATGGTTTTGCCGTTGGTCGTCTGGGATCCGGCGGTCACCATGGCAATGTGAAATTCGAGTCCGCGCGTCAGAGCCGCGCCCGTTCTGATCTTGCGCGCCAGATCGGCTGCATGGATGTGCAACGCCGCGGCTGTTCCTCCGAAACTCGATGAGTTCATCAGAACGCTCGAGTGAAACGCAAGGACGCCGCCGTTCGCGGGGACCAGATAGTTCGGCAGCGTGAAGGCAGCTGCGGTTGCGCCCTGGGGCTCCGGATTTCCGCAGAAGCGCCCGCCGTCCTCCAGTAAATTCCACCAGGACGCGACGGTGCGCCGGGCATTGACGCGATAGGCGCCGTCGACCTTGCGCAGCATGACTGGACGGCCGGCTTCGAGCACGCCCTGCTGCAGCGGCGCGCCGTCGACATCACGCAATTGCAACGGCGCTGCATCGGCGCCCGTCAGTTGCAGGGTCGGGGCCAAGTTGAGAGATGCGGTCGCGCTGGGGACGTGCGGAACGACCCAGAACAGGGCGTTTTCCGGAAGCGGCGCTGAATCGCCGCGACCCAGAACGAAGGCCGAGGGCGTGCCGCCGGTCATTGTTGCGAGCGGCGACTGGTCGATCATTCCATTCGGGAAAAAGACGCGGCCGGATTGCGGGTCGACGCTCAACGCATCCTTCCAGGCAGCGCCGTCATGCGAAACCTTGATGCGGAACCTGTCGTCTCCCATCAGGCCCGTTTCGGCCCGTCCGGAATAAGTCGACTGATAGAGCTGCGAGACTGTTCCGGCGATCCGTTGCCGATTGAGCTTCATCCGCAGGTCGCCCGCGCCTCCCTCCTGCGTCGTGCGCGCCGTGAAGAGAATTCCATCCAGCTTCGCGGAGAGCGGATTTGCTTCATCTGCCTTGGTGCCGATGCCCGCGAACGCCAGGTTCTGCAATGCGTCGATCTTGTCGAGCAGCGAGATCCAGCGGCGATTCTCGAAAATGAAGATCATGGCTCGATCTTCGACGTAGGCGCGCCAGCCCGTGCGCGGGGTGAGGAAGCGCCATGCCCCGTCATCGTGGCAGGCGACATCGTGATCATGGCCCGCGAAATCGCCCGTGGCATTGCCGCCGACGAGATATCGCGCGCCTGCGACGGGGGTCGCGGGCGGTGAGGCGATGCCGGCGCTGAGCACCGACAGCTGGATCGCGGCATCGAGCACCGCCAGGGCCTCGTTGTGCGTGACGTGTTTCTGCGACTGCGCGGCGTCGATCCGCGGCAGTGCGAGACGTGTGGTCTCGGTCATGAAAGGTCCTTCAGAATGTCATTGAACGCGCAATTCGACGGCGAGCGGAAACCCCGCGCCGACGCTGTCGCTCAGCTGGTAGATGCGACACGTCAGATGAGTCTGTGGCGAGCCGAAGTCCGCAGCTTCCGCTTCGGCCGAATAGAGCGCGATCGGCTGCGTGCACGGGATCGCTCTGCAAAGGTCGGCGCCCCGCAGCACCTCGACGCAATATCTCTCACGCTCCTCGCCCAGCGGAATTTCGACGGTTTCCCAGCCATCCCCATCGCGACGCCCGCGGCGGACGAATGCAATCTCGACGCCCGCCGCGACACGTTTCGCGCGGGCCTGCACGGGCGCATACGGGCGCAAGGCCAATGGACCCGCGCGCGCGGCAAACTCGACGTATGACGCATCGGCATGATCGCGATCCGCCGGCCCGACACGATAAAGGTGCTCGATTCCGAGCGACGCGAGACCGCTCGCCAATGGGACGATCGCAGCGTCGAGCACGACGACCGTCGCGCCCGCAGGCGTCGTGCGCCCGGCCAGCATGTCCTGGCCTCCGAGGCCGCGCAGAAATCTCGACAATTGCCACGTGCCGGCCGCGATCACTTGGGCTCGACCGAAGCCGAGGATCTCCCATTGGCCGTCCACGCCGCGCAGTGCCAACCTGTTGCGGCCCGCCAACACGTCCTCATCGCTGGCGGAAGAAAGATTGCCTCCCGACAGCGCGATGCGAACGCTCGAAGCGCGATCGAAGATCGACAGCGGGCCGCTCGCAAACACGTCCAGCGTGCGACCGATCATGGCAGGCTGCTCGATCTGGCGAAGTTGTTCGAAGGAACCCGCGGGGCTCGCGCGCCAGAGAGAAAGCGGCCCCCGCCAGGGCGAGGCGAAAGCCGCGACATAATGAAGTGTCGATGCGTCATCCGCAGCGATGGCGAGATCCAGCACCTCGATGCGCGCTGGGCCGGCGAGCACGGGTGCGGAGACGGGCCGGCGCTGGATCTTGACCGGCTGCCGATCGTGCAGACGCAGGTCGACGGCTCGCGCGTGAATTTCCCGCGCATCCGCATCTGTCAGGCGGAGAATGCGGTAAAGACGCTCGCCCTCGCCCGCTGGCAGGCTGACGAGATCTCCCACCTCCAGCGCGGCGAAACCCGGGCGCAACACGGCCCTCACGGTCTCGCGCGCGACCCAGAGATCGCGCAGCCAGACATCGGCGGCCACCAGGGCGGCGGCTCGATGGATCGTCAATGGCAATTCTGCCGAGGCCACGCGTCGCGACCCGCCTTCCAGACGCCTCGACGTGACGGACGCCGGTCGGTAGTCGAACTCGGAATCCGAGAAGGTGAGGCTCAACTCGCGCGGCAGTTCGCTTTCCTCGGCGCGCGTCCGCTCGACGAGGCTGCCGTCGCGCAACGGCACGAGATCGTCCGCATCGATCCGCAAGGCCGAACCGCCACGGCGATCGACGAAGCGGATCGCCGCGCCCGATGAGACCGCGTCGAAACCGAACCACGCCGCGAGCGGCTCGAGCGCGCCGCGTGCCGAAACCGGACGATCGATGACATAGCCCTCGGCCATTCCATCGACCATCGGCAAGGGAGTGTCGTCGTCGCCGAGCAGATCCTGCAGAACAGCCTGCAAGAGCGAATCCAGCGGGACTGCTTCGAGACGTCCATTCAGCCAGTGCCCGGTGTCCCATGCGGCGGCATCCGTCCAGGTCTCGCCCAGCATCGGGAATGCCGGAAAGGGCCGCGCGTCATAGGCCCAGACGTAGATCCTGTCGGGATCGACCATGCGACCCGCATAGACGTCGGAGGCCGGATTCCACGACGCATCGTGTCCTGCGACGCGCGGGTCGAACCGCCGGAACAGCGCTTCGAGAGTCCGAACCTGCATGAGGTCGTCGCGTGCGCCCGAGGAGAATGGCGGCAGATTTTCACCAGGGGCATGCACGTCGGGAAAAACGTTGGGAGCATTCGCGCCGAGGTCCACCGCAGGACATCCGGCTTCGATGAACCAGATCGGCTTGGAACGCGGCATCCATCCGGAGGGCAGAGCCGAGCGGATGCCCGCGACACGCGCATGATGTGGCCGGGACCACCAGTTCACGAGATCTTTCGGGCGAAAGAGCCAGGGCTCGTCGTATGCGCCGTCCGAGATGGCCGTCCGCTGCTGAGACTGACGCGCCGCGTCGTTGGCATAATAAAAATCATATGCCTCGCCGGCTCCAAAGCGGCTCGTCAGATAGTCTCGGTCGTAGACGGAGCCGGCGAGCGAATGGTCTGCGTGGCCGGATGAATTTCGCCAATCGGACAGTGGAAAATACAGGTCGATGCCGACGAAATCGACCGCCGGATGCGACCACACGACATCGAGCGGGAACGAAACGTCGGCGCCGCCGTCACGGACATGCGCGCCATATTCAGTCCAGTCGGCCGCATAGGAGATTTTGGTCGAAGGTCCGAGCACCTGCCGGACGTCGCCGGCAAGCCGCGCAAACTGCTGAGCCGCCGGGTAAGCGCCGGTCGCGTCCCGGCATGGCGTCAACCCGCGCATCTCCGAGCCGACGAGGAAGGCGTCTACCCCGCCGGCGCGACTGCACAGGCCGGCATAATGCAGCACCATGCGGCGGAAGGACCATTCGTCATCGCCCGGCGAGACATTGCCGAAGCAGGTTGCAATCTCCTGCCGGACTTCCGCCGTGTCGTCAGCCGCCGCGCACGTCAGTTCGCCGCGCCACGGATACGTCCGCTGTCCCGGCGCGCCCGTCCTTGGGTCCGGAAGGCTGTTGCCTGCCGGAATGTCCATCATGACGAAAGGATAGAACAGCACCCGCAGCCCGCGCGCGCGGAGATCGCGAATGGCGGCGGCGACGGTCTCGTCCGACGGCGTGCCGCCATAGGCGGGCCTTTCGCCGACCTGCGAAATCACACGAGCTGTTCCACGCGAAAGGCCCGCCACGGACCAATTCGCGCCCGCAACGGTTTTGTTCCGTGTCTCGACGCGCGGAGCGAAACTGCAATGGCCGGCGCGCAGATCGTCGCCGAACCAGGAGACCACCAGGGCCACGTTCTGCAGATTTGGACACAGGGCCTGCAAGGCATCGAGCGAGCCGGTCCAGTCGCTCGGAGACGAGAGTTGATGGCGGTTCTCGCCAGCGGTCACGCCATCGACATTCTGCACGAGCGGCCGGACCGAATAGGCGAATTCTGATGCTCCGGGAATGATGTCGACGGCGCGGATCATCCGGCAGAGGCCATGCACCGGGCGAACCACTTCGAAACTCAGCTGCGGAATGCGATTACCGAAATCCGCCAGCGGCATTTGCTCGAACACCACATAGGCGAGACCGCGATAGGCCGGCGCGCTGTCGGCGCCCTCGCGCGCGACGATCAGGGCGTCCGGCTCCTGTGTCTGCGAACCTGGATAGATCCGGATGGTGAAGCGGTCGAGATCGAGCTCGCGTCCATCCGCCCAGATGCGCCGCACGAAGGCGATCTCGCCTTCGCAGAGCCCGACGGCGAAATTCGCCGCATACCGATAGGTCGTGGAGGCATTGCCGCTGCTCTTCCCGCCCGAGGATCCTGCACGCACCGTGGCGGCGGTTTCGATGAAACGCGTTGCCCAGATCACCTGCCCGCCGATGCGGGCGCGGCCGTAGACCCGCGGAATGGGTGCGCCCTCGGTCGAGGCAAGCCCGGGAAATCCTTCGAGACGCGGGCCTTCGGTGTGGCGTCCGCCGCCAAAGAGGCGCTGGTCGATGGCGCTGCCTGCCGCAGCCCCGATCGCGCGGCCGACGATGGCGCCGACGGGTCCGCCGAGCGCCGTGCCGAGCGCCGCACCCGCGGCCTGAAGAACCAAGGTCGCCATGAAAGCCTCGCGACGTGTGAGATCATGTTTCGGGGAAGGCGAAGACCCCTGCGATGCGGCGGCGCCACGGTGTCCCGATGCCGACTTCGCAAACGCAGGCGCCGTCATGCGCATGCACCATGGTGGTGGCGGATGTCGCGATGCCGAGATGTTTGGCGGAAACGCCATCGCGCCAGCGAAACGAGATCACGTCGCCCGCCGCCACTAGACTGGCGGGACGCCGCGTGAACCAGCGCGCTGCCGCGTCGAGCATCGGCTCGCCTCGTCCGGATTCGGCCCAGTCGGGCGTGTAGGCCGGCGCTTGCTCGGGTTCGTCACCGACGATCTCGCGCCAGACACCCCGGACGAGCCCGAGGCAATCGCACCCGATCCCCTTCAGGGAAGCCTGGTGGCGATAGGGCGTGCCGATCCAGCTCCGAGCGGCTTGAACGATGACGTCGCGCCGGCCCGCGCTCACTTGAACAGGCTCCCGCCGTCCATGACGCCGCCGAGGCCCGCATGGGACATCAGCACGTCGTTGCCGGGCATGTGCGGAAACCCGCGAAAGTTAAGCGCGTTCGCAAATTTGCCGCGGCAGGTCGCGAAGCTCTTGTCGCAGCCAGCCGTCAACGTGACGCTGCCGCCCGCAAGCGGCGCGCCGAGCGGAGACCAGAGTTCGAGTATGGCGACGTCGCCATCGATCTGGTGTGAACGGATCGACGCTTGCGCTCCGGACTCGAAGATGGCGCGGCCATCCGTGAACCAACCAGCGGGTGCATCTCCGCGCAAAATGCGAAACATGCTTTCGCTCGCGCCCGCCAGTATGTTCGTGCGCATGCGAAATGGCGCGGCCGCCAGGGAGACGCCGCATCGCTCGTCGCCGAGGTCGGCCGAGCAGGCGAGCCGAAAGCTGCGTCCGGTTTCCTGATCGAGCCTGTGTGCGAGCCCGCGCAATTCCGCCGTGAAGGCAAATTCGCTTCGCTTGACCTCGCCCATGGTGGCGACGTCGAGCAGCAATCGATGAGCGACCTCGCTCCAGTCCGCCAGCCAGATTTCCAGGGTGGCGCCATCATAGAGGCCGCTGGCGAGATCGTCCTCCCGCATGGAGCCGGCTGTCAGCGCGCCGCTCACCTCCGTCCCGCCGACCGCAAAGCCGAGCGTCGATTCGACGTTGGCGCCATCGAGGCCCGCATGAGCCGCGAAGGTCGTGCCGTCGAAAGCGAGATCGCGGTCGTGATCGGTGAAACCGAGCCTCACGCCATCGCGTCGTGTCAGCGCCCAGCATCGGCAGAAGCGCGTTGCATCGGCATGGAGCCGCGCGCGCAGCTCGGGCGTGGTGATCCGCATACGCGCCTCCTCAAGGCCTGATCTCGATCAGGGGAATTTTGGGAATGTCGCCGGCGTCGAACGCCGCGAGATCGATCTCGAGGTAATCCGTGTCGAAGCGCACCGGCACGTCGAAGAGGAAGCCGGCGGTCACGGGAGCTCCGGGCGCGGGCCTGCGGCCGCTCTCGAAAGCGACAATTCCGGTGGCGACGTCGACGACGAAGCCCGCCGTCGGAACCTCGATGCCCGAGACCGCGATGCGCACGGAATGCGCCACCGGTTTGCGGATCTCGCGCACATAGGGGGCGAACTGGAAGCCGTATGTCTTGCAGAGCTGAAACTCATGGCGCGTTCCATCGCCGGTCCCGATCGTCTGGTCCATCGCGGCCGGGTTGCGGTCGGCCGGGCATGATTTGCAGTCGGCCCGGTCGCGCCAGCGAAAGCCGTGGAGCCGGCCTCGGCGCTCCTCGAAGAACGCAATGACGCGCTCGATCGCCACCAGGGATTTCACGCCGTAGCCCGCATCGTAGCGGCGGCGGGAATCGGCCCATCGCGCATTGCGCTGTTCGCGGCCGGACCCGGTCGTCACCACGTCGGTGCGCCGCTCGGGACCGCCGCGGCCGTGCATGGAAATGTCGAGCGGAAAACCGATCTCGTGGAAGCCGGTCATGTCCTGTCCTCACAGGCCGCGCTGGCCGCGCGCGACTGCGCGGGCAAGCGCCCCAGAAATCTGCACCTGCGAATGGCGAAAGCTCTCGGCATCCGGCGTGGCGATCTGAACGTTGATCTGCGCGGCGCGTCTTTCACGGCCGGATGTGGCGAGGCCGAGTCGGCCGTCGGGCCCGCGCGCCAGCGGCAGAATGGCCTCGGCGCCCCGTTCGCCCATCAGGCCGAGGCCGCCGCCCGAGCCGAAGAACGTGGGTCGCGCGACGATGCCGCCGTCCGCGAAGGCCCTCACGGGCGTTGAGTTTTGCCCGGGCGCCTCGCCGGAGAACAGCGACCCGACGATCGAGGACAGGCCCTTGACCATCGGTTGCATGGCAGAGTTCAGCGCCATGCGAGACAGGCTCAACGCCACGGCCTGCAGGGTCTTGTCGAAAGATTGCCCGCTGACGACCGCCTTGGCGAAAGCGCCCGTCAGACTGGCCGCGACCTTGTCGGCCGACACGCCGACGCCATCGAGAGTCGTGCGGACGCGGTCGAGATCGCCGGCCGCGAAAGGAGACGTCAATCCGTCGGTCACTGCGTCACCTCGTCGGGAAAGGCCTGCATGAGGCCGAGAAGATCGCGGCGCGTGAAGACCGCGCCGCCGCTTTCGGGATGATACGCCGCGTGCAACTCACGCGGAGTCATGGCCCAGAATTGCGCGGGAGACAGCCGCAGAACGCCGAGGCCGAAGCGCATCGCATCCGTCCAGGGGAAAGGCTCGGGCCTCGCCTGGAGCCGTTGCGCCTCGGTCGTTAGACGCCCTGCGGCTCGCGAGGGACTGGCGGGGCCTCGCTTCGATCCGGTTCGCCGAAGGTGGCTGCGAACAGACGCGAGACGATGCGCACATAGCCGGGAAGGCCGTCGGGCGTCGCCAATGTCGCGGCCTCGTCGTCGGTGATCGCCTCGCCGCCGCCGCGAAGGCCGCATGCGATGATGCGCAAGAGATCGCGTGCGCCGATGCGGCCGGTTTCGAACCGCTGCGCCAGGCTCGTCAGGTCGTCGGCTCCGAATGCCGCCTCGAGTTCGGCGAGCGCGCCGAGCGTCAGGCAGAGGGTGCGGGTTCGTCCGCCGAGTTCGGCATCGATCTCGCCGCGTCTTGGGTTTGCCATGGGGGCTCCTAGATCACCGTGAACGTCAGTGCGCCGGCCGATTCGAGGGCGATCTCGAACGTGACTTCGGCGGTGTGATCGCCGCGCCAGTCGAGACTCGAGATCTGGAACGGACCCTGGACGATGCCGAAGTCCGGCACGACGATCTGCCAGTTGCGAATGAGCCCGTCGAAGAAGACCTGCCGCATCATCATGTCGGAGGCCGCGTCTTTGAATACGCCCGAACCCGCGAGACTGGCGCGGCGCGGACCTGCTCCCGCGAGGAGCTCGCGCCAGCGTCCCGCGCTCTCCGCATGGGTGATGTCGACCGGATCTGCGTTGAGTGCGAGCCGCTGCGTCCGCAGGCCCGCCACGGTCTGGAAGACGCCCGTCCCGTCATCGATCTTCAAAAGCAGGTCCCTGCCCTTCTGCGCTGTCATGCTTCGGCTCCTTCAGATGGTCTCGGTGATGGCGCGGAAGCGCAGGGTGGCTCTCGCCAGACGCCCGGCGGCTTCGCGGCGCGTCTCCATGGCGTCGAGCCGCAGATCGATCAGCCTGTGGCCCTCGAGCGTCAGCGCCGCGCCGTCGAGCGCGGTCGCGATCCGTTCGGCGATGGCCAGCGCCTTTCGCGTGCCGCGATGGTCCGTCCAGACGTCGAGCGTGAGGGTTTGCTGGCCGCCACGTTCGGTGGCCGTCGACCATTCGCGCCATTGCCCGTCGCCGAAGGTGACGTAGGGAGGGGCCGTGCCGCGTGGCGCTTCGTCGAAAATCCTGGCGCCGCCCAATTCGGCCAGCAACTCGGGATGAAGCGACAAGGCGGCTTTCACGGCCTTGCGCAATGCGAATGTCGCCAGCACCGACATCACGACAGCTCCCGGGTCTGGCAGATCACGTATCCGCTCGCGGCATCGTCCAGGGGGGCCGACACGACGTCGAAGATGCGCACGCCGTGCGTCAGCCGCCAGCCTGAAGCCAGCGCGCTTCCATGCCGGATGCGGATACGATGCGTCGCCACGATCTGCTCTTGGCCCGCGACGAAATCCGGCCGTCCCGCCGCCCGCTCGATCTCGGCCCAGACTTCGAACCGGGGCGTGAAGCTGCGTTCCATTCCACCGATCTGGTCCGCCGCATCGACGGGTTCGTGCGCCGTCAGCCTGCGGCGCAGACGCCCGATGGCTCGCCGGCTCACGCCAGCCTCGCGCGGCGATACGGCACCACGAGCGCGGCGACGCCGGCAGGTAAATGCGCGACCGAGCCTTCGTGCAAAGCGTCGCCGCGATGCTCGTACCAATGCGCGATCAACATGCGCATGGCCTGCAGAAGCGGCGGCGGAACGGCTCCGTTCGTGGTGCCATAGCCGGCGCGCAGATCAATCTCGATGCCACCATGCAGGCGGCCGGGCGCGGGCGGCGGCTCGTTGAAGACGATCCGTGTGCCGAAGCTATCGTCGAGCCGAAAAGCAGCCAGCGGAACCTCGGACGCCACGCCATCCAGCCTCATGACGCGCACGGACAGAAGCGACATGACCGGCGCGAGCGGAACCGGAAGAATGCCGTTGGCGGGCCATCGGTCGAGCCGAAGTCGCCAGTCCTGGGCGATCAGGGCGCGTCGCGTCGCCTGTTCGACGGCGTGGCGCGCCGCCCGGATCAAGGCTGTCAGCAGCGTATCCTCGGCCTGCGTGTCGAGCCGCAGCCAGGCGCGGGCGTCATCGAGCGTCAGCGGTTCGACGGCGGGTTCCGAAATCAAGATCGGGATCATTGGAAGTCCTGGCATTCTGGGTTAGGAAACAGGCCGTCGCGAGGAGGCTGCATGCGAAAGATTTGGGCCGCGGGACTTTGCGTCCTGGCGGGATCGTTCGGGTTCGACGCTTCGGCGCTCGTCGGGCCGGCGAGCGAGGACCGCGCAGCCGCGCCGCACGTCGTCATGGTGTTGAAGCGTTCGCAGCAGGGCGCGGCCTTCTGCACGGGTGTCGTCATCGCGCCCGACACGATCCTGACCGCCGCGCATTGCGCCGCTCAGGCCTCCGATTTGCGGATCCATGCACCCGGTGGCGCGCGGCGCGATCTGATCACGGTCGCGCGCACCGCCGTGCATCCCGAATATCGAGCCAATGCGCCGCGCACGCGCGAGCGATCGATCGACCTGGCGTTGATCCGCAGCGCGACTCCGCTGCCTGCGGCATTGCGGCCCATCGACATCGAGTGGTCGCCTGCCGTGCAGGTCGGCGCGGCTTATCGCATCGCTGGTTTTGGCCTCGGTCGCGAGGGAGACGAGCGCACCGCCGGGACGTTGCGCGCCGGCATGCTCGCGGCTCGCGCGCCGCTCTCCAACATCCTGCTGTGGGCCAAGGACCCGCAGGATCGCGGACTTGGCGCCTGCACGGGCGACAGCGGCGGTCCGATTTTTTCGTCCGACGGATCGCGCCTCGTCGCCATCACGGTGTGGTCGACCGGCGATGGCAAACGAAGCTGCGGAGCCCTGACGCAGGGCGCGCTGCTCGGACCGCAACGCGGCTGGATCGAGCGCACCCTGCGCGCCTGGGATGGACCCTGATCAGGCGACGCCGAACTTCAACAGCTTGATGGCGTCGAAATCCTGGATGCCTCCGCCGACGCGCTTCGTCGTGTAGAACAGGACGTAGGGTTTGGTGGTGAAGGGATCACGCAGAATGCGAATGCCGAGCCTGTCGACCACCAGATAGCCGCGCTGGAAATCCCCGAACGCGATGGCGTGCGAATCCAGCGCGATGTCGGGCATGTCCTCGGATTCGGCGACAGGGAAGTTCAACAGAGTCGCGGACGCGCCCAGACTTGCGGGTGGCTGCCAGAGATATTCGCCCGCGGCGGTCTTGAACTTGCGAAGCTGCGCCTGCGTGCGGCGGTTCATGATGAAGCGGGCATTCTGACGATAGCCTGCTCGAAGGCCATAGATGAGATCGAACAGGATGTCGGCCGGCGCCGTCGCCGCGAAGGCTCCGGCCACGCCGGTTGGCAGATAGGCGGTCTTGCCCCAGCTCCAGGCCGCGACCGTCGACTTCGGGTAGGCCAGAAAACCCATGGGTTTCTTGACGCCGTCGCCATTGATGAAGGCGGCGCCTTCCTGCTCGGCGAAGACGGTGTCGATCTCGTCCGCAATCCACTGCTCGATGTCGACGGCGGCGTCGTCCAGCAGGGTCTGGGTGGCGGCCGGCATGGCGTAGAGCTCCATGGCCGGAAAGGTCAGGTCGACGATCCGCTGGCTTCCCGTCTGCGGCCTGCCGTCGGCTTCCCCGACCCAGCCGGCCGCCGGCCCGGTCGAGGCCACGGCCTTCTTGTAGGTCGAGGTGGAAATTTCACGCACGCTCGCGCGCGCGCGCAGCGGCGAGATGTTGGCCATGCGTCGCAGGATCTCGCGCTCGGCCGGGATCGGCACGAGGTAGCCGCCGTCCGGACCGGAGCCTGCCGAGAGCGCTTTTTCCTCCAGGGTCTTCAGCGCGCCGACCTCGCCGGTGCGCATGTAGGAGCGGAACGCGGCCTTGTGCTCGCGCGCCACCGGATTGTCGTGGCGCTCCGCGCCCGCCAGCGGTGGCCGCGCCTTCTCCAGGAGCATGCGATCCATGCGGCGGCGCGTGTCTTCGACGGCCGCATCGATACGGACCAGCTTTTCCTCGGTGACGACGTCGGAGGCCAGACGGCTTTCGAGCTGGTTCAATCGCTCGTCGTTGGTTTCTCGGAACGCCGCAAGCGTGCGATGAAACTCGTTGAAGGCCGAGACGGCGTCGTCGGCGCCGGACTTGATCTCGATGGCGGGAATGATGTCGATCATGCGTGTCATGCCTTTCGTCAGGTCAGAAGTGCGGCGGCGCGGCGATAAAGGTCTGCCGGCCGCGCCGCTGCGGGATTCGCGAGTGCGCGATGGCGTTTGATCGCGGAGACGCGCGCCTGCGGGAGCATCGGGAAGGTCACGATTGAGACCTCCCAGAGGTCGAGTTCGAACAGGCGGCGCACGCCGTCCTGCCGGGATTTTCTGGCATTCTTGACCCGGAAGCCGATCGACAGGCCATCGACCGCACCGTCGCGCAGAAGCGCCAGGGCTTCGCGGGCACGGGCAACCGCGAGATTGAGCCGGCCTTTCACCTTGAGGCCACGTCTGTCTTCCTCGATGCTGATCCAGGAGCCGATCGGCATGGAGGGATCGTGTTGCCAGAGCATGCGGACGCTGTTCGCATCGCGTCGCGAGAGAGACGTCCGGAAAGCGCCGGGCATGACTTCGTCACCGCCCAGGTCGACGATGCCAAAGAGGCTGGCATATCCTTCGAAGACGCCGCCCTCGGCCACGGCCAGCGGTGGCGCGCGTTTGGCCTCGCAGCGAAGCAAATCGTTCGCCGCCAGGATTTTCTTGGTCAGCATCAGGCTTTCTCCCTGGTGACGCTTCCCGAAAACGGCGCGCTGCCGCGCAACGGATCGACGGGAGCGAGCCGCGCGAGAACGCGCACGAAGCGCTTGATCACGCGGCGGGGATTTTCGCTCGGCCGGCGGATCGGCGATGAGGATCGAAACCATTTCATTTCTCGTCTCCGAAGCGACGGTTGAAGCGGGCAAGCTCACGAACGAAATCATCGAAGCGCCGGTTGGCGGCCGCCGTTTCGCGCAAGGCAAACAGCAGCAGGCTCGATGCCCCCGTCGCCCACAGGAACAAGGTGAGATGCGCGAGATCGCCGCGCTGGAGGATCGCTTGAGTGATGTCGGCCATGGGGTTCTCCCTTCTTATCTGGACTGGCAGGCGGGCGACGCGCCCATCGCTCATCCCTCGCGCGGTCCGTAGCCCAAGGCCTCGCGCTTCTCGTCCTCGCTGAGGAAGGTGGCGTTGCCGATGCGCGCCCATTCGGCGCTGCGTTCCGCCGCCAGGGCATCCACCCCATCGAGATTACCGCGCAACTCGAAGGCGCCGAGTTCCGGCTGCAACCAGGCCTCGAAGCCCTTCTGGACGCGCGCCACGAAGGGCACGACCGTCTGCCGCCAGAACGCCCGGTTGGCCTCCTGATAATTTGAGAAAGTGTTGTCGCCCGGCAGGCCCAGCACCAGCGGCGGCACGCCGAGCGCCAATGCGATCTCTCTTGCGGCCGCAGCCTTGGCCTGGATGAAATCCATGTCCTTGGGGCTGAGCGACAGCGCTTTCCAGTCGAGCCCGCCTTCCAGCAGCAAGGGCCGCCCGGCATTGCGCGCGCCCGAATAGCTTTCGTCGAGTTCGCTCTTCAACCGCTCGAACTGCTCGTCTGACAGCGTCGCGCCCTCGGGGCCTGAATAGACCAGCGCGCCCGACGGTCTCGCGGCATTGTCGAGCAGGGCTCGGTTCCAGGCGCTGGCGGAATTGTGGATGTCGAGCGCGGTTTCGGCTGCGGCGAGCGGTGCAAACCCGTAGTGGTCGTCAAGCGGCGCGAAGGTGCGAAGATGCAGGATCGGGCTCGATCCTTCGCCGGTGACGAAGCGCACCTTGTCGGCGCCGGCGCGATATTCGTAAGCCGCCGGCCAGCCTGACGCGCCCGGCACGATCGCCATGCGGTCGGGCCGCAACGCGTGGAATTCGCGCAGCACGCCGTCGATCGTCACGGCCTCGACATAGGCATTGCCGGTGAGCAGCAGGTTCGATACGACGGCTTCGATGAAGCTTGCGCTGGTTTGTCCGGCATTGGGCCGCGCGAGCAGCGCCAGAAGCGGATGGTCGGGCGTGTCCACTCCGCCTTCGAAGACGAGCCAGGGCACGGAGGCCACCGCCTCGGCGATCATCCGCACCGAGCGGAACACGATGGGATTGCGCTCGTAGCCGTGACGGATCAGTTCAGGCGAATTGCGAGGCTGAAAGCGCGTCATGCCCGGCAGCGAAAAGCCAAAGAGCGCTGCGGTTCGGGACGATTTCTGCACCGGCGCCGCGACGACGCGCGCCATTGCAGCCCGCCTTCCCAGGCGGGAAAAGAAAGACACCATGGGTTCCTCGGCTTTCTCGTGAAGGCGGGTTTCTAGAGCCGGCGAACCTTGGGTTCGCCGATGCTGGGGCCGAGCGCCAAGGCGGTGACGGCCCAGACGAGCGCATCCAGCCGGTCCGGGCTGCGGCCGTTGTCGAGCCCGCCCGGACCGAAGGCGCACATCTCGTCTTCCAGCGCTGGAAAGGCGCCGATGTGGTGCACCCTGCCCTGCTCGTAGAGTTGCGCCACGGGGGCGGCGCGCAGATATTTCCCGCGCGTCGCACGCACCTGGCGAACCGGCACGCGCGCATCGGCCTCGTGGATCACCGCCACGACCATCTCGCCGCCCTGATTCACTTCGGCGACCATTTCGTCGGCCTCGCGCTTCTCGTACAGGGCCACGGCGGCGCGTGACCAACGTGCCGGGCGCGCCGCCGACAGAGACGCATCTTCGATAACATGCACGTGACCCTCCGCATCGATGCCCGCGGCCACGATGCCGCACGCATCCGCTCTCTTGTGCGAGGATGCGGGCGGGTCGATCGCCACGACGATGCGTCGAAGCGGCGGCGCAACGTCCAGGCGGCATGCCTCGAGCATGTCGCGCGTCCACAGCGCATCGGCGCGTTCTTCCACCATCTCTCCGTCGAGTTCCTGCCGGCCGAGCCGCGTGCCCGCATAACGGGTGACGATCTGCTGCAGAAAGTCGGGCGCGAGATGGAGGGCGTTGGCGTGGGTTGCGGCGCGCGACACCGCGACGCGCGGATCGGCGAGAAGCCGCTTCAACAAAGGCGCGGGTCGCGGCGTCGTGGTGACGATCTGGCGCGGATGCCGGCCAAGGCGAAGTCCGAACTGCAGCATGTCGAAGGTCTCCTCGGCGTGACGCCATTTGGCGAGTTCGTCGAGCCACGCGCATTCGAATTGCGGGCCGCGAAGCGATTCGGGATCTTCGGCCGAAAAGGTCTGGGCGGTCGCGCCATTGGGCCAGGCGAGACGGCGACGCGAGGATTCCCATGTTGGCCGCTCATGCCGCTGATGAATGGCGAGCAGGCCCGAAACGCCTTCGATCATCACGTCGCGCACGTCGGCGGCGGTTTCGCCCACGAGAGCGATGCGGCCGACGGGGTGGTGCGAAAAGCCCGGCAGGCCGAGCGCGAGTCCGCGGACCCACTCGGCGCCGGTGCGCGTCTTGCCAGCACCACGACCGCCCATCACCAGCCAGACCGTCCACGGCCCGCCACCGCTGGCGCGGCACGGCGGCCATTGGTCGTCGCGCGCCTGCAGGTCCCAGCCGGTGAGAAGCCGCTCGAACTCCTGCGGTGTCACTCCGTCGAGAAGTTCATCCAGCGTTCCGTCGTCCGCGCAATTCCTCAAGTCTGTCGACAAGCGCCTGTCGCAATGCGGCCAGGTCTCGGGGAGGCGGCTGCTCGCCTGGGGCGTCTTCGGTGCGGGAGGCGTCGCCCTGTCGGTCATCGCCCGCCTCTCCTCTCGTGTGTGTCTTCGGCTCGTCGAGCCGCCGCAGTTCCGCGAGCGTTTTGGCAAGCGAGGCGAGGATCCGAGAACGCCGTTCGGCGCCGGGAGACGCCACGGCGTCCAGCTGACTTTCGACCCGGACGATTTCCCGCCGGATGGCGCGCACGAGTCTGCGCCGGGTCGATGCGCGATCGATGCGCTCGTCGCCGGCCTCGGCCTCCGGGGCTGCCGGGGGAGATGCGCTCGCGTCGCACGTGTCTGGAGGGCGCGCAGTCCGTGGTCGAGGCGGCCAGGCCTGCCGCTTCCGCAATCGACGGAAGGAATCCTCTCCTATTCTCAACTCGGCCGCGATGGTCTTCAGGGGCGCTTCACCGGCATCATAAAGCGCCCGAGCCCGCTTCAGGCGGGCTGCGGAAGGTGTGCGAGACAGCATGGGTTTCATCTCCGGCAGGCGAAGCCCTGCGGCGTTTGCCGCCGGCTCGTTCGCTCACATTTCTGGAGTGTGGGTGAAACCTACCCGAGGAGAGTCATGGTGTCAAGGAATAAAATCCTTCAAGCGGAGCCGGTCAAGCGGAGATGATGATTTGAAGCAGAGCATCAAGCCATCACTGTATAGGCGTCATCCTATTGCCTTCGATGGGCTATATTGCTCCGCAAGCAACAGCAAGGTTGGGCTTCCCAGATCAAATGAAACTGCGGCAATTCGTGACCTAAATAAAATTGGAGAACGATGCCGACTTAAAGTGAACCTTCGTCCGGATGAACCCAATCTCGACCGTAGGGGAGCCAGGCGGCAGGAGCAGATTGCATGCCAAGGTGAGGTGCCGTCGGTACCCCGTGGTCAGCGAAGAACTTCGTGGCGACCCTGTTTGCGCCTGCATCAGTGAAATATCTCGTCGCCTGAGGCTCGCTTGCTGGGATAGGCCAAATCTGCCGCATGCCGAGGGTTTTTTCAAAGTCACTTGCGTTTGGCAATAGATCGACGGGTGCGCTCAAGACGTGGAAAAAACAATGCCCCACATGGATGGTCGTCGCCTGCATATTGGGCGCGCCGGAATTTTTGTTGATTGGCTCTTCAAATAGAGCGGCACGGTGCCAGAATGAACCGGCATGGCGGACGCCTTTGTAGAGTGCTAAGTACACTTGCCAGTTCGGTGGCGCGTTGAGTTGCTCTCTAAGATATGTGCGCTCATCCAAAGTAGCGGCGACCGTCTCGGTATGTGCGAATTCGATGCACATAGTGACCATCGTTGCCCAACGAGCCAGCGAAGCCATCGAGTGTCGGGACAAGCGAGGCCAAGTGCCGTTCATGATTGGAGGTAAGATAGCTTTCGCTTCCTCTTGAAAATTTCCCATCCAACCATTGTTACAGGGCCTGCAAGCTATCTTGAGTTGGTGTGAGTGAGGAGCGCCGTTCCGATTCAGTCTCGGCCGCCAGCCTACCGCAGCGCCTGCATTGGTTTTGTGGTCTTTAACAATGGAAGTGCAGTGCACGCTGGTGGGCGAAAACGTCCGCACGTACTTGCGCATCCACCGCCCAAAAATGTGCTCCTTGGTCGTCGGTCCGCCACCGCAATAAATGCATTTAGCAGGAATACGCGACAAGTTAGACAATCCTGTCGACAGTAGGGTTGCAACACGTTTCCAAGCGCTCAAGCGGACCAGACGTTATGCGCTCAACCCTGCCGCCTGCGCGTCGCAAATCCTCGACTGCGGAAGCGATCGCCTCGGCAAGCGAGCGGCCTTTACGAGCGAAGTCGACGATGATTTGCCCATTTTGAAAAGACACCAACGTGTCGTCGCAACCCGAATCGTAAAAGCGACTTTCAAAATCTGAAGCCGCCGGGTCCAGCCCGGATGCGGCGATGCTGAACTCATGCGTTTTCATCGTCTCTCCTGGGAAGATGCGGGCATACCGCTTGCGATCAGAACGAATCTGCATTCACTAATTTTAAGGCAAAGCTCAAGCCTATGGCAACACCGCCGCGCTCCCCAACGATTGTCCTGCGGGTGCTCTGGCTTTATGAGGGCGCATGAAGACCTTCATGCCGCTCGTGTCGCTTGCCGCGCTGACCGTTCTCGACGCCGGGCCGGTGGGCCAGGTGCGCGCCGCGCATGCGGCCGGGTTCGAGGCCGTGGGCTTGCGTCTGCAGCCGCTGCTGGCCACCGACATCCGGGTTGCGGGCGATGCACGCCTGGAAGCCGAGTTGCGCGCCGCCATGGCGCAGACTGGACTGAAGCTGCTCGAAGTCGGCGTGTTTCCGATCAAGCCGGACATGGACGTCGCAGCGCTGTCCGGCGTGCTGGCCTTGTCGGCGGAGTTTCGTGCGCGCTTCGTCGTCTGCCCGGTGGAAGATCACGACGCGGGCCGGCGTCTCGCCACGTTCCGCGCGCTCTGCGATCTCGCGGCGACGTTCGGGCTCGCGTGTCTCGTCGAGTTCAATCCCTACAGCGCCTGTCGCACCTTGGGCGAAGCGCGGGAGCTGGCCTTGTCGGCCGAGCGCGACAATGCCGGGCTGGTGATCGATCTTCTGCATCTGTCGCGCTCCGGCGGCAGCGTCGAGGATTTGCGCAAGGTCGAACCGCATCTGTTGAAGCTCGTGCATTTCTGCGACGCCGCGCCGCTGCCCAAAGGCGAGCGCACGATCGATGAATTGCGCGCCGAGTCGCGCACGGCGAGGCGGCTTCCCGGCGACGGCGTGCTGCCGCTCGCCGATCTGCTCCGGGCTTTTCCGCACGGCACACCGATCAGCGTCGAAGCGCCGAGCGCAGCCATTGCTCATCTTCCGGCCGAAGAGCGCGCGCGCCGCGTGCTGGCCGCGACACATCGCGTTCTGGAGTTGAGCCTTTGAGCATGAACGTCTACGGATTTCCGCCTGAAGATCTCGCCGGCTCGCTGGCGGGCGCGCGACAATTCTCGCCGCTGTCGCCGGGAGCCGAGCCGCTCGAAGCCGTTGCGCCGCAGTCGCTCGACGACTTCGTGCTGCTGGGTCCGCCCGGCACTGTCGAGCGGCGCGCGGTCATCGCCTTGGCGCTGCGGGCTCTGAAGCCCGGCGCACCGCTGACGGTTCTCGCTCCGAAAGACAAGGGCGGCTCCCGCCTGGCGTCCGATCTCGAGACGCTGGGCTGCACGTTCGACGAGCGCTCGAAGCGGCATCACCGCATCTGCGTCACATCCGGACCGGGCAACCCCGAGGCGCTCGACAAGGCCATTGACGACGGCAAGCCCCGTTTCGTCGAAGACCTAGGCCTGTGGTCGCAGCCGGGCGTGTTTTCGTGGAACAGGATCGATCCCGGAAGTGCGCTGCTGCTCGATCACCTGCCGCCGCTTTCGGGCAAGGGCGCCGACCTCGGCTGCGGGCTCGGCGTGCTGGCGCATGCGGTGCTGACGTCGCCGAAGGTCTCGCAACTCGCCCTCGTGGACATCGACCGCCGCGCGATGGATCTGGCGAAGCGCAACGTCGTCGACCCGCGCGTGCGCTTCCTCTGGGCGGATGCGCGAAAAACCAGCGAATTGCAGGGGCTGGACTTCATCGTGATGAATCCGCCATTCCACGAAGGCGGGCACGAGGATCAATCCCTCGGGCAGTCCTTCATCCAGGCGGCGGCGAAAATGCTGCGCAAGGGCGGGATGCTCTGGCTCACCGCCAACCGGCACCTGCCCTACGAGCGCATCCTGAAGCCGTCCTTCAGGCGCGTCGAACTGGTGGCGGAGGCCGGCGGCTACAAGATCTATCAGGCCCAGGTATGAGCGCGAAAACGCCGACGCTGCGGCTCGACAGGCTGCTGACCAATCTCGGCTACGGCTCGCGCCGCGAGGTGCAGATCATGGCGAAGCACGGCCGCCTGAAACTCGATGGCGAGCCCCTGCGGGTGATCGATCATCGCGTGCCGCTCTCCAAGGACTTCGCCGAGCGCCTGACCTTCGACGGCGAGCCGCTCGATCCCCTGCCGGGCGTGGTGCTGATGCTGCACAAGCCCGTGGGCGTCACCTGTTCGCACAAGGATC
>JAQGJH010000014.1 GCA_028290705.1 Hyphomicrobiales bacterium
ATGCCGCCCAGCAGCGGGCCGATGATCGGGCCGACCAGCGCCGGCATGCCCATCAGCGCCATGGCGGCGACCAGTTCGGATTTCGGAACGGAGCGCACCAGGATGAGCCGACCGACCGGCACCATCATGGCGCCGCCGATGCCCTGGAAGATTCGCGCCGCAATCAGCTGGTTGAAGTCCTGCGCGAGCCCGCAGGCGATGGACGAAAGCGTGAAGACGAGAATGGCCAGCCGGAAGATGTTGCGCGCACCATATCGGTCGGCGACCCAACCGCTCATCGGCAGAAAGGCCGCGAGAGCCAGCATGTAGGCGGTAATCGCCATGTGGAGCCGCAGCGGCGGTTCGCCGAAAGCCGCGGCAATGGCCGGAAGTGCGGTCGCCAGTGACGTCGAATCGAGGTTCTGCATGAAGAGCGCGCAGGCGACGATCAACGGAACGATCACGTGGCTGGGCAATGCCGGCGCCTCCAGAAACTTGCTGGCGCAAACCGCGCGATCCGCCGGAAAGCCGCGGCGCCGACCCTGGACGGGAGAGTCGGAGCGGCACGTCGGGACACGCGCGGGAACTTGCGACACGAGGGGACAGGCGGGCAGGAAAGCGCCGCCGTCACCTCTTCTACACGAGCACCGAAGCGGTCACCAGCGACGCATTGCCGCCGTTGCACGGCGGTCGTCTCAATTCGACGCCAGCACCACCAGAGCGTCGAGCGCCACACCGCCGCTCTCGCCCAACCGGAACGGATTGACGTCGATCTCGGCAATGGCGCCGTCGGCATCGGACATCAGGTCGGAGACGGCCAGGAGCGCCGCGACGAGCGCCGCGCGATCCAGCGGCGGCTTGCCACGGGTGCCGCGCACGAGGCTTCCGGCGCGTGTCCTGTCGATCAGTTCATGGGCGGCCGCTTCGTCCAGGGGACATGCGGCCAGCGCGACGTCGCGCCAGAGTTCGAGATCCACCCCGCCCGTGCCGAACAGCACGACCGGCCCCATCTCGGGGTCGCGCGTCGCGCCGAGCACCAGTTCGATCCCGCCCGAAACCATTTGGGCGATGAGAACGCCCTCGACATGCGGCGCGTCCGGATGCGCCTCGGCGGCCACCATGATGTCCCGGAACGCCGAGCGGACCTGCGCCTCGTCCTTCAGCCCGACGCGCACACCGCCCATGTCGGACTTGTGCGGCAGCGCCGCGCTGACGATCTTGGCGACTACCGGAAAGCCGATGCGGGCGGCCGCTGCCACCGCATCGTCCTCGCTGCGGCAGAGACTTTCCTCCGGCATGCCGAGCCCGTAAGCAGCCAGCAGGCTCTTGGACGTGACCTCGTCGAGCGTGGAAGGACCGCCGCGCCCGGCATGTTCGGCGATCTTCGCCTGCACGCTGCGCAAAGGCTCGCGCCGCCGCCCGGACGGCTTGCGATCCATGTTCTGCGCGTGGGTCACGATGGTGCGCATGGTGCGCAGGGATTTGTCGACCTCCTGCAGGAAGGCCAGATGAGGCAATTGCGCCCGCAGGGCGCGGCTGTAATCGGTCAGCCCGTAGGAGATCATGCTGACGAAGGCCACGGGCTTTTGGGCTTTCGCCGCAAGCTCGTTGACGGCGCGCAGGTTCTGCTCCTTGCGCTCCGTGCCGGGGCCGCGCGGAAGTTCCTCCTGCAGCAGAAGGATATCGATCTCTTCGTCCTCGAGCAGGATTTCGACGCAACGAATGTAGGCGCCGGCGCTGCTGAGGGCCGCGAAACCGGCATCCAGCGGATTACCGACGATCGAACCGACCGACAGGATTTCGGACAGTTTGGCATGCGTTTGGGCCGAGAGCGGCGCATAGGACAGGCCATTGGTGTCGGCGGAATCGAGCAGGAGACCGCGCAGCCCGCCCGAAAAGGTGATCGAGCCGAGCCTCTCTCCGCGCGGCAGGGGGGCATGGACCAGGAATTCCACCGCCTCGGTCATTTCATCGAGATTGCGCACCCGCAGGGCGCCCGCAACGCCCGCGACCGCGTCGAACGCCTGCATGGATCCCGCCAGCGCGCCCGTATGGGCGGCAGCGGCGGCGCGGCCGGCATCGGACGCGCCGAGCTTCATGATCACCACGTGCTTGCCGGCTTCGCGGGCGGCGCGCAGGGCGTCGAGGAAGCCCGCCGTCTCGTGGACGGATTCGAGATAACAGGCGATCACGCGGATCTGCGCCTGAGTGGCGAAATAGGCGATGTAGTCGGCGGTGGTGAGCCCCGTCTCGTTGCCGCTCGTGATGGCGGCATCCGTCTCGACGCCGCGTTCCTCCAGCGTGCGCTTGATCGCCATGACGATCCCGCCCGACTGGCCGAGCACCGCCACGGGCCCGCACGAAAGGCTCTGCATGCGGTCGTCCGGCATGGAGAAGAATTTTGCGCCCGCGTTGAAATTGCCGAGGCAATTGGGACCGGAGACCGCGAGGCCCGTGTCCTCAATGGCGCGGCGCAGCTCTTCGCCGAGCTGCTGGCCGGCCTCGTCGGGGGCTTCCTCGAAGCCGGACGTCATCACGGTGGCGCTGCGCGCGCCCGCGGCTGCGGCTTCGCGCAAAAGGCCGGGGACGGCGCGGGCGGGAACGAGAACCACGAGATGATCGGGCGGCTCGGGCAGTTCGGCGAAAGAGCGGTAGCACCGCGTCTCCCACACGGTTTCGCGCGACGGGTTGAAGGGATAGACCGCGCCGGGATAATCGAAGCGCTTCAGGTTGCGCCACACGCGCTGGGGCCAATTGCCCGGCTTGTCGGTCGCTCCCACGATCACGACGTTTCGCGGGTTGAGCAGCGCGTCGATCTTTTCATTGGTGGCGCGTGCGCCTGAAGGCGTCTTGTTCTGAGCCATGTCGCTTCCTTCTGTGGTGCTTCAGCCCTGCCCGTACATGCCGACGCCGGAGCGCCGTGCGAAGAAATAAAAGGTGAGCGCAATGGTCGTCATGGCCAGGCTCCAGAGCAGGCCGAGGGCCGCGAGTTCGGGACCCTGCCCGTTGCTCCAGAGATCGAACATCGCCACCGCCATGGTCTGCGAACTCGGGCCCGACAGAAGCACTGGCAGCGCCAGCACACGTGTCGCCAAGAGGAAGATGAAGAGCCAGCCGGCGATGAGCGAGGGCGATAGCAGGGGAATGACCACGCGGCGGAAACCCGTGAAGGGCGAGGCTCCCGAGATGGCGGCCGCCTCCTCGAGCTCGCGATGCACCTGCAACATGCCGGCGAACGAATATCGCGTGCCATACGGCAGGTAATTGATCACGAAGGCCCAGACGATGATCCAGATCGTGCCGTACACCCCGATGGGGATCTGCAGGAACAATTGCATCACGCCGACGCCCAGTACGATGCCGGGAAAGACCAGCGGCACGGTGCCGAGCTGATCCAGCGCCCGCGCGCCGGGCACGCGGCGAACGGTCAGCCAGGCGGCCAGGGCGGTGAGCGACATCACCACGGTGGCGGTGATGACCGCGATGAGAAAGGTGTTGCCCAGCAGAGTGAGATAGCGGTCGGACTCGAAGACGCGGGCGTAATTTTCGAACGACAGCAGCCGGAATGCCGACGACCGCACGGTCTGGTAGAACGGCAGCAGCGAGGCCCAGACGAGAATCAGCATGGGCAGCACGAGCAGCAGCAGGAAGTTCAACACCAGGATGGCGGCCCCGATCGGCCGCATCCAGCCGAGCGCGAGCTTGTTGGGCCGAAAGCTCTTGCCCGTGATGGTGGCGAACTTTTCGGCATTTCTGGTCATCCGCCCATAATAGTAGAGCAGCACCGCCACGACGCCGAGAAGCACGAGCGACAAGGTGCTGGCCGAACCGATGTCGGGCGGCATGGTGCGATGCATGAGGTCGTAGATGTCTGTCGTCAGCACGTGAACGCGCCCCGGGAGGCCGACCAGCGCCGGCACCTCGAAGGCCTCGATCGAGCGAATGAAAACCAGCATGGCGAGGGCGAGGATCGAGGGCAGCGACAGCCGCATGGTGATGCGCCGAATGGTGTCGAACGTCCCCGCGCCGCTCATGCGCGCGGCTTCCTCGAGCTCGGGATTGAAATTGCGCAACGTCGAGCCGAGCAGCAGAAAGACAAGCGGCGACCAGAGCAGCCCCTCGATCAGGATCATGCCGCCGAGCCCATAGACGTTGATCAGCACGCCCGTGTCGCCGGTCAGCTCGCGGTACCAGCTGTTGATCGGGCCCGAACGCGCCAGCAGCAGCAGCCAGGCGCTGGTGTAGAGCACGTAGGGCGTGCCGAGCGAGATGATGGTGGTGAGATAGGCGAGCGGCTTGAAGGGCGTGTCCGTACGCTCGACCAGCCAGGCGTTGAGGCCGCCGATGAGGATCGCCAGCACGGCGCTGCCGAGCGCGAACAGGACCGAGTTCATCGCGCTCGTCCAGATGCCGCGCTCCGCGAGAATGCGGGTGAACCGCTCGAGCGAGAAGCGCGTCACGCCGTCGGCCGTGACCGTGAGGGCTCCCTTGGCGAGGAAGAACAAGGGCGGCAGCACGAGAGTCGCGAAGATGATCGCCAGGATCGCGGCGAAGACGACGCGCTCATCCTGCGGGAGGAAGCGGCCGAGGCCTGCACTGCGTTGCGCATCGGGCCGTTCGTCAGCGGCCAGTTGGGTCGTCATCGATCGTCCTTCATGGCGTTGGCTGCTGTGTTCAGCGGAAGATGGACTGGTAGATCTGCGTCCACTTCGGCATCTCGCGATCGATTTCCTCGGGCGTTTTGAAGATCGCCTTGAACGTGTCTCCATCGGGCCGCAGGTTCAGATCCTTGGGCGGCACCTGGGGATCGACCGGCAAGTAATCAGCGGCGCGATAGAGCTTTTGCCCCTCTTCGGAGATCAGGAATTCGAGGAACAGGCGGCCGGCATTGGGATGCGGCGCATCCTTGGTGACGGAAATGACCGACAGGACGCCGAGCGCCGGCTGCATCGGGATCCAGTCCACCGGCGCGCCCTTGGCGGCGCTGATCACCGCATGATTGTTGAAGATGTTGAGGGCGATCGCGTATTCGCCGGCGATCACCTGGTCGAGCACCTGCCGGGCCGCCACCGCGAGCCCTGCGACGTTCTGCTTGGCGAGTTCGCGCAGATAGGCCGTGCCCTTTTCCTCACCCATGGCGGCGAGCACGACTGCGACGAAACCGGGGGCCGCGGATGACGATGAGGTCGAATTCCAGACGATCTTGCCCTTGTATTTCGGGTCGAGCAGATCCTGGAAGTTGCGCGGCTCCGTGCCTTTCTTCACCAGCTCGGTGTTGTAGCCGGGCGTCAGCACGTAGAGATTGGTGGCGACCCAATAGCCTTCGGCGTCGACATATTCCTTCGGCAGCCGCGAGACGTTGTCGGGCAGCCATTTCGCCACAAGGCCTTCCTTCTTCAGCGACGCCGTCGCGGTGGTGCCGTCGAAAACGTCGGCCTGCATGTTGCGCGCGCGGCCCTCGTTCAGCACGCGCAGCGCCACTTCGTTGGAATTGGCGCGAACGTAGTTGACCTTGATGCCGTATTTTTTCTCGAAGGCTTCGGCGGCCGGACGGGCGAACTGGTTGACGATCTGGGTCGTGTACCAGGTGAGTTGTCCCTCCTTTTTGGCAGCAGCGATCAGCGCCTCGTCGGCTGCGGAGGACGGCACGGGCGCGAGAAGCGCGCCGGCAAAAGTCAGGACGGCAAAAAGCTGCGCGAGACCATGACGCATGATCGTTTTCCTTCGACAAAAGATCAGGAGAACCGCAGGCGATGCGCGCGAGCGCGAGAGGCCTGGCTCCGATCCGGACGCAGGCCTCTCACACTTGCGTGCGTTCAGCGTTTGAATTCGCCGAGGCCCGGCTTGAAGACCTTGTCGTCGAGGAACATCTTCATGGCCTTGGCGCGCCCGCCTTCGGGATCGACGTGCTTCAGCGCATCGCTCTTGGCGTTGAGATAATCCAGCGCCTGATCCTTGGTCATGCGGCGGACGGAGCGGACCGCTTCCTTGGTGTAGCGGACCGCCGCCGGGCTCTTGGCCTCGAGCTTGCGGGCGAGTTCGAGCGTCGCCTCGCGCAAATTGTCGACCGGCACCGACTTGTTGACGAATTTCATCGCCGCGGCTTCCTTGCCGCTGAACTGATCGCCCGTGACGGAATAATAGATCGCGTCGCGATAGCCCATGATCTCCGTCACCGCCCAGGCGACGAGACCGCCGGGAATGATGCCCCAGTTCACCTCTGAGAGCCCGAAGGTGGCGTCGTCCGCCGCCACGGCGAAGTCGCAGGCGATGACCGGTGTGAAGCCGCCGCCGAAGCAATAGCCGTGCACCATCGCGATCGTGGCCTTGGGGAAGGACGACAGGCGGTCCCATCGCCACGTATGGGCGGCGCGACGCGCGCGGACGCGGGCCTTGGGGTCGCTCTCGGTGCCGCGGAAGTAGAGCTTCAGATCCTGGCCGGCGCAGAAATTGCCGCCCGCGCCGGTGATGACCACGACCTTCGTCTGGTCGTCCATCTCGGCCCAGTCGAGCGCGTCGCACATGTCCATGTGCAATTGCGGCGACATGGCGTTGCGCTTTTCGGGACGGTTGAGAATGATGAACGTCGTTCCGCCATCGCGTTCGATCTTGACGTTCTCGAGTGCGAGCACATCGTGGGGCATGTGTGTCCTCCCTGAGCGCGGGTCATTGAGCGCCCGCGTCTTGATGCGCATTGTGCATCCGCGAGGGCGTGCATGTAAAGTCATGCCGCGACGCGACCGAGGGAAGCGTGGCTCGCCTCAGAGCGCCGGAGTGCTGTGCTCGTGGTGGTGTCCATCGTCGTCATGGCGGTGACCCGTTCCCTCGTGGCGAATCGGCACGACGTTGATCTGGCCGAAATGCACGCCGCGTTCGGCGATCGTGGCAGAGGCCAGGCGGCGCACGGCATCGGTATGGCCGCGCAGCAGCGTGACTTCCATGCAGTGACGATGGTCGAGACGCGTGCGCATGGAGGAAATGGTCAGGTCGTGATGCTCGTGCTGGGCGCGATCGAGACGCATGGCGAGGTCACGGCCGTCGTAATCGTACACGTAGGAAACGGCGGCGACGCAGAGGTGCGTCGAGGGTGCATTGCCTTCCATGCGCACCAGAGCGTCGCGGACGAGGTCGCGGATCGCCTCCGAGCGATTGCTGTAGCCTTGCTTGGCCATGAACGTGTCAATGGCTGCGGCGATCGTATCGTCGAGGCTGATGGTGAGACGTTGCACGGTCGGCTCCCTTGCGGCGGCCGGCGTCGCGCCCCGGCAGGCCCTGCCCTATCTAGCAGGCCCGGCAGCCGACGGGGAAGCTTCCTTTGGTCACGCTCCCGGCGAGCGGATGGACATTCCGCCGACGGCAAGGCAAGCAGGGCCGCCCGTGCCGCGAGAAGGAGACGCGATGCAGCGCGTATGCGTGATCCTGCCCATGCTGGACGAAGCCCCGACGGCGGTGGCGGCGCTGGCGCCACTGCAGGCATGGCGTGAGCGCGGCCACCGGGTGATCGTCGCGGATGGCGGCAGCACCGATGCGACGGCCGAGATCGCGCGGCCTTTGTGCGATGCCTGCGTGACCGCGCCGCGCGGACGCGCCAGCCAGATGAACGCGGGCGCGCAACTGGCTGAAGACGACGCCCTGCTTTTCCTCCATGCCGACACGCGATTGCCCGCCGATGCGCCGGAGCAGATCCTGGAGGCGCTCTCCGGCGCGCACGCATGGGGCCGCTTCGACGTCGACATCGAAGGGCGATCGGTCATGCTGCCCGTGGTGGCGCGCATGATGAACCTGCGGTCCCGCCTCACCGGCATCGCCACGGGAGACCAGGCGCTGTTCATGCGCCGCGCGACGTTCCAGCAGGTCGGGGGGTTCGAGGATCTGCCGATCATGGAAGACATTGCGATCTCGCGCCGGCTCAAGCGCATCGGCCCGCCTGCGTGCCTGCCCGGGCCGGCGGTCACCTCGGGGCGTCGATGGGACCGGCACGGAGCATGGCGCACGATTTTTTTGATGTGGCGGCTCCGCGGGGCCTATTTCATGGGCGCAAACGTGCACGAACTGGCGGTGAAATATGGCTATGGCGCAAGACGATCCTGACGCTTCAAGGCCCGGGCTGCCGTTGGGGATCGCGGTCATGGCCCGCGCGCCGGTCGCGGGCGCGGCCAAGACGCGGCTCATTCCGCGTCTCGGGCCTGAGGGCGCCGCCGCGCTGCATGCCCGGCTCGTCCTGCATTCGCTGAATCACGTGCAGGCGGCGCGCCCGACCGGCGCGACGCTCTGGTGCAGCCCGGACGTTCATCACGGCTTCTTCGTGGAGTGTCGGGCGCGCTTCGACATCGATCTCGCGGCGCAGGGCGGCGGCGATCTGGGCGCGCGCATGCATGCGGCCTTCGTGGCGCAGAACGCGCCCTTGCTGCTGATCGGAACGGACTGCCCGCTGCTGGGGACGGATCTCCTGCGTGAAGCTGCGGATGCGTTGATGGGCGGATGTGACGCCGTCTTCTGCCCCGCCGAAGACGGCGGCTATGCACTCGTCGGCTTGCGCGCGCCCTGCCCCGGCCTTTTCCACGAGATGGAATGGGGAACGGAGCGCGTGATGAGCGAGACCCGCGCGAGGCTTTCCACCTTGGGGTTGAGCTGGCACGAAACGGCTCCGGTCTGGGACGTGGATCGCCCCGAAGACATCGCTCGGCTTGCGGCGTTTCCTCACTTGATGGCGCGAGCTTGACGGATCACGATTGCGTGCGGCTCGGCACTGTGTGTCGTCTCATGCGGGTATTTTGATAAGACGGTTCGATGACCAGATCATTTCCAGCAGACGAGAGACTTCTCGTTTTCGGCGGCCCCTATTCCAATCTCCAGGCGACGCGGGCGGTTCTCGACCAGGCGAAACTGATGGGCTTCACGCCCGACCGCATCGTCTGCACGGGCGACATCGTCGCCTATGGCGCCGACGCGGCTGCCTGCGTGGACCTCATCGCGCACAGCGGCATTCGGGCGATTGCCGGAAACTGCGAGATTTCGCTCGCCGAAGAGGCGGCAGATTGCGGCTGCGGCTTCGCGCCAGGGTCGTCCTGCGATGTCGCCTCGAAGCGCTGGTTCGCGCATGCGCGCTCGTCGATTTCGGCAACACACATCGACTGGATGCGCGCCCTGCCGCGCCGCCTGGATCTCACGCTCAACGGGCTGAAGCTCGCAGTCGTGCACGGCGGGGTCACGGACGTGAGCCGCTTCGTCTTCGCGTCGACGCCCTCGCGCGTGAAGACTCTGGATGTCTCGCTGGCGGACGCCGACGGCATCATCGCGGGTCATTGCGGCCTGCCGTTCACGCATGTCATGGGCGACAGGCTCTGGCACAATGCGGGCGCGATCGGCATGCCGGCGAACGACGGAACGCCGCGCGTCTGGTTCAGCATCCTGTCGCCCGGAGAGTCGCGGCGTCGCCTCACGATCGAACATGTCGCGCTGGACTACGACCATGAAGGCGCGGCTCTGGCGATGCGCCGGGCGGATCTGCCGGAAAGCTATGCGGACGCGCTGATCTCGGGCCTCTGGCCCAGTTGCGACGTTCTGCCGGCGAGCGAAGCAAAGCGCACGGGCGAGCGGCTCGAGCCCTGGACGATGGAGTGGACAGCTGACGAGCCGCGCGACAGCGTCTGGCCAGACCGGCCTGCCCCGCGCTTGTCGGCCGGAAAGTTCTCCGATCCGGATCGGACCGCCAAGGGCGAGACACGCGCCCGCGTCGACTTGTCGGCGCTCGAAACCCTCTGGATCAATACCGGAACGCTCTGCAACCTGTCCTGCGCCAATTGCTACATCGAGTCGACGCCCCGCAACGACAGGCTCGTGTACATCACCGCCGGCGAAGTGCGCGACTATCTGGACGAGATTGCGCAGGAGCGGCTGGGCACGCGGCTCATCGGCTTCACGGGTGGCGAGCCGTTCCTCAATCGCGACCTGATCGGCATGCTGGAGGACGCACTGTCGCGTGGATTTGACGTACTGGTCCTGACCAACGCCATGAAACCGATGCAGCGCTCGAAGGAAGACCTGCTCGCGCTGAAATCGCGCTATGGCGCGAAGCTGCAGATGCGCGTCTCGATCGATCATTATACCCGCGAGTTGCACGAACTCGAGCGCGGACCGCGCAGCTGGCAGCCGACGCTCGAAGGCATGGGCTGGCTTTGCGCGGAGGGATTTGCGCCGAGCGTCGCGGGAAGGCTCTATTCGGGAGAGGCCGAGAGCGTGGTGCGGGCCGGCTATGCGTCGCTTTTCGCCGCCGAGGGGCTCGCGATCGACCCTTACGATCCAGTGGCGCTGATGTTGTTTCCAGAGATGGATGCCGGCGCCGACGTGCCGGAAATCACCGAAGATTGCTGGGGTATCCTCGGTAAGTCGCCCGGCGACGTCATGTGTTCGACGTCGCGCATGGTGGTGAAACGCAAGGGTGCTGAAAAGCCCGCTGTGCTCGCCTGCACGTTGCTCGCCTACGACGAGCGGTTTGAGTTGGGCGGCACCCTCAAGGATGCGGCGCAGGCGGTGGCGCTGAACCACCCACACTGCGCCACCTTCTGCGTGCTCGGCAGCGCCGCCTGCAGCCGCAGCTGAACCGCGATCAGGCGAAGCCTTCGTCCTTGAGCACCTTGGCCACGGTCGGCCGGGCGCGCATGCGCTGGTAATGCGCCTCGAGGTTTTTCGGCAGCGGCGCCTTCAGGCGGCTCGGAATCCAGAAGGTGAAATAGAACAGCGCCGCATCCGCGATGCTCATGTCGCTTCCTCCGAGATAGTCGCGGCCCTCGAGCTTCTCGTCGAAGGTCTTCAGGCCCTTGTCGACGATTTCGTGGCCCTTCTTCTTGATTGCCGGGTAATCGGCTTCGTTGGGCGTGAAATGATCGGGCCGCCAGACACGCGTGAAACCCTGCATGTGCAGGCTGGCGACCACGTAGTCGACGGATTCGAGCGTGCGCGCGATGCCTTCGGGATCGGTCGGCAACAGTTTCTTCTCGGGGTTGGTCAACGCCAGCCAGGTGGCGATAGCGGGCCATTCGGTGAGAATACTGCCGTCGTCACGCACCAGGGCCGGCACCTTGGACTTCGGGTTCACCTTGACGAAATCCGGCTCGTATTGCTGGCGCGCAGCCAGATCCACCTTGGAAAGTTCGTAGGGCTTGCCGATTTCCTCGAGCAGGACGTGGATGCCGAGCGCGCAGGACCCGGGCGCATAGAACAGTTTCATCATTCGACGTTCTCCTTGCTGATCGAAGTCGCCATCACTTTACACCGGATTCGCCGATGATCTTCGCAAAGCGGTCGGCCACGGGTTTCGGCGTGGCGACGATGTCGGCGACGATCTTCTCGAGTTCCACGCCCGCCACGGGATTGATGTCGAGCCGCTCGCGTGCGGCTTCGTCGAGAAACGCCTTGCTCTTCACCATCTCGTCGAAGGCCTGGCGCAGCATCTTCACGCGCTCCGGCGGCGTACCGGGCGGTCCGAAGATCGGCCGGCCGATGGTGGCGGGCGCGGAGATCATGCGCAGCACGCCTCGATCTTCCTCGTTGGTGGCGAGATCGATGAGCAGGGGAACGTCCGGCAGGTCGTCGGCCTTGGTGAGGCCGATCTGGACCAGGATGTTGATCTTCCTGTCCTTGACCCAATCGGGTTTCGTCGCCTTCCAGGAGGCCCACGGATTACTTCCTCGCGAGCCGATTTCGCCGCTCTCCATCGCGAGATTCATCTCGTTGCCGCCCTTGTAGCCGCTCACAATCTTGAATTTCGTGCCGAGGATTGCGTTCATCACCTGGGGCAATTGCGCCGACGTGTTGGGGCCCGTCGCGCCGACGATCACCTCCTTCTGCTTGGCTTCGTCGATCGTCTTCACGCCCGTCGTGTGCCAGGTCACGGCCGTGTTGTTGTCGGCCGAAGGATTGCCGATCCAGACGAATTTGTTGACGTCGAACTGGATGGTGGGATCGCCGATCGCCTGCTGCAGGACGAGCGACTGGTCGGCCGTGGCGAGCGCCGTGCCGTCCTTGGGCGCGACGTTGTAGATGTAGCCCGCCAGCACGCGACCACCGCCGCCCGCCATGTTCTTGGGCACGATCCTGGGCTTGCCCGGCAGGAACTCGCCGAGATGGCGCGCCACCAGGCGCGCATAGGTGTCGTAGCCGCCCCCCGGCGCGTAGCCGATGTAGAGATCGATCGTCTTGCCGCGATAGAACTCCGCGTCCTGCGCCTGTGCGCCGAGCGGTGCGAGCAGCGCCGCGGCGGCGACGAGACATGCGAGGCTTCTCATTTTCATTTTCTCTTTCCCCGTTGATGCACGTACGAGCTTACTTCTTCTCGCGCTCGATGAGCGACAGGATAGAGGCCAGCCGTTCGGTGACGGCCTTGGGCGTGTCGATGATGTCGCTCACGACCTTCTGCAGTTCGACGCCCGAGATCGGGTTGATGTCGAGGCCGGTCTTGCGCGCCTCCTCCAGGAAGGCCGGGTCCTTCATGGTGGCGTCGAAGGCGTCGCGCAGGGCCTTGACGCGTTCGGCCGGAACGCCCGGCGTCGTGAAGATCGGCCGGCCGACGTTCGGCGGCGCGGACACGAGGCGCAATGCGGCGCGATCCTCGTCGTTGCGCGCGAGATCGACCAGCAGCGGCACGTCGGGCAGGTCGGGCGATTTGCTCAAGCCGATCTGCACGAGGATGTTGAGCTTCTTGTCACGCACCCAGTCGGGCTTGCTGGCCTTCCAGGACGCCCAGCTGTTCGAGCCGCGGCCCGCGACCTCGCCGTTCTCCATCGCGAGATTGACCTCGTTGCCGCCGGGATAGCCCATGATGATCTTGAATTTCGTGCCGACGAGCTGGTTCATCACCTGCGGATATTGCGACGAGGTGTTGAAGCCCGTGGCCCCGATGGCGATCTCCCGCTGGCGCGCATCCTCGACGGTCTTGACCGGCGACGTGTGCCAGGTGACGAGCGTGTTGTTGTCGACGATCGGATTGCCGATCCAGAAGAAATTGCGCGAGTCGAACTGGATGCCCTTGTCGCCCACTGCCTGTTCGAGCGGGATCGACTGGTCGGCGGTCGCCAGAACCGTGCCGTCCTTGGGCGCGACCGTGTAGACGTAATTGGCGGCGACGCGGCTGCCCGCGCCCGTCATGTTGCGCGGGATGACGCGCGGCTTGCCGGGGATGTGTTCGCCGATGAAACGCGCCACCGTGCGGGCATAAAGGTCGTAGCCGCCCCCGACCGAGAAGCCGATGTAGAAATCGATCGTCTTGCCCTTGTAGAAATCCGCCACCGATTGTTGCGCCGCCGCGGGACTGGCGGCCAGCGCCAGAGCCAGTCCAGCGCCCAGCCACGCGGCCGTCGACGGGGTGCGTTGGAATCGGATCATTCTTTCCTCCGGGATTGCGTTTCCTCTTCGTCGCGTCCGCTTGTGCAGCGCGAGCGTTGTCCCGGGTATCTCCCGTTTTCGGTGCGGCTGGCAAGGGGTCGGCCGGCAGGCAGCTCCGGCGCGCGGCCCTCGGTCGCCGACTTCAGCCCCGCATGGTGCGCCGGGTTTCCGTCGGCGATTCACCGAAGGAGGCGCGATAGTCGCGCGAGAACTGGCTGTCGCTGACGTAGCCGACCGAGGCTGCCACCGCATGGATCGAGCCGCCGCGCCCGTCGATCAGAGCGCGGCGCGCAAAGCTGAGCCGGATGTCGCGCAAGAAGGCCATGGGGGTGGCGCGCCGGTATTTGCGGAATCCGTATTGCAGCGTTCGCGGGCTGACGCCGCTGCCCAGCGCGATGGCGCCAACGTCCAGCGCCTCGGCGTGACGCTCACGGATCAGACGCTCGGCTCGGCGCATGTAGGCGGGAACGATGCGGTAGCGCTCGTGGATCGGGCGGCGCTCGACCTCGTGGCGCATGGTGCGCAGCAGGAGCTGGAGCAGGACGCGCTCGGCTTCGATGCCGATGGCGGGATCCGAGAAGGCGGAGTTCTCGGTTTCGAGATCGCGGACGATCATCTCGACGAAGCGCGTCAAGGTCTGGGCCTCGGCGAGATCGACCAGCGTCAGATCCGGAAAATGCAGCACACCGTCGGGTCCGGCGAATGCCTCGCGGGTGACGCTCTGATCGAGCGCGTCGCGATCGATCATGATGTTGAGCAGGTCGCACGGGCCTTCCCAGCGGCGGCGCGTCTCCCCGGCCGCGCTGACCACGAGAGCCGAGCCGGGCGCGACGTCCACCCAGTCGCCGGTCTGGCGCGCCTCGAAACTGCCGCGCAGAGGGATGTGGAGCGCCAGATGATGATCGTGCGTGCGCCAGGTCGAGGTCTCGTAGCGGCCCTCACCTTCCCAGCTCAGGAACTTGACGTTCATGCGGCCGACGCGCGCCTCGGCGCCCCGGAAGCGCAGGAAACGGCCCGGCTCGATGGTCTCGAAGATGCACCGGCCCTTCGACATTTCGAGGATGCGCTGGCGGGTGGCGCCGTGGTCTGCCGCGAAAGGCGCGCCGGAGCGTTGCGCCAGCGTGGCGCAGCTCGAGATCCAGTCAAAGACCGGCGCTTTCGGGCCGAGCGACTTCAGCATGGCGCGTTTTCCTCGGGTCCGGTATGGATGGCGGGACCATTGCCCAGCTTCGTCCGGGCTCTATCTTATCCGAAAGATGCTGAATCTTGCGCGTGCAGTCAAATGCTTGCGTTCTGTGACAAACGCCTCAGTCTACCAGCGCCGCAGGCCTTGACCCTCCCGTGGCGTCCACTGCAAGTTTCGCCCCAACGAGCCTCCGGCATGGTCGGCCAGAAGGCTCCCATCGGCCGGTCATCCGGCAAGTCGGCGGTCCATGTCCCCACACAGTGCTTATCTCTCATCCATCGAAGACGTCATCGAAGACGCCCGCCAGGGCCGCATGTTCATCCTCGTCGACGACGAGGGGCGTGAAAACGAAGGCGACCTCGTCATCCCGGCGGAAAAGGCCGACGCGTCCGTCGTCAATTTCATGGCGCGGCACGGCCGCGGCCTGATCTGCCTGTCGATGACGCGCCAGCGCGTCGAGCAGCTCGGCCTGCAATATATGGCGCCCAAGAACCAGTCTCCGCACCAGACGGCCTTCACGGTCTCGATCGAGGCGCGCGAAGGGGTGACGACGGGCATTTCGGCCGCCGACCGCGCCCGCACCATCGAGGTCGCGATCGACCCCGGCAAAGGCCGCGTCGACATCGTCTCTCCCGGCCATGTCTTCCCGCTGGTCGCCCAGGACGGCGGCGTGCTGGTGCGCGCCGGTCATACCGAGGCCGCGGTCGACATTTCCCGGCTCGCCGGCATGAATCCCTCGGGCGTGATCTGCGAGATCATGAACGACGACGGCACCATGGCGCGGCTGCCCGACCTGGTGAAATTCGCGCAGCTGCACGGATTGAAGATCGCCACGATCGCGGATCTGATCGCCTATCGCCGGCGCAAGGAAAAGCTCGTCGACTCCATCGCCGAGACGCAGATCGTCAGCCGGTTCGGCGGCGAGTTCCGGGTGAAGATCTACGCCAACCGCATCGACTATGCCGAACATCTGGCGCTGGTCTGCGGCGACGTGACCGGCGAGGAGCCGGTGCTGGTGCGCATGCATCAGCACAATCTCCTGGCCGACAGTCTCGGCGACACGACGCCCGGCCAGTTCTTCGGCGGCGAGGCGCGGGCGCGCGGTGGCGAACTCGAAGCCTCGATGCGGCTCATCGCCGAAAAGGGGCGCGGCGTGGTGGTGATCATCCGCGAGCCGTCGGCCACGAGCCTCAGCAATGCGGTGCGCGAGCGCGACGGCCAGGCGGCCAGCGTTCCGATCGCCGAGCTGCGCCAGTATGGCGTGGGCGCGCAGATCCTGCTGGACCTCGGCGTGCGCAACATCGTTCTGCTGTCGAATACGAAACGCACGGTCGTGGGGCTGGACGGGTACGGGATCTCGCTGGTCGGGCAGCATCCCATTCCGATTCTCTGAAGACCGCCAAAACAACGGGAAACGCCAAGAGGAAGGGCCGAGCATGTCAACGAACGAGAGGAAAAAAACCTCCGTCAAACTGGGAGGCATCACGCTGGAGGTGGAGCGCAGGGGCGCCGGACGCCCGCTGCTGCTTCTCGCCGGCGAGGAGCAGCTCGAACTCGATGCGCCCTTCGTCGACGAACTGGCCAGCAGCTTCGAGGTCATCATCCCCTCGCCTCCGGGCTTCGGCCAGTCCGAGCGGCCGGACTGGATCACCGGCCCGGACGACATCGCCTACATGTATCTCGACCTCATCGAGACGCTGGGCCTCACGGACGTCACCGTGGTGGGGTTCTCGTTCGGCGGCTGGATCGCGGCGGAAGTCGCCACCAAGAACGACAGCGCGATCTCGAAGCTCGTGCTGGTGGACGCCTATGGGGTGAAGGTAGGCGGCCCGACCGACCGCGACATCATGGACATCTGGACGTCGCATCCTGCCAAGGTCGTCGCGGCCAAATGGGTCGATCCCGCCAAGGGCGAACGCGACTTCTCGAAGATGAACGACGAAGAATTGACCGTCGTGGCGCGCAACATCGAGAGCTTCGCGCGTTTCGGGTGGGAGCCCTACATGCACAATCCCAAGCTGAAGCAGCGGCTGCATCGCATCAAGACGCCGACGCTGCTGATCTGGGGCGAAAAGGACGGCATCGTCGATACGCGTTACGGGGAGGCCTATGGCCGGCTCATTCCCGGATCGCGTTTCGCCGTCGTGCCGGGGGCCGGACATTATCCGCAACTGGAGGCTCCCCAAGCCTTCATGTCCGAATTGCGCAAGTTCATCGGCTGATCAGCCCATCGTCCATCCTGCAGGAGATTGAACATGGAAGCCTGGCACTTCACCGAAATGCCCTATCCGAATCTTCCGCCGCTCGACTCGCTCAGCACCATGCGCGTCTCGCTGTCGAACACCCATTTCGACCCGAAGATCGGCGCGGATCTCTACAACCGCTATCTCGACGAGTACATGATCGCCGACGACGTGGGCCTAAACCTGCTCTGCAACGAGCATCATCAGACAGCCACCTGCATCGACGTCGCGGCGCCGCTGACGGCCGCCATCCTGGCGCGCCAGACCAGCAAGGGCCGGATCTGCATCCTCGGCAACCCGATCGCCAATCGCGGCGACCCGCTGCGCATCGCAGAGGAGATGGCGATGATCGACTGCATCTCGCGCGGACGTCTGGACGTCGGCTTCGTGCGCGGCGTGCCGTATGAAATCTTCGCCGCCAACACCAATCCGACCACGACCGTCGAACGCCTTTGGGAAGGCATCGATCTCGTGGTCAAGGCCTGGGCGCCGACCGACGAGCCGTTCAATTTCGAGGGCCGGTTCACGCAGCGCCGCGCCATCAACCTCTGGCCCCGCCCCTACCAGACGCCGCATCCGGGCATCTGGATCACCGGGTCGAGCGATCTCGAAAACATCAAGCGCGCGGCCGGTCGCGGCTTCGTCTTCGCCACCTTCCTGCAGCCGCATGAAAAGGTGAAGTGGATGTTCGACGGCTATCGCAGCGCCTACCGCGACACCGGCCTGCCGGGCGGCGGCGGCACGGCCTACATGCCGCTCGTCTACACGGCCGACACCGAGGCGGAGGCTGAGAAGGGCGCGCAGGAACTGACCTGGTATCTCAACGCCAAGGCGGAGCCGCAGTATCGCAATCCTCCGGGCTACGTGCCGGTCGAGTTCAACGTCAACGCGCTGAAGGGCACGTTCACGGGCCGCACCGACGCCATGCGCAAGAAGAGCATGGAGTTCCTGAAGGAAGAAGGCGTGATGGTCTACGGCACGCCCGACAGCGTCGCCAAGCAGATCAAGCGTCTGTACGACCTGGTGGGCGGCTTCGACCACCTGCTGATGATGCAGCAGGCCGGCTGGCTCGACCACAAGCGGACGGTGTCGAGCATGAGCCTCTTCGCCAAGGAGGTCTATCCGCAGATCCGCGACCTGGCCCGCACCAAGCCGCTCGAGTCGCGGGCCGCGGCCGAATGAGCACGCGCCATTTCGTCTCGATCGACGGAGTGAGGACGCATTATCTCGAAGCGGGCGCCGTTCATCGCGGCCGGCGCCCCAGCGTTCTTCTGCTCCATTCCGCGGAATTCGGCGGCGCCGCCGAAATTTCGTGGGAGCGCAACATCGACGTGCTGGCCGAGCGCTATCACGTCGTCGCGCCCGACCATCTGGGCTTCGGCCGCACCGACAAGATCTTCGATTTCACCGGACAGTTCGACCGGCGCATCGCCCATGTTCGCCGATTCATCGAGACGCTCTGCCTCGGTCCCGTGCATGTGATGGGAAGCTCGATGTCGGGGGGGCTCTGCCTGACGGTTGCGGCGCGCGAGACGCCCGACTGGCCGCTGGCCAGCGTGACCTGCTGTTCGGGCGGGGGCGATGCGCCCAACAACGAAGCGCGCAAGACGCTCAACACCTACGACGGCACGCGCGAGCACATGCGCGCCATCGTCAAGGTGATGTTCGTCGATCAGTCCTTTGCGGCGGACGAAACCTATCTCGACCGGCGGCAGGAGATCGCCACCCTGCCGGGCGCCTGGGAAGCCACGGCCGCCGCGCGCTTCAAGGCGCCGTTCCGCGACGGGTCGGGCGAAAAGCGCGAGCGCGACTCGATCGACTACGGCCGCATCTCCGTGCCGGTTCTGGTCATGGCCGGCCGCCACGACACGTTGCGAGCTCCCGGCTACACGGATCTCTTCGTGCCGAAGATCCCGAAGGCCGAACTGCACGTGTTCGAAAATGCCGGCCACATGGGCAATATCGAATGCGCGGACGAGTTCAACGCGCGCGTGCTGGCCTTCCTGCAGGGCATCGACGGCTGATCCGACTCGGCGTCACACCCGCGTCGTCGCCACCAGTCTCCTGCAGATTTCCACGAAGCTCCCGGGCGTCTGCGATCCCGTGATCCTGGTCGCGACCGCCACGTAACGATCCGGCCGCAGAAGTACGAGGACGTCGCCCGCTGCAGCGAGCGGCACGAAGAGACCATCGAGGTCACGTCCCTCGACGACGTCTTCGTCGACGCGCGGCGCGAGATTCATCTTCTGGGGCACGACGGCAATTCGCGGCAGCGGGCCGAGCCCGATGACTTCCGCATCGACCTGCGCGACCATGGCCTGCGCCTCTGGGCCGATCGCCACGATGGCGAAGCCATGGCCCGCCGCTTCGTCGAGCCGCATGCGGCTGCGGTCGCGCCGTTCGATCCACGGCTGCGCCAGCATGCGGCCGCTGAGCGCCAGTCCAGCGTCGGCGGCGAGAAAGCCCTCGCGGTAGAACGGCTTCGGCTTGTATTTCATCTGGGCGAAATAGGCCTGCAGCGGCGGCACGAGGCTGGCGGCCCGGAAGGCGTTTTGCACGAGCGACGCCTGGCGCAGCGATTTGGGCATCATGATGCGGCCCATGTTCATCGCCAGTTCGATCAGCGCCCAGGCGTGCGGCTCGCGCTCGCGCTGGTAGCTGCGCAGCACAGCCTCGCCCATCCGGCCTTTCACCACCTGGGCGAGTTTCCAAGCGAGGTTATGAGCGTCGCGGATGCCGCTGTTCATGCCCTGCCCGGCGAAGGGCGGCGACAGATGCGCGGCGTCGCCCGCGAGGTAAATGCGCCTGGAATTCCACTTGTCGGCCTTGCGCGCATGGAAGGTGTAGACCTGTCGGCGCACCACCGGCGAATCCGCGTCGGGTCCGGCGGCGGCGAGCAGCGTGCGCACGAATTCGGGCGTCGAGGATGCATCCTCGCTTTCGGTCTCGTGCAACATGAATTCGTACCGGCGGATGCCGCCCGGGCCCGGCAGGGTGATGTAGGGCCGCGCCGGATCGCACATGACGCGCGTCTGGCGGAACCGCTCCTTCGTTTCGGCCAGGTCGACGATCAGCCAGCGCTGCTTGTAGGTCGAGCCTTCCAGTTTCGCGCCGATGACCTGCCGCAGCTTGCTGCGCGCGCCATCTGAACCGACCACATAGGACGCACGGATTCGGCGCTCCCGCCCCTCGTGACGCAGCACGAGATCGACGCCCGCGTCGTCTTCCGTGACGCTTTCGCAGTCGTGCTCAAACAAGGGCGCCACGTGTGGGTAGCGCACGAGAGCCGCACGCAACGTCGCCTCGAGTTTCGGCTGCGTGAAGGCGTTGCGGCGCGGGTAGCCGTATTCGCGCGTCGTCGGCTCCACCTTGGCGAAACAGATGCCGTTGGGCGTGAAATAATTCGACCCGTAATCGAGCATGACGTCGGCGATGATCTCGTCCGCAAGATCGATGGCCTGCATGGTGCGCAGCGCCTCGTCGTCGATCGAGACGGCGCGGGGCTGCGTCACCGTCGTGGCGTTGCGCTCGATCAGCACGACCGAGACGCCCGCCTGCCCCAGCAGATGCGCGATGGTCATGCCCGTCGGCCCGGCGCCGACGATCGCGACCTCGCACGTCAACGAACCGTCCTGCGCATCCGTCATGTTCCATCCTTCAGGTTGCGAGAGATGCGGCGACACGTTCCGGCTCCGGGAAAGACGCGCGCAACATGGCTTCTATCATCGCGGCCGCCGAGACGAGAAGCAGCGCGAGCCTGCGTTCCTCGTCGGCGTCCAGCCAATCGGCCTCGACCACGAGGCTGAGGCTCGCGACGAGCCCGGCGGCTTCGCACACCACCGGCGCGGCCAGCCCCGCAAGGCCTGCGTCGATTTCACCACGACCGACGCAAAAACCCTGACGGCGAATTGCCGCGAGTTCCGTCTTGAGCGCCTCATCGGCCGACTTGCCCGCATGGGCCAGGAGTTTTGCCAGACGGCGCGGCGGAAGGCGCGCCAAAATGACTTTCGAGGTCGCGCCCTGCATCAGCGGCATGGGACGGCCGCGCTCATAGCTCGGGCGGAAACGTGCGTCCGGCGAGGCCCGGTCGGCGATGCACATGACACGGTCGTCGTAGAGCCGCGATAGGAGACCGACGCATGGTCGGCGCGCCTGCTCGACGACGTCGCCCAGAACCAACATCCCGGCGCGCAGCAGCGGATCGGTCAGGCGCGTCAGCCGATCGAACTCGATGAAAGCCGGGCCCAGCCGGTACGCGGCATCGACGCCGGTTTCCAGGAGCCCGGATTCGAGCAGATCGCGCACGGTGCGGTAGACGGTGCTTTGCGGGATCGCCAGGGCATCCGCCATGGCCTGCACGGTCCAACTGCCCTCGCGCTCACCGAAGAGCCGCAGCACGGCCATGTAGCGTTCGAGACCGGCCATCGGACGTGCCTCAGCTGCGCAGGATCGCCTTGCCCCACAGATTGAGCGTACGTTCGGCGTGCGGCCATTCCTTCACTTTTCGATCGTGAACGATCTCGAGTTCGGCCGAGACCTCGATCCAGTTGCCGTCCGGGTCGACGATGAAAATGAAGAGATTGTTGCCCGGTCCGTGCCGCCCCGGTCCCCACATCAGCTGGATGTCGCGGGTGGCGAAATGATCGCACCAGTCGCGGATCGAATTCCAGTCGCCGGCCTCGTAGGAATGATGGTCGACGCCCTGGCGGTCCGAGCGGAAACAGGCGAGCGAATGATGCTCGTGGTTCGAGCGCATGAAGCAGGTCGAGACTTCGCCGGTCGGCTTGCGCACGCGATCGGAGACGCCGAAGCCGAGCTTGCCGGCGTAAAACGCCTCGATGGCGTCCGGATCGTGGGTCGCGAGCGTGAGATGCTGGGTCGGGCCGTTGATGCCGGAGCGGGTGGCGGGATCCGGCTTCGCCAGGCCGAACAGCATCCGATTGCCGTCGGGGTCGGTGACCGCAAAAGCCTGATCCATGAAGATCGAGGGTGAGTCCTGCGGCTCCAGACCCTCCTTGGCCGCGCGGTCGCGCAGGTCGGCCAGAGAGTCCTCGTCGCGGCAGGCAAAGGCGCCGTGGCCGAGCTTTTTGGACTGGCCCTTCGTGACGAGGAGACGCCGTCCGGGGCCGCGGCAGACGTAAGAATCGCCTTGTTGCTCGACGTCCATCTGCATGGTGTCGGCATAGAACTTCGCCAGGCGGGCAGGGTCGGAGCTTTCGAGCGCGACATGGTGGAGATAAGCTGCGGCGTTGAGCGTCGTGTAGGTCATGGACTTCCTCCCGTTCCACTGAAAATCAGAAAAACGGGAGGCTTTGTCAACTCATTTTCTCAGAAAATGAGATTACTTGCCAGCCTTGAGAACCGGGTTCCAGCGCGCGACTTCCGAAGCCACGAACTTGCCGAGCCATTCGCCGCCGCGCTCGTCCTTGGTGGGCAGAACGCCGCCGAGATCCTCGAGACGCTTGCGGGTGCCAGCATCGTCGAGAGCGCTGTTGAGGGCGGCCGTGAGTTTCGCCACGACATCCTTGGGCGTGCCCTTCGGCGCGAAAACGGCGTTCCAGGCGGCCACCTGATATTCGGGAAGCCCGGCTTCCTTGGTGGTGGGCACGTTCGGAAGAGCCGGCGAGCGCTCGACGCTGGCGATGGCCAGAGCCTTGATCGACCCGGCGTTGACCTGGCTGACGAGGTTGACGATCTGGTCGCACATGTAATCGACCTGACCGGAGACGAGATCGTTGAGGGCCGGACCCGTGCCGCCGTAGGGAACCGCCGTCGGCTTCACGCCGATCTGGCTGTTCAGCAGGATGCAGGTCATGTGCGACACCGCGCCCACGCCCGCATGGGCCTGGTTGACCTTGTCGGCATTGGCCTTGAGGTAGGCGGTGAATTCCTTCAGGTCCTTGGCCGGGAAGTCCTTCTTGGTGACGATCAGGATCGGGGTGCCGGCCGCCATGCCGATGGGCTCGAAATCCTTCACGGGGTCGTACTTGAGGTTCGCATAGAGCGCGGGAGCCGCGCCATGCGTGCCCATGTGACCCATCATGATCGTGTAACCGTCGGGCTTTGCCTGGGACGCGCGGGTGATGCCGGTGGTGCCGCCGGCGCCAGCGACGTTCTCGACGACGATCTGCTGCCCGAGCGTCTTGGACATGTTCTCGCTGACGAGGCGGGCGACGATGTCGGTCGGACCGCCGGCGGCGAATGGCACGATCATGGTCACGGGCTTGGTCGGATAGGTCTGGGCCGCGGCGACCCCGGCAAAGGCCACGCTGGCAGCAAGCGCGACGAGAAGACGTTTCATGTTTCACTCCCTTGAGGTCGGACGTGGCGCCTGCGCCTGACGGGCTGGCATGTCCGCTGTTTATGTATTCGCCCCGCAACAGTATAGACTGGAACCGTTACGGGGCGCGTAAGACTTTCGATCACTCGACGAAGACCTCGTCGCGACCTTTTCGCACGGAGGGCAGCAGTGCGATGACCAGCATGATCACGGCGATCGCGAGAAGCACGCCGGAGACCGGACGTTCCACGAAGGTTGCAAAGCTGCCGCGCGAGAGGATCAGCGCCTGACGGAGCTTTTCTTCCATCAGCTTGCCGAGAACGAAGCCCAGAAGCATCGGGGCAGGCTCGAAGCCGAATTTCAGCAGCGTGTATCCGACCAGGCCGAAGAAGGCCGTGAAGAGCACGTCGCTGGTGGAATTGTTCACCGAGTAGATGCCGATGCAGCAGAAAATCATGATCGCCGGGAACATCATGCGGTAAGGCACTTTGAGCAGGCGGATCCAGAGACCGATCAGCGGCAGGTTGATGACCAGCAGCATCAGGTTGCCGATCCACATGCTGGCGATCATGCCCCAGAACAGGTCCGGGTTCTTGGTCATGACCTGCGGGCCCGGGATGATGCCATGGATGGTCATGGCGCCAACCATGAGGGCCATCACGGCATTGGGCGGGATGCCGAGCGTGAGCAGCGGAATGAAGGCCGTTTGCGCGCCCGCGTTGTTGGCCGCCTCGGGCCCGGCCACGCCCTCGATCGCGCCGCGACCGAAGCGGCTTGGATCCTTGGCGAGTTTCTTTTCCAGCGTGTAGGCCGCGAACGGGCCGAGCACGGCGCCGTTGCCCGGCAGAATACCGAGGATCGCGCCCAGGAACGTGCCGCGCAGGATTGGCTTGTAGGACTGCTTGAAGTCCTCCTTGCCGGGCAGCAACCGGCCCACGGCGCGCTGGACGACGTCCCGCGTTTCCGGGTTCTCGAGGTTGCGGACGATTTCCGCGAAGCCGAAAATACCCATGGCCAGGACGGCGAAATCGATGCCATCCGACAGGTCCTGCAAGCCGAGCGTGAGTCGCTCCTGCCCGGTCTCGAGGTCGGTGCCGACCGTGGACAGGAGCAGGCCCGCCAGAATCATGCAGATGGCCTTGAGGATCGAGCCGCGCGCCAGCACGACCGCGAAGACGAGACCCATGATCATCAGCGAGAAATATTCGGCCGGGCCGAACAGCTGCGCGAGCTTGGTGAGCGGCTGGCCCAGCGCCGCGATGAGCAGGGTGGCGACGGTGCCGGCGAAGAACGACCCGATGGCCGCGATGCCGAGCGCGACGCCCGCGCGGCCCTGCTTGGCCATCTGGTGACCGTCGAGAACGGTGACGACGGATGTCGCCTCGCCCGGAAGGTTGACCAGGATGGCGGTCGTCGAGCCGCCGTACTGCGCGCCGTAATAGATGCCCGCCAGCATGATCAGCGCGCCGGTCGGATCGAGCCCGAAGGTGATGGGCAGCAGCATCGCGATGGTGGCGATGGGTCCGACGCCCGGCAGCACGCCCACGAGCGTGCCGACCATGCAGCCGATGAAGCAGAAGAAGATATTGTTCAGGGTGAGCGCGGTGCCGAAACCGAGCGAGAGATTTCCGAGAAAGGCTTCCATGTCCGGTCTCCGCTCAGAAAGGCAGGATGGGTTCAAGCACCGAGCCGATGACCGGAATCGGCAGGCGCAGCATCACCTTGAATAGAAGGATGCAGATGGCCGTGAGAATCACGGCGAAGATGACTGATTCTTTCCAGCGGAATTCCTCGCTGCCAATCGAGCCGAACACCATGGCGAGGGGGCCGGCGACGACCAATCCGAGCGTCCGGATCGTCAAGGCGAAGAGAACGATGCCGCCGAAAATGAAGAAGGCGCCGCGCAGTGACCAGCGTTCGAGCCGTGGCCCATCGACGAGAAGGGACGTTATCACAAGCCCGATGCCGCCGATTGCAACCATGACGGCAAGAGATTGCGGCAGCATGCCCGCCCCCATGGCGTTGAGCGTGCCACGACCGAGCGTTTGCGCCTGCCAGAAGGCGAAAAGACCGATGGCGATGAGAAACAGGCCGGCGGCGAAATCCTGCCCGCAGCGAATCCCGAACGAGGATGGCTTTCGGTCATTCGGCGAAGTCTGATGCGACATTCTTGATGCACCCTGTGTGATCCACGCAGGAGCCGAGCCTAGTGAAAGCCTGTTGCTGCAAAGCATGGCCCGCCAGCCGACCCCAAACGTCTCGTCCCCTTGTTGACACATTAATAACCGTGTCGGAGCTGCAAAGCCATCCGTATGCCCTTCGTCGCGACTAAAGTCGGATGACGTTGCGAGCCGTTTTCATCACATGGTGAATCCTTCTGCTGAATTGCCGTCACGCACGGGATGCGCGCGCGGCGCGGATTTCAGCCAGATAATCCGCGAAGCCCGCATCCATGTCGAAGGCCGGGCTCCAACCCAGATGTTCGCGGGCGGCAGAAATGTCGAGATGCGCATGTTTGGACTTTGGCGCCTGGCCGGGAAGCACTTCGTAGTCGAGCCCGGGCAGCAGCCTCGCCACCGAGGCGACGACATCCGCGAAGGGCGTGACATAGCCGTTGCCGATGTTGAAGATGGTTCTCTCCGGCAACGGAACCGTGACCGCAAAGTCGACCGCCCGGCCCATGTCGCGGGCGTAGACGTATTCGTTGGCCATGGTCTCGGCCGACGTGATCCTGGCTTTGACGCCGTCGAGGCCGGCTTCAAGCAGCGCCTGCATCTTGGCGCCCCCCGAGGAGCCCGCCCAGAAATGCCCGAAGCCGAAGACATTGGCCGGGCGCAGCATCAGCAATTCGAACCCGTGGGCATTCGCGTAGGCCTCGAGCAGCAGTTCCTTGGCGGCCTTGAGGTTGCCGTAGCCCCTGCCCGCGCCGCGTGGAAACGTCTCGTCGATGCTCGCGCCGGTCGCACGGCGCGTGTCGTAGACGCCGAAGGTGCTGATGTGGACGAGCCGCTTCACGCCGCAGAGACGCACGCATTCCGCGACGTTCCGGGTGCCGCCCAGATTGATGTCGAACGCCAGATTGATCGATTGCTCGACGCGCCCGCCGATCAATCCGGCGGTATGCACGATGGTGTGCGCCTCGTGTTCGCGGACGGCCGCGATCAGTGCCGGCAGGTCTCGCACATCGCCGCGCACGAGCGTCGCCCTGCCGCTTCCCAGCTTGAAGTCGACGAAATCGGCACGCGGCTCCGGATCGAAGAAAACGATCTTCTCGCCCCGCGCGACGGCTTCGCGCGCGAAGGACGTGCCGATCAAACCGGCGCCGGTCACCAGGACGGTCATGCGTTTTCTCCCAAAAGTGCGAGCCGATCGTTGGCGCGGCTCTGGCGTGCATTGTGACGACGGGCGCGCGGCAGTCAACGAACGCGCCGTCTCAGACGCTCGGCCGGAATACGCCCCTCCATCGATAAGCAAGCCTCGCGCCAAATGCCCGTGACGGCGGGGCACGAGGCGCGAGCGGCATTGTTTCCCGCCGAAGATGCCGGTATCGTGGATGCAACAGGCGCTCACAACGATGGAGAACAGCACTGATGGCGAGGATTTCGCGACTTGAAAAAGCATTGTCGGCGCAGCGTACCGGCCTCATCATGTTCGATTCCCTGAACGGTTACCTGCACCCGCGCGATCCGGCCAAAGTCAAATTCCTGGAGGAGCGAAGCATCCTGCCGAACATGCAGCGGCTGCTGATGGGGGCGCGCAAGGTCGGGATGAATGCGTTCTATCCCAGCGGCGCGCATTCGCCGGACGGCTCCGACACGGTGGCGCGGCTGACCGACACGGACATGGACCTCGGCTCGACCGAGAGCGCTTCGGCGGTGATCAAGCCGCGCTTCTATGCAGGATCGGAAGATTCGAAGATCGCGCCCGAACTTGCGCCCGCGGCGGGCGACGTCGTCATTCCGAAGCATCGCTGGAATTCGTTCTTCCAGACGGACCTCGACCTGCAATTGCGGGTGCGGGGCATCGAGACGATCGTGATCGCGGGCGGCTCGACGGACGTCGGCATCGCCAGCACGGTTTTTGCGGCGCGCGATCTCGACTACGGCATCGTGGTGGCGCGAGACGCGTGTTTTTCGGCGCGCGGCAACAACAATCAGTTCTTCATGGAACGCGTCTTCCCGCGCATGGCGCGCGTTATGGACGTCGACGACATCGTCGCCCTGATGCGCGCGTGAGGACATGGTCATGACCAACATCGAAACCCGGACCATCACCTGCGCGGGCGGCATGCCGGCCTTCATCGCCAAGCCCGAAGGCGCTGGCCGCAAGCCCGTGGTGGTGCTGATGCACGAGCGCTACGGGCTCGTCGACCACACGCGCGACCTCGCGAAGCGCTGCGCCAGCGACGGATTCGTGGTCATTGCGCCGAACTTCTTCTTCCGGCATCCGGAGCAGGACGTGCTGAATGCCGGCAATTCGCGCTACGATCTCACCGATCCGGAATCGGTCGAATTGATCCAGGCGGCCGTCGACGCGGTCGCACAGGATTCGTCGGCGGACATGAGCCGCCTCGCGGTCGCGGGATATTGCCAGACCGGGCGTCACCCGCTCGTCTACGCCTCGCAGGCCAAGATCTCGGCGGCCATCGTCTGGTACGGCGCGGCGTCGAAGCGCGAGTGGAAGACGAACGAATTGCAGCCGCGCCCGCTCGAGGACGTGATCGCCGACCTGACCTGCCCGGTCTTCGGAGCGTTCGGAGCGGCCGACCACATCATCGCGGTCGAGGACGTGCGCACGATGCGGGACGTGCTCGAGAAGCACAAGAAAACATACGACATCCACGTCTATGCAGGCGCGCCGCACGGCTGGCTGAACGACACGATGCCGGGACGCTACCGGAAGCCGCAGGCCGATGCGGGCTGGGCGGCGCAGCAGCGATTCCTCGCAGAAGTGCTGGCCGAAGGCTACAGGACCGACCCGATCACGCAGCGTTTCGACTGCAGCTTCGGGGCTGACTACGATTTCAGCAAGAACGTTCGCCTGGAGTAAGCCATGTCGGGATTTCAGTCGGGCGACGCGATCGTTGTGACGGGCGCGGCGCAGGGCATCGGCCGCGCCATCGCGTTGGAAATGGCGCGTCGCGGGGCGCGTTTGGCGCTCTGGGACGTGTCCGCCGAAGGACTGGCTGAAACGGCGGCGATGTGCGGCGTCACGGGATCCGATCTGCTCGTGCAGAGCGTCGACGTCGGCGATCCGAAAGCGATCGCACGCGCGGCCGACGAAGCCGTCGCGCATTTCGGCGAGATCTTCGGGCTGGTGAACAATGCGGGAATTTTCCCGCGCGTGGCGATCATGGACGTGACGCCGGAGACCTGGCGGCAGGTGCTGGGCGTCAATCTGATGGGCACGGTGTTCTGCACACAGGCGCTTGCGCGCGGCATGATCGAGCGTCGGCGGGGCGCCATCGTCAACATGGCCTCGGGCCGCGCGCTGCAGGGAACGCCGCGCGGCGCGCATTATGCAGCCTCCAAAGCCGGAATCGTGTCGTTCACGAAAAGCAGCGCACTCGAATTCGCCGACCACGGCATCCGGGTGAATTGCGTCATTCCCGGCGTGACCGAGACGGCGCAGCCGCTCGCCGACACGACGCTCGACGAACTCCGCACGCGCGGACGCAAGATTCCACTCGGCCGCATCGGCCAGCCGGAGGACATCGCCAAGGTGGTGGCGTTTCTGCTCGGCGATGACGCCGGCTACATGACAGGCCAGTCGGTGGCGGTGAACGGCGGCGCGATCACGATCCCCTGATCGCGCCTGACCGAAATCAGCCGATCTCGATGTCGAGACCGAGATCGAGGATCGGCGCGGAATGGGTGAGCGCGCCCGACGAAATCAGGTCGACACCCGTCTCGGCAATGCCCTTCACGGTGTCCTTGTTGATGCCACCCGAGGCTTCGAGCTTGACGCGGCCCGCACAGATCTTCACGGCCTCGCGCATGTCGTCGAGCGACATGTTGTCGAGCAGCACGAAATCCGCGCCCTCCTCCACGACCTCGCGCAATTGATCGAGATTGTCGACTTCGATCTCGACCTTGACGAGGTGACCGGCCGCGGCTTTCGCGGCCCGTAGCGCGGCGCGCGTGCCGCCCGCCACCGCAATGTGGTTGTCCTTGATGAGGAACGCGTCGTCGAGACCGAAGCGGTGATTCATCGCGCCGCCGCAGCGCACGGCATATTTCTCGAAGGCGCGCAGGCCCGGCGTGGTCTTGCGCGTGCAGCAGATCTTCGCGTTCGTGTGTGCGACCAGCGCGACATATTCCGCCGTGAGCGTGGCGATGCCCGACAGCCGGCAGGTGTAGTTCAGGGCCACCCGCTCGGCCGTGAGGATCGCGCGCGCATTGCCTGCGATGCGGGCCACGGCGGTCTTTGCCGGCACATGCGCGCCGTCCTCGACCAGCGCCTCGAAGCGGAGCGACGGATCGATGATGCGGAACGCGGCCTCGGCAATGGCCAGTCCCGAGATGACGCCGGGCTTGCGCGCGGCCATGACGGCGCTGGCCTGCATGCCGGCCGGGATCGTCGCCTGGGAGGTGATGTCGCCGGCGCGGCCGAGATCTTCGTCGAGCGCCGCGCGCACGGCCGCTTCGAGAAGGATGGGGTTGAAGAAGGTCAGGGACATGGCGTGTTCCGGTTGGGTTTCGGGACTTATCGAAGGTCGGCGGTCAAGATGCAAGGCGGCGGGTCAGGCCTCGCCGGCGACACGACGCAGGCGGCCGGAAAGTTCGCGGGTCGAGGGAATGCGGCGCGTCTCGGTCGCCTGCGCTTCGTCCTGCGCGAGATTGTCGATCATGGCGAGCAGAGCCTTGCGCATGGTGGCGATTTCGTCATCCGCCAACCCCGTGACGGCGATGCGGTTGACCTCCTCGGCATAGGGCACCAGCGTATCCCGCAGGGCGCGGCCATCGGGCGTGAGATGAATGAATACCTGCTTGCGGTCGCCGGGCTTCTGGCGCCGCTCGATGTAGCCGAGCTTTTCCATCGTCCGCAGCGCCGAGAAGGTGGTGGGCTCCATGACGCCCGCCTGCTCGCTGAGCGCCCGCTGGGTGATGCCGTCGCGATTCCAGAGAATGCGCAGGAAGGTCCAGTGTCCGAACGAGACGGAATGTTCCGCCAGGCGCATCTGCAGCGCGCGGGCGAGGCCGCGGCTCGCATCCTTGATGAGATGCGCCAGCCGGTCGTCCGGGACCGCTTCGCGCCAATGATGCAGGATCGCCTGCGTGAGCGCCGGCGGCTTCTTTGCTGAACGCTCAACCATGCGCTGCCAACTCCCGGGGCAATCCGACCTGATGACGAAGTGAGATCTCGCGGCCTTCGCGCGAGGATTGCAGAAGCGCGAGACAGACCTCCATGGTGGCCATGCTCCACGCGCCCGAATGCAGCGGCGCGACATCGTGCAGGACGGCAGCCACGAGTTCGTCCATCACCTCCGAGCGCGGGACGCTGGGCGGCGGAAGGGGCACGAAATCCTGTGCGGCATCGCCATAGATGCGAACGCCGTCGGGAAATGGGCGAAGGTCTGCGCGGTCACAGGATGCGATCAGCAGGCCGAACTGCTGGTGCTGACGGCCCCCGGCGGCGGACGCGTCGGCATAGTCGGAACCGCCGTAGTTTTTCGCATTCTTCAATGCGGTTTCCTGGGCGAGGTCGCTCGAAGCCGAGAGCGCGGCACGCGTCGCACCGTATTTCGCGGGATCTTTCGGCAGGCCGCTTTCCGCGATCCAGTTGCAGAACTCGTCCGAGTCGAAATGCGCGTAGCCGCTGTATGTCATGGTGGCGGAGACGCCATTTTCGAAGGTCAGCAGGGCATTGTAGGCGCCCTCTGTCGGGCGGGCAGGATCCCAGACTCCCGTCGTCGCGCGCACGCTCGAAAGCAGGCCGCCGCCGATCAGACGGATCATCTCGACCTGATGCGGCGCCTGATTGTAAACCGCGCCGCCGCCCTGCCGCGTATCGAGTTCCTCGGGACGCCGCGGGCGATAGAGAAAGTCCGTGAAGTTCATCGCGGTGATCATGCGCAGGCGTCCATGGACGCCGCTTTCGATCAATTGGCGGGTCTTCAGGATGGGTGCGTCGAAGGAATGGCTGTGGCCGACGACGAGGTGAACGCCCGCCCGGTCCGCCGCGTCGATCATGGCGCGGCACTGGTCGAGTTCGAGCGCCATGGGTTTTTCAACCAGCGCATGCTTGCCGCGCGCCGCCGCGATGGAGACCTGCGGCGCGTGAAACTGATGCGGCGAGGCGATGTAGACGGCGTCCACGGCGTCGTCGGCGCAGAGCGATTCCATCGTGTCATGGGCGCGGCCGCCGAAGTCCTGCACGAAGCGGTCGCGCGCCTCCTCGCGCGGATCGAACCCCGCCACGATTTCGATGCGGGGATCCCCCCGGAAGGTCGGGATCATGAACGAGAAGGCACGGCCGAGCCCGGCGATTCCCAGCCTCACCTTGCGGTCGCTCATCGGTCGCGCCTTTCGATGTCAGAGATCTATGGTGATCTCGTCGCCCATGGCGCGCGAAACGCAGACCATGATGTTTTCCGGTTGTTCGTAATCCGACAGCACGAGGTCGCGGTGATCCACCTCGCCTTCGACCAGCTTCGTCTTGCACGAACCGCAGGTGCCGCTCTCGCAGGAACTCGGCACGGCATGGCCGTTCTCGCGCAGCACTTCGAGGATCGTCTTGCCGACCGGGACCTCGTAGCTTGCGCCGCTGCCCGCGACCTTCACGCGGAACGGCTTGTCCTCCGGCTTGGTCATCGCACCCGGAGGCGTGAAATCCTCGAAATGGACTTTCGCCGTCGACCAGTGTCCGGTCATGTCGCGCACCGCCTGCATCAGGGCGCGCGGGCCGCAGCAATAAAGGTGCTGCGCGCCGGGCTTTTCCAGCACGGGCCAGAGATCGAGCGCATCGTCGGGATTGCCGCCATCGTGGTGGATCGTCACCATGCCGCGAAATTCCGGCTGCTTCAGTTCGTCGAGAAAGGCCGTCATCTCCGGCGAGCGCGACAGGTAGAAGAGCTTGAATCGCCCTTCGCCGGTCGCGCGGATGTGGCGGATCATCGACAGGATCGGGGTGATGCCGATACCGCCCGCAATGAAGAGATATTGCGGCGACTTCGCCAATTCGAAATCGTTGCGGGGCGGCTCCACCTGAATGTCGTCGCCGACCTTCGCGTGATCGATGAGGCTGACCGAGCCGCCGCGCCCGTTCGTCTCGCGTTTGACTGCAATGCAGTAATGGTCCCGCTCGGCGGGATCATTACACAGGGAATATTTGCGCAACTCACCATTGGGCACCCGCAGAGACAGATGCGCGCCCGGCGTGAATTCAGGCAAGTCCCCGTCATCGGGGCGGCGCAGCTCGAAAAATTCGATGTCCTGCGCGGCTGGCTGCTTCTGCGCGATGCGCAGGGTCATCAGTTCGACGTCATCCGACACGTCATGCTCCTCCCTGGCCGAGGCTTGGCCGCCAGCCCAGATGTTTGGCCGATAGTTAGAGGTCTAAACATCACCGCGCAAGGGCCAGGTCCGAAAGTCGACGCGGGGCGACCGGCGATTTTGAGCGTGGACAAATCAGGGAGCCTGCGCTACTTACTTAGAGGTCTAAGAATGCTGCGAAGCAACAGAGGACGGCGTCGGCCGAGCTTCCGTTGATACTCATGGAGGAACACCCATGCTCACCCAACAGGAAAACGACCTTCTGTGCCGTGTCGAGGGCGACGCTCCCATGGGCCAGATCATGCGCCGGCACTGGATCCCTGCGTGCCTGAGCGAAGAAGTGCCAGAGCCCGATGGCGACCCTCTGAAGGTGCGGCTGTTTGGCGAGGATCTGGTGGTGTTTCGCGACACCGACGGTCGCGTCGGCCTGCTCGACGAGATGTGCCCGCACCGGCGCGCGTCGCTGGCCTTCGGGCGCAACGAGGAATGCGGCCTGCGCTGCCTTTATCACGGCTGGAAGATCGACGTGGACGGCAACGTCGTCGAAATGTCCTCCGAGCCGCCGGGCAGCGGATTCGCCGAAAAAGTGAAGCACAAATCCTACCCGACGCACGAGGCCGCGGGTTTCGTCTGGACCTATATGGGACCGGCCGACGAGATGCCGGAGTTCACTCCGCCGGTGTTCCAGCCGACGCCCGACACGCGCATCTCGATCGCCAAGATCCACATCGACTGCAACTGGGCGCAAATTCTCGAAGGCGCGATCGATTCCGCCCATAGCTCGAGCCTGCATTCCTCCGACATGGTGCCGGCGCGTGTCGCGGGCGCCGAGGCCACCGACGTCAACTGGCTGCGCCCGTCGACCGACAAGGCTCCGCGCATGCAGGTGCAGCATACGAGTTTCGGCTTCCGCTACGCGGCGATCCGCCGGCCGATCAACAATCCGCAGACGCACGACTACGTGCGCACGACCCTGTTCATCGCGCCCTATACGGCGCTGATCCCGCCCAACAACATGTACAATGTCGCGATCGTGCACGTGCCGACCGACGACACCCATACCGCCTTCCACTTCATCGCCTTCGGGGGCGCGACGACGCCCGGCACCGAGGAGTGGCGCAAGTTCCTGCACGCGCAGGTCGGCATCGACGTCGACAAGCACTTCCGCAAGAAGCGCACGCGCGCCAACAATTACCTGCAGGATCGCACCCTGATGAAACTCGGGAATTTTACCGGCATCCCGGGCATTCCCAACCAGGACATCGTGATGTGGGAAACCATGGGGCCGATCGCCGACCGGACGTTCGACCGTCTCGGGGCGAGCGACATCGCCATCGTGGAATTCCGCAAGCAGATGGTCGCGGCCGCAAAAACCATGCAGGCGGGCGGACCCGCCATCGGCACGGTCGAGCCGCGCCTGCCCCACAACAAGCTCCGCTCGTTCGAGGGTGTGGTGCCCAAGACGACCGACTGGCGCGTCATGGGGCTGACGCCGGAAGAAATGGCGCATGGAGCGCTTGCCACCAGCACCGCGGCAGAATGATCGCACGCGCATGACTCGCGCGCCCTCCGCAGCTACAAAGGGCGGAGGGCGGACACAGCGGGGCTGCCGTCCTCCTCCGCGCCACGCGTCCCGCCAAGAAGGTTCGAATGCACGACCTCGATGAAGCCCACGATCATGCCGGCATGTCGGAAGAAGACAAGGCCGCAATGGCCGCCTGGATCTGGAGCCAGGAAACCGTCGAGCTGAAGACGATCGGCATCGATATCGGCAGTTCGACGTCGCATCTGCTGTTCGCGAAGGTCACGTTGCAACGCCAGTCGCAGGGACTGTCGAGCCGCTTTCTCGTGACGCGCCGCGACGTGCTCTGGCGCTCGCCCATCATGCTGACGCCGTTCCTGCCGAATGGCACGATCGATGCGCGGACGCTCGAGGATTTCATTCGCGAAGCCTATGCGGCAGCGGGCTTCCGTCGCGAGGACGTGGACACGGGTGCGGTCATCCTGACGGGCGAGGCCATCAAGCGCACCAACGCGCGCGCCATCGACGAATTGTTTGCCGAAGAGGCCGGCAAGTTCGTCTGCGCGACCGCGGGCCACAAGCTCGAATGCACGCTGGCGGCGCATGGATCGGGCGCGGTGGCGCTGTCGAAGGCGCAGGATGCCGTCGTGCTGCACGTCGACATCGGCGGCGGCACCACGAAGCTGTCGCTGATCGATCGCGGAATCATTCGCAGCGTCGCGGCCTTTGCGGTCGGCGGCCGCCTGCTCGCGCAGGACAGTCGCGGCGGCTGGACGCGCGTCGACGAATCCGCACAGCTCGTCGCCGACGAACTGGGACTCGCGACGACGCCCGGCGCGCTCTCCAATCTGATGACGCGCAAGAAGATCGCGGAACGCCTCGCCGACGTGGCTGTCGACCAGATCACCGGCGGGGCGTCTGACGATCTCGGCCACAAGCTCGAACTGACAGAGCCACTCGACCGCAGCCTCGCGCCCACCATCCTGACGTTCTCGGGCGGCGTGTCCGAGTATATTTTCGGGACCGAAGAGGCCGAATACGGCGACATCGCCAAGCTGCTGGCGACCGCCATCCGGGCGAAGCTCGCGGCGCGATCCACCCTGCCGATCAGTGATCCGGGCAACCGCATTCGCGCCACCGTGATCGGCGCGTCGCAATTCACCGTGCAGGTCAGCGGCAAGACGATCTACCTGCCGCCCGACGGTTCGCTGCCGGTGCACAACGTGCCGGTCATCCAGGTGGGCATGGACCTGTCGGACGACATCGCCCCGGAGGAGATCACGAAGCGCATCCTCGACAAGATCGCGCAGCTGGATCTCGAACCCTCTGCCCGCATGGCGATTGCGTTTCCGTGGCGTGGCGATCCGGAATACAGCCGCCTCGCCGCGGCGGCGGGCGCCATCAGGGCCGCGGTCGCGCCTGACGGGCGGCGCAACAACCTGCTGCTGCTGATGATCGACGGCGACGTCGGCCGCACGATGGGCCGCCTGCTGTCGGACGAGATCGGACTCGACGGTCCGCTGGTGTCCATCGACGGCGTGCAGCTTCAGGAACTCGATTACGTGGATGTGGGCGAGTTGATTTCGCCACCCGGCGTCGTGCCGGTGGTCATCAAGTCGCTTCTCTTCTCATGAAGGATCGTCCGGCCGCAGAGCCGGACGTACGAACGACAAGACGGGAGGTCAGCATGAGCACTCAGGAACAGCCGCGCTACGGCGTGGATCCCTATCTCGACTGGATCGCGCGCGAAGGGCTGCCGGTCACCGAGGATTACGGTATCGACCTCTTCTCGGTCGAGACCAAGCCGTGGGCGCGCTATGGCGTCAAGGGCGCGGCGGTGCATCTCAAGGGCCGGGGCGATTTTTCGAACATGTTCCTGTTCGACATTGGCCCGGGTCAATCGACGACGCCGCAGCGCCATCTCTACGAAGACGTGATCTACGTGCTCGAGGGCACGGGCTCGACGCAGGTCGAGTTCGCCGACGGCACGAAGCGCAGTTTCGAGTGGGGGCCGAAAAGCCTGTTCGCCATTCCGCTCAACGCGAAGCACCGCCACTTCAACGGCAGCGGCCGCGAGCGGGCGCTGCTGGTCTCGACCACCAACCTTCCGATGATCCTCAACGTCTTCCACGACGAGGGTTTCGTCTTCAACACCGATCGCGACTTCATGGAACGCGCCGGAAAGCAGGGCTATTTCGCCGGTGAGGGCGACCTCATCACGGTGCGGCCCGGCAACCACATGTGGGAAACCAATTTCGTTCCGGATCTGGCCGCCATCGAGCTCAAGTCGTGGGGCGATCGCGGCGCGGGCGGCACCAACATCATGTTCGTGCTGGCCGATGGAATCATGCATGCCCATATTTCGGAAATGCCGGTCGGCACCTACAAGAAGGGCCACAAGCACGGACCAAGCTTCCACGTGATGTGCGTCACGGGCCACGGCTATTCGCTGTTGTGGTATCCGAACCAGCAGGATTTCATCCGCATCGACTGGAAGCACGGCACGGTCTTCCCGCCCGCCGACCAGCAGTTCCACCAGCATTTCAACACCAGCCAGGCGCCGGCCCGCTATCTCGCGACCGCCGTCGGCGGCCTGCGCTATCCGACTATGCTGGCGCAGCGGCGGTCCCTGCTCGGCGTCGATGGCCAGAAGGGCGCGGTCTCGCTGTCGATCAAGGAAGGCGGCGACCAGATCGAGTACGAGGATCAGGATCCGCGCATTCATCGGGAATGGCTCGATGAAATGCGCAAGAACGACGTCACGCCCAAGATGGACAAGTTCAAGATCGCCAGCTGATCCGGTCTGCTTGCCACGACGACACGCCGATCCCCGGGCGCGCGCCCGGGGATTTTTTTCGGTCCTGCATTCCGATTGGCGCGTGGACCCGATCGCCCCTAGACTGCTCCTGCAATTCGCGCCGGGCCCGCCCGAGACAGCGAAAACACGGGAGGACGTTCATGGACCGCAGACAGGTGCTGCTCGGCCTCGGGGCCGCAGGTTTTTTCAACGGCATCGCAACGCCATCGTCATCAGCCCAGGATTCGGTCGAGGCCTTCTACAAGGGACGGACCGTGACGCTGTTCGTGCCGACCGCACCCGGCGGCATCAACGATATCTCGGCGCGTCTGACGGCGCGCCACATGGGCCGCTTTCTGCCGGGTGCGCCCAACATCGTCGTGCAGAACATTCCGGGCGGCGGCGGCCTCGTGGCGGCCAACCGCCTCTACAACACCGCCGAGCGCGACGGATCGGTGATCTCCATCATCCAGCGCGGCACGATGCAACTCGCCATCCAGGGCCACGCCAACGCCAAGTTCGATCCGATGCGGTTCACCTGGCTGGGGAGCCTGTCGTCCTACGAGGACGACGCCTATCTTCTTCTCGTCAATGCCGACCATCCGGCGAAGACGGCGGCTGACCTGAAGAAGACCGGCGTGGTCGTGAAACTCGGCGGTGACCAACCCGGCTCGACCAACCTCACTTTCGCGATCATCGCCAAAACCGTTCTGGGCCTCAACGTCGACGTGGTGCGGGGCTACCCGGGAGCCGCCCCGATGTTTCTCGCCATGCAGCGCGGCGAGATCGACGGCCAGGTGATCGGCTACCATTCGGTCCGGGCGGGCCAGCCGCATTTGTGGGACAACAAGAAGGTGCGGCCGCTCGTCCAGTTCGGCCGCGTTGACCGCCTTTCGTCGCTGCCGGACGTGCCCACGGGGCGCGAACTCGCGCCTGACGCCAGGATGCGCGCGCTGCTGGAATTCGCCGAACTGCCGTTCTTCATGGCGCTGCCGTTCCTGGCACCGCCGGACGTTCCGGCGGAACGCGCGGCGGCGCTGCAGAAGGCTTTCATGGACATGACACGCGATGCCGACTTCAAGGCCGACGCCGAGAAGATGAAGGTGGATCTTTCGCCGATCGACGGCGCCGCGGTGAAGAAACTAGTGGCCGCTTCCACGACGACGCCGAAAGACGTCATCGCGCTGTATAACGAGTTGGTGCCGGTGGGGAACTGAGACGCGCGCTTCGCGGGGCGCGCGCCTAGCTGCGCGTCCAGCCTGGCGGGTTCGTGGCCTTGATGCGCCGGCCTTCCTTGACGAGTTCCTTGACCGCGCCCGTGACCGGCAGAGCGAGGCCCGCCTGATCGGCCATTTTCGAAACGATCTGCATGTCCTTCAGCGCCCAGGTGAAGGTCGTCTGGTCCCAGTCTTCAAGAGCCTGACTCTTGCCGGAGCTCATCATCAAGGCGGCGCGCAGGTTGGGCAAGTCGATGCCGGTCGACTCGGCGATGCGTCCGGCCTCGATCAGACCGATCGAGGTGATCCACAACATGAGATTGTTCATCGCCTTGCCGACCTGGCCATGCCCCACGTCGCCAAGATGCGCGATGTCCGACGCGAAGGTCCCGAAGACTTTGCGTCCGCGCTCCACCACGTCGGGGCGACCGCCAAACAGCGCCAGAAGCTTGCCCTCATCGGCGAACCAGCGGCCCCGGCAGATCGGCGCATCGAGCACGTCGACGCCTTTCGCCCGCGCTTTGTCGTCGAGCGCCTTGACGGTGTCGGGCGCAACCGTCGAGCAGACGGCAATGATGGCTCCAGGCTTCAATGCGTCCAGAAGCCCCTGCTCGCCCAAAACCACGGCGTTGACTTCGTCGTCGTAGCCGACGCCCAGGATGACGATGTCGCTGGCATGGCCGACCTCCGCGGGAGACGACACGACGGTCGCGCCCATGTCGCGCACCTTGGCAATGTTGTCCGGGTTGATGTCGTGCGCCGTTACCGCATATCCATGTCGGATGAGGTGTTTCACCATGGGCTGGCCCATTCGGCCGACGCCGATGATGCCGACGCGCTCACGCGTGGCGTTCTGCTCGCTCATGTCGTCTCTCCTGTTCATTCGACGGCTTGACCGTAATCTTTTGCGGCGGCTTCGGGTGTCACGCGCCCCTCAGCCACGTCTGACGCGAGCGCCTGCGCATCGCGCGCATGCGGGTCGCCATAGCCGCCACCGCCCGCGCTCTGCAGCAGGATGCGGTCTCCGGCCTTGAGTTCGAAACGGCCGGAGGCCCGGACGACTTTCTCGTGCTCGGTTCCGGGATTGATGACGAAGCGGCCCGGTCCGCCTTCGCGACCGCCCGCCACGCCATTGGGCGGAAATCGGCTCTTGTCGAAGCGGCGGATGATGCTCGCGTCCTCCAGCAGTTCGTATTCGCGCAGCATCGAGAGGCCGCCGCGCCAACGGCCGGCGCCGCCCGTATCCGGCGCCATGTCGAAGCGCGTCACCCTGCAGGGATATTCGGACTCGAGGATCTCGATCGGGGTGATGTGCAGGTTGCTGAGATGCGCCGCTGTCGCGGACGTTCCGTCATGTCCCATGCCGCCGCCATAGGCCGAGCCGATGATCTCATATTGCATGTTCGAGCCGCCGGGCCGGCCTCGGCTCCAGTTGATCAGCAGGGCGCTGGACGACCCCGCGCCCGCGGTGGCGCGCGCCGGGTGGAAATGCGCCATGGCGTCGAGGATGACGTCGACCAGCTTCAGATTGACCATCTGGTAGTTGGACACTGGCGCAGGAGCGCGGGCGTCCGTGACGGTGCCGGGCTTGGTGACGATGCGGACAGCGTCGCGCATGCCGTCGTTGAAGGCGAAGCGTGGGCCGAGGCTGCCGATCAATGCGTAGAAAACGCAGGCCTCCACCATGGAGGGCCGCAGGTTGACCGGCCCCCTCGCCTGCGGATCGCTGCCGGAGAAATCGAAAGTCGCGAGCCCGTCCTTGACCTCAATGGCGACCGCGAGCCGGATCGGCTTGTCCATCACGACACCGTCGCTGTCGAGGAATCCCTCGGCCGACGATGAACCTTCCGGCAGTCTGGCGATGGCGCCGCGCAATTCGTCGGTGGCGCCTTTCAGGATGGCGGCGAAGGCCTCCGTCATCGTGCCTGCGCCGAAGCGCTCGCAAAGCTCGCCGACGCGCATCGCGCCCATCTCGGTCACGGCAATCTGCGCCGTGACGTCGCCGCGCACCAGCGCGGGCTGCCGCGTGTTGGCGAGGATCAGCCGCTCGATGTCGGGCAGTGGCCTGCCGCCCGCACGTATCCTGATCGGCGGAATGAGCAGGCCCTCGTGGAACATCTCCGTTGCGTTGGCGGAGGTCGATCCAGGGACGGTTCCGCCGATGTCGGCCTTGTGGGCGATGGATCCCGAAAACGCGACGATCCTTCCGTCGGCGAAGACCGGCGCGACGAAGGCCATGTCGGACACGTGCGGCAGCCCGCCCTCATAAGGATGGTTCGACACGAAGACGTCGCCCGGTTCGATGCCGCCGTCGCCATAGACTTCGAGAATGCGGCCGACGAGGTGGCGATAGACCGGCGCGTGAAAAAACATCGGCGGCGCGACGATGAGGCGTCCCGTGGCGTCGACGATCACGCAGGAAAAATCGCGGGATTCGCGGATGATGGTGGAGTAGCCCGAACGATAGAAATGGTAGTGCATTTCATCGACGAGGCTGGCGATCTTGTTGCGCAGGATCTGGATGGTGATCGCGTCCATGGCTCAGCCCTTGCGCTCGAGAACGAGATTGCGGAAGCCGTCGACGCGTGCGCTCCACCCTGGATTGACGATCGTCGTGGCGTCGAACTGCTCGACGATCGCGGGACCCTCGATCGACACACCGACGTCGAGACCGTCACGCTCGTAGACGCGCGCCACGACGGCATTGCGGCCATCGAAATAGACGGTTCGCTGGCCTTTCTCCGCCGATGCGATGGCGCGTGGGTGCGCCGGCGGCGCGTCTTCGCGCGGCTCGTATTTGGGAACCGCGACGCGCAAGCGCAGACGATAGCTGACGATCTCGACCGGGCGATCGGATGCGGCGTGCCCGTGGATCTGCGCATGCCGTTCGTCGAAACGGTCGCGCGCGCGCGTCATGGACGAAGCGTCGAGCCGTGTCGCGAACAGGCCGTCGAGCGGTGTGCGCAATTCGTAGCCCTGCCCGGTGTATCGCAGATCGAATTCGCGCGAGAAACGTGCGTCCTCCAGCTTCATGCCCTCGGCCACGAGTTCGCGCCGCGCCTTTGCTTCCAGCGCGGCGAAGATCTCCTCCGCGTGATCGGGCGTGACCTCGGCGAACGGCCGCAGTTCCGAGCGGATGTAATCGTGCACCACGTCTGTGCAGAGCAGGCCCAGCGCCGAGAAGGCGCCGGGGCGCATCGGCACGAGGATGCGCTTCATGCCGAGTTCTTCGGCGACGGCCGCCGCATGGACCGCGCCTGCGCCCCCGAAGGGCAAAAGCGTGAAGGTCGACAGATCGACGCCGCGCTTGGCCGCGAAAACACGGACTTCGTCGGCCATGCGCATGTCGACGATTCTGCGGATTCCGGCTGCGGCTTCGAGCTCATCGAGCCCGAGCGGGCGCGCGACATGCGTTTCCAGCGCGGCGCGCGCGGCTGCAACGTCGAGCTTTTGCGCTCCGCCGAGAAAATAGTCCGGATTGAGGTAGCCGCAGACGATGTCGGCGTCCGTGACGGTCGGGCGTTCGCCGCCGCGCCCGTAGCAGGCGGGCCCTGGAGCCGCGCCCGCGCTCTGTGGTCCAACAGTGAGAAATCCGCCGCCGTCGATGGACGCGATGGACCCGCCGCCCGCCGAGATGGTGGTCATGTCGAGCGCCGGCACGTCGATCTGCCGACGCGCGATGACGCCTTCCGTGATTTCCAGCGGCACACCGCCCTCGATGAAGGCGATGTCGGCGCTGGTGCCGCCCATGTCCAGCGTGACGAGTCCGCGGCCGGCATCCGCAGCCGCCAGATAGGCGCTGGCCTGCGCGCCCGCCGCCGGCCCGGACAGCAGCGTGTGCACCGTGCGACCGCCCTCGATGGCCGCCGTGAACGGCATGACGCCGCCGTTCGACTGCATCAGAAACCGCTGCTGCGTGCCGAGGCCGCATTCGTCAAGGCCGCGATTGAGATGATCGATGTAGCGCACCAGGACCGGCTCGAGATAAGCATTGAGCAAAGTCGTCGAGAGCCGCGCCCATTCGCGAATGCGCGGCAGGACCTCGCTTGAGATCGACACCTGGATGTCGGGCGCTTCCTCGCGGATGATGCGACGCGTCTCCTCCTCGTGCGCCGGGTTCATGAAGGAGAAGAGATACGAGACCGCGATGGATTCGACACCCGCGTCGCGCAACTTCCGTGCTGCCTGCCGCACCGCATCGCGATCGAGCGGCGTGAGCACTTCGCCGTGGTAATCCGTGCGTTCGGGAATTTCGCAGGTGAGGCTCTGGGGCGCGATGGGCGTCGGCTTCGTGTAGAAATAATCGAACAGATTTCCGTCACGCGCCTGCGACTGCACTTCCTGCACGGCGCGATAGCCGCGCGTGATCAGCAGACCCACCTTCGCGCCCCGCATTTCGAGCAGCGCGTTGGTGGTGATGGTCGTGCCGTGGGCGAAGAATTCGATGTCGTTCGGGCTGATGCCCTTCTGGACGAATTTGGCGACGCCGTTGAGCACGCCGAGCGCCGGATTGGCTGGTGTGGACGACACCTTTTCGACCGCGAAAGACCCCGTGCGCGTGTCGAGGAGTACGAGATCGGTGTGCGTGCCGCCGACGTCGACTCCGAGGCGATAGCGCGAAGCTTTGCGATTCGCGTTTTCCTGGCCCAGCATGGCGCTTCCCTGTCCCCTGGCGGCCTCTCTGGTGGAGGCGCGTCCGCGCGTGAACCGCGCTTGTGTCGTTTCCCCCGGCGCGCAAAAGACGCCGATGCGGCAGACTAGCCCGCCTGCACGTTCAGGTAAATTCAAGCCTGCCTGTATGTCGGGTAAAGCGCGTGTTTAGCTCAGCGTATGCCGAACTTGTCTCGGTCGAGCCCCTTGGCCGCGAGATCGTCGAGATAGGCCTGGAACTTCACCTCGGCGTTTTCGCCAAGGTCGCGCAGGAAGGTCCACGAATAGATGCCGGACGAATGCATGTCGTCGAAGCCGAGACGCACGGCGTAGTTTCCGACGGCGTCGACCGACAGGATCGCAACGTTGCGCTTGCCCCCGACGGTCTTGCGTTCGGCGGCCGAATGACCCTGAACCTCGGCCGATGGACTGGTGACGCGGAGCATCTCAGCGGGGAGGTCAAAGCGCGCTCCGTCATCGAACGCGATCGTCAGTGCGCGGCGATCTTTCGACAGTCGCAATTCGGTCGGCCAGAATTCGTCGCTCATGAGAGGCCTCCGACTTTTTCGATGAGAAAGACGGTTCGCGCCTCGGCGCGCTCGGCGATTTCCACGCGGTCTCCGGTCTCGCGAATGAGGTTCGGAATGTCGATCACCGCCATGGGGTCTGTGCAATGCACTTCCAGGCTGTCGCCCGGGGCAAGCGACTTCAGGGCCTTGCGCGTCTTCAGCGCCGGCAGTGGGCATTTCAATCCGGTCAGATCGAGCTTCGTCAGGGCCATGCGGCATGAGATGGCGGAGTGCGCAGAGCGCGTCAACACACATCGCCGCACGCCTTCAAAAGATCGTCGCTGGAACCCCGCTGCCCCGCGCCATAGTTTATCGGGGCGTCCCGCGAAGGGCCGCGAGGCGAGGGTTTTTCCTATGCGTTTGGGCCTTGTGTTGCTGACGATGCTGACCGCCGTGACGCCGCTTGCGGCCCAGCCCGAGTTGCGCGGGCATGGCGGGCCTGTCCGCGCCATCGCGGTGGCGCCGGACGGCAAGTTCGCGCTGACCGGCAGCTTCGACCAGTCCGCCATTCTATGGTCCCTGGAGCAAGGCGTGGCGTTGGCGGTGCTGCGCGTCCATGAGGGTGCGGTCAATGCCGTGGCGGCCCTGCCGGACGGACGTTTTGCCAGCGGGGCGGAAGACGGCAGGATCGCGATCTGGTCACGGAGCGACCTGACGAAGCCAGAGACCATCATGGAGGTCCATTCCGGTCCGATCGTCGCCCTGGCGGTCGCGCCGGATGGCGGCTCGATCGCCTCCGCCTCGTGGGATTCGACGCTGCGGATCACGCGCCTCGCGGGCGGACAATCGCGCGCCTTCACGGGCCATCAGGGCAATGTGAACGGCGTCGTCTTTTCGCCGGACGGGCGCATGCTTCTCAGCGCCGGCTACGACGCGACGCTGCGTCTCTGGCCGCTGGACGGCGCGACGCCCCGCATCGTGCGGATGAACGCGCCCTTGAATGCCTTGGCGATCTCATCACGCGGCGAAGTCGCGGCGGGCGGCTCCGATGGATCGGTTTTCCTCCTTGGTCCCGACGGTTCGCTGCTCGAGACCATCCAGGCAGCAGAGGCCCCGGTCATTGCGCTGGCCTTCTCGCCGGATGGGTCGCGACTTGCGGCCGCGAGCCCGCGGGGCGCTGTCGCGGTGATCGATGTGGCCAAGCGTCAGCAGGTATTCACGTTGAACGGTCCCGGGCTGCCGGTCTGGTCCATGGCCTATACGGCGGACGGGCGGCAATTGCTGACGGGCGGCGGCGATCGCGTCGTGCGCCGCTGGGATGCACGGACCGGCGATCATCTCGGGCCGGTGGTGATCGAGCGGGGAGCCGACGTGATGGCGGGACTCGACGGCAGCCGCGGCGCAGAGGTGTTCAAGGCCTGTGCGGTGTGCCACACGCTGACACCGAACGACGGCAACCGCGCCGGCCCGACCCTGCACGGCGTGATGGGACGGCGCATCGGCACGGCGGCCGGTTACGTCTATTCAGCGGACTTCGCCAAGCACGACATCGTCTGGAGCAAGGAGACGATCGCGCGTCTCTTCGAGATCGGCCCGCAAACCTATACGCCAGGCACGAAAATGCCCGAGCAGATCGTCGGAACGGCGGAAGACCGCGCTGCACTCGTTGATTTTATCGAGAAATCGACGCGGTGAGAACGAGACCGCTTGATTTGATCGGCCAGCGTCGCCATAGAATCAGACAGCGAAGCCGCTGCAGCGGCAATGCGGATATTCGGGGGGTGCGCTCATGAAAGCTTTCATTTCCGCCGTCGTGGTGGCGACCGGCCTGGCCATCGGCGCCTATTACGTGCTGGCGTCGCAGCAGCGTTCCGCCTCGAGCGCCTTCTCGACGAGCAGCGTGCGCGTGGGAGATCCGGGCACCAATCTGGTCGGCGTCAACTGACGCTCAGATGAGAACCGGATAGGCGAGGAAGCCAACCTCGTCGCCGGGCTTCACGCTCTCGATGTCTTCGCTGAGTTCGACCAGGCCGTCCGTCTCCACGAGGGATGACAACAAACCGGCGCCTTCACGCGGAAACTTCATCGCCTCGCGTCTGCCATCGGCTGCAACGCGCAGATGGGCGCGTACATATTCCCGCCGACCCTTCTTCTTGCGATAGGCGAAACCAGCCCGCACCGGCAGCGGCACGGGTGGCTCGGCCATTCCGCCCAACAGCGCGAGCACGACGGGCCGCACCACATAGGCAAACGTCACGAAACTGGCGACCGGATTGCCCGGAAGGCCGATGAACGGCGTGCCGGCGATCACCCCCATGGCGACGGGGCGGCCGGGCTTGATGGCCATTCGCCACAGCACGAGCGTCCCGACGGACTCGACGCCGGCACGGACATGGTCTTCCTCGCCGGTCGAGACACCGCCCGAGGTCAGCACGAGATCGTGCCCGGCGGCGGCTTCACGCAACGCGGACGAAAGCGTGGCGCGGTCGTCTTGTAAAATGCCGAGATCGGACACGCTGCATCCGAGGCGACGCAGCAAGGCTGCCAGCATGTAGCGGTTCGAATCGAACAGTTGCGCGCCGCTGCGGGCCGCGCCGGGGGGCACGACTTCGTTGCCGGTGGAGAAGACCGCCACGCGGATCCGCCGCCGGACCTCGAGCCCCGTAAGGCCCAGCGCCGCCGCGAGGGCGACGTCCTGCGGGCGCAGACGGCGGCCGGAGGCAAGCGCCAACGCGCCCTGGGGGATGTCTTCGCCGACCGGCCGGACATTGGCGCCGCGCTTCAGCCCCGCAGGGAGCAGGACGCGACCCGCCTCGTCCAGTGTCACGTCTTCCTGCATGAACACCGTGTCGGCGCCGTCGGGCATGGGCGCACCGGTGAAAATGCGGACGGCCGTCGCTGGCGCGATGGGATCCGCCACAGACCCCGCCTGCACGCGTCCGCCGACCGGAAAGGCGCGGGCCTCCGCGGCCGGAAGGTCGTCGCCGCGCACCGCATAACCGTCGACGGCGGAATTGGTGAAGAGCGGCAGCGGAACCGGCGCGAGCAGCGCAGATGCGAGAACCCGCCCATCCGCCTCGATGAGCGACACGTGCTCGGTTTCCGGAACGGCGGAGACGCGGCTTCGGATCGTCTCGACCGCTACGTCGACGGACATGAGCTGACCGCCGAACGCGAAACAATCGTCAGAGAGCTGCGCCATGTTCAGAGCCTCGCGGCTTCGCGCGCCAGGACGGTTTCGAGCGGCGCGGCCAGACGCTGCATCATATCGGCCACGGCTGCAATATCGTCGAGATGCACGCTGGGGATGTCGGATCCGGCCGGCGCATCGCTCGCGAGCCCCAGAATGGCGGCGTCGTTGGGGTGCAGAAACGGCTTCCCGTTGGCCTGCCGGTGCACTTCGATCTTCGGATGGGGATCGGTCTTGAAACCTTCGACGACCAGCAGATCGACGGGCGACATGCGGGCGAGCAGTTCCGCGAGCGACAATTCGGCGTCGCCCCGCAGTTCGCGCATCAGGGCGAAGCGCTTGCCGGACGACACCATGACCTCGCTGGCGCCTGCCTCGCGGTGCCGCCAGGAATCCTTGCCGGGGACGTCGACATCAAAGGAATGATGCGCGTGCTTGATCGTGGAGACACGCAGGCCGCGCGACACGAGGAGCGGAATCACGCGCGTGAGGAGCGTGGTCTTGCCGGCTCCGCTCCAGCCCGCCAGTCCGATCATCCGCATGGTGACTCCCGAGTTTCACGCCGCACCGGCGCTGCTCGTCAAACGACAGGGACCGCCCGGTCGCCCGGGCAGTCCCGATAACATTTCCGCGCCTTCAGGGGGCGATTATTCGGCCGGCATGGCGTGAGGAGGCGTCGCCGGGGCGCGGCCCCGGGCCTTCTCCTCCTCGACCCAGAGAGCGTGATGCTCCTTGGCCCAGTTCAGATCAACCTCGCCGCTGCCCATGGCGTCGAACGCACCCTCCATGCCGACCGAGCCGATATAGGCATGAGCCAGCATGGCGGCGACGAACAGCACCGCCAGCACGGCGTGAATCGTGGTCCAGAACTGCAGCGCCGAAACGCCGGCGGCGGGCAGATAGGGGAACAGCAGGAACCAGCCTGACACCGACATGGCGACACCGCCCACGATGACGATCCAGAACACGACCTTCTGGCCGGCGTTGAAGCGCTTGGCCGGAGGATGCGCGCCCTTGGAAAAGAGGCCGCCGCCGGCCTTGATCCAATCGAGGTCAATCTTGCCCGGGATGTTGTCCTTCACCCAGATCAGGAACATCAGCGCGAGGCCGAGCATGAACGGGAAGGCGAGATAGTTGTGCGCCAGCTTGCCGTAGGCGGCGAGCGAGGCAAAGGCCTCGGGTCCAAACAGCGGCATGATCACCATGCGGCCGAAAGAGACGTTGAGGCCAGACAGTGCCAGGATGATGAAGCAGCCGGCCGTCAGCCAGTGCACGAAACGGTCGATGCCGGCGAAGCGCGTGATGGTGACGCCCGACATGCCGCTGTCGACACGGATGCGACCGCGCACCAGATAGAACAGGACGAGCGCGGCCAGCATTCCCAGAATGGCGACGCCGCCGATGAGCGGGAGCTTGTTCTGATGGAAGGCGCGCCATTCCTGTCCGGCCGGCTGGATCAGGCTGGCGGATTTCGGATCGGGGATGGAAACGCGGCCGGAGAGACGGTCTCCGCTCTTCAGCGCGTTGAGGAGCTGGTCCTCGTTCACCGCCTGGGCGGTCGGGTTGAAATTGTTGTTCTGCGCGGCGGCCGGAGAGATCGTCCAAGCGAAGGCGATGACCAGAGCGGCTGCGATTGTGTTGATGAGTGAGCGCGGGCTCGACATCGGCGCGACCTTTCGAATGTGCAAGAAGCGAGAAACCCCGCGCCCGAGGCGCGGGGAAGAAGGATCAGCTCGCGATGGTTTCCTTGTAGGCCGTCTTCCAGCCCCACGCGCCCGAACCGTAACCGCGCTTCATCACGCGTTCCTTGTAGATCGACGCGATGATGTCGCCGTCGCCGGCCAGCAGGGACTTGGTCGAGCACATTTCCGCGCAGATCGGCAGCTTGCCTTCCGCCAGTCGGTTGGAGCCGTATTTCACGTACTCGGCCGAGGTGAGATCCGCCTCCGGACCGCCGGCGCAATAGGTGCACTTGTCCATCTTGCCGCGCGAACCGAAATTGCCGACCTTGGGGTATTGCGGCGCGCCGAACGGACAGGCGTAGAAGCAATAGCCGCAGCCGATGCACAGATCCTTGGAATGCAGCACCACCGCATCGGCCGTCGTGTAGAAACACGACACCGGGCAGACGGCCGCGCAAGGCGCGTCCGTGCAGTGCATGCAGGCCATCGACACCGAGCGTTCGCCCGGCTTGCCGTCGTTGATGGTGACGACGCGGCGGCGGTTGATGCCCCACGGCACGTCATGTTCGTTCTTGCATGCCGTCACGCAGGCATTGCATTCGATGCAGCGATCAGCGTCGCAGAGGAATTTGACCCGGGCCATTTCTCGTTCTCCCTCAAGCCGCTCTGATCTGACAGAGGGTCACCTTGCCTTCATGCATGCCCGTGACGGGATCGTAGCCGTAGGTCGTGATCGTGTTGACGCTCTCGCCGAGAACGATCGGATCCGTGCCCTTCGGGTAGTTGCCGCGCTGGTCCACGCCCTGGAAGGCGCCGGCGAAATGGAAGGGCATGAAGGCCACGCCCCTGCCGACACGATCCGTCACCAGCGCCTTGACGCGCGCCTTCGAGTTGTTCTCGGGCCCCGTCACCCAGACGAAAGAGCCGTCGGCAATGCCGCGCTCCGCTGCATCGGCCGGATTTACCTCGACGAACATGTCCTGCTGCAGTTCCGCGAGCCACCTGTTGGAGCGCGTCTCCTCGCCGCCGCCCTCGTATTCGACGAGGCGTCCGGAGGTCAGGATGATCGGGAAGGATTTTGCAAAACCCTTGTCCACCGCGGCTTTCTGGACCGACAGCCCGATGTTGGCCATGCGGAACTGGCGACCGTCCGGACGCGTCGGATATTGGCCGACGAGTTCGGGACGCGAACTGTAGATCGGCTCGCGATGCACCGGAACCGGATCGGGCAGGTTCCACGCGACCGCGCGGGCCTTGCCGTTGCCGAACGGGATGCAGCCGTGATCGAGCGCAACGCGGATGATGCCCCCCGAGAGATCGATCGCCCAGCCGACCGCGTCGGGATTGGCTCCGCCGATCTTCGTGATGGTGGCGACTTCCGCTTCCGTCAGATCCTTGTCCCAGCCGAGTTTCTTCAGCACCCCGTAGGTGAATTCCGGGTAGCCGTCCGTCAGTTCCGAGCCGAGGCTGTAGGAGCCTTCGGCGAGCAGGTTGACGTTCTTGCTCGTGCCGTCCGGCTGCTTCTCGGCATAGACGACGCCGAAGCGCGCGCGGAACGTGCCGCCGCCGTCCTTCACGTGCAGGTTGGTGTTGTAGAGCGTGTGCGTGCCGGGATGCTTGATGGCGGGCGTTCCCCAGCACGGCCACGGGAGGCCGTAATAGTCGCCGCCGACTTCGGCCACATCGGCCTTGGCGCGCAGCGTGACCAGGTCGAACTTGTCCTGGTTGCGCATATGCGCCTTCAGGCGCTCCGGGCTCTGGCCGGAATAGCCCGTCGAGAAGCCGCCGCGATTGATTTCGCGCAGCAGGTCCTCGGGAACCGGACGCTTGTTCTCGACCTTGATGTTCTTGAACATCTGTTCGGCGAAACCGAGCTTCTCGGACAGGCGGTAGATGACCTCGTAATCGTCCTTCGATTCGAAGATCGGCTTGACGACCTGCTCGCCCCACTGGATCGAACGATTGGACGCCGAGCGCGAGCCGGACGTCTCGAACTGCGTGCAGATCGGCAGCAGGTAGGTGCCGTTCTTGCGGCCGGAGATCGCCGCGAAGGTCGTGGGATGCGGATCGGCGACGACGAGAAGTTCGAGCTTCTCAAGCCCCTTCACCATCTCGGGCATGCGCGGCACGGTGTTGCCGCCGTGTCCGAAGATCACCATGGCCTTCAAGGCGTCGCGCTGGTCGACGTCCTCGGGATCCGACAGGGTGGCGTCGAACCAGCGGGTCGACGGGATGCCGGGGGTCTCCATGTTCTCCTTGCGCGTGCGCGCCGGGCGGCCGCCCTTGGCGGGCACTTCGTCAAAGCGAGACTGGAAATATTCGTAGTCGACCTCCCAGACGCGGGCCCAGTGCTTCCAGGCTCCTTCGACGAGCCCGTAGTAGAGCGGCAGCGTCGTGATATCGAGCCCGAGGTCGGTCGCGCCCTGCACGTTGCAATGGCCGCGGAAGATGTTCGCGCCGCCGCCGAAGACGCCGACGTTGCCGGTGGCGAGCAGCAGGTTGCAATAGGCGCGGACGTTGGCGGTGCCGACGGTGTGCTGCGTGCCGCCCATGCACCAGATGAACGTCGAGGGACGCTGCTTGGCGAAGGTCTCGGCCACTTTCTTGAGCTGCTCGCCCGGAATGCCGGAGACGCGCTCGACTTCAGCGGGCGTCCATTTCGCGACCTCGGCCTTGATCTGGTCCATGCCGTAGACGCGCTGCTCGATGAAGGTCTTGTCTTCCCAGCCGTTCGCGAAAATGTGGTGCAGCATGCCCCAGATCACCGCAATGTCGGTGCCGGAGCGGAAGCGGACGTATTCGGTGGCGTGCGCGGCCGTGCGGGTGAAGCGCGGATCGAGCACGATCATGTTGGCGCGGTTCGTCTCCTTGCCGGTCAGCACGTGCTGCAGCGAGACCGGATGGGCTTCGGCGGCGTTGGAGCCCATGAAGATGATGGTCTTCGAATTGCGGATGTCGTTGTAGGAATTGGTCTGCGCGCCATACCCCCAGGTGTTGGCGACGCCCGCCACCGTGGTCGAATGGCAGATGCGGGCCTGATGGTCGACCGAGTTCGTGCCCCAGAAGGCGGCGAACTTGCGGAAGAGATACGCGCCCTCGTTCGAGAATTTGGCCGAGCCGAGCAGATAGACGGAATCGGCGCCGGATTTTTGGCGGATCTCCGTCATCTTGTCGCCGATCTCGCTGATCGCCTGATCCCAGCCGATGCGCGTCCACTCGCCGTTGACGAGTTTCATCGGGTACTTCAGGCGACGGTCGCCGTGCACGAGTTCACGCACCGAAGCGCCCTTGGCGCAATGCGATCCGCGATTGATCGGGCTGTCCCACGCGGGCTCCTGGCCGACCCAGACGCCGTTCTGCACTTCGGCGATGACGGTGCAGCCGACCGAGCAATGCGTACAGATGTTCTTCTTGATCTCCACGGCGACGCCGGGCTGCATGGGACCGGCCTTGGCCTTGCGGACGGATCCCAGCGACAGCGTTCCAAGCGCCGCGGCGCCACCGGCGGCGAGGCCGGACCGGCGCAGGAAGCTGCGGCGGTCGAGCACGCCGGAGGCGAGACCTGCGGCGAAGCCCTGAAGGCGCGCGCGGCCGGATGTTGCATCTCTTCTCTTGGTCAGCATCTGCGTCGCTCCTCAGTATCGATTGACGCGATAGAAATTCTTGACGTGCTCCGTCTCGCGATAGCGCGCCTTGGTGCGCTCGGAGGCGGTCTCGCTGGCCTGCGCGTCCTCGGTCGCGGGCACGACCGCGGCCGCGGCCACGACGGCCGCGGCGCCGCCGACGCGGAAAAAGCCGCGGCGGTCGAGCCCGGCAGCGGGCTTTTCGGTTGCGGCAGCGCCGCTCGGCATGGTTTCGGGTGACTTGGTCATCTGGCCGTTTCCCTCCGGTCGATCTTTCGGCTCACGCGCGCCTCAGCGGGGCAGCGTGAAGGCCTCGCTTTCGAGTTCCATGAACGTACGGCCAAGCCGGCCGACGGATTTGTAGAAAGTGGCGGTCTGGGTCGTTTCGAGATCGGCGAAGAACCGCGCCGCCCATGGCGCGAGATGCCGTTCGAAAAAGCGGGCCTGGGCGTCGAGGTCCGCGTCGAACTCGCCGCGCGCCAGCCCGGCCATCACCTCGCACAGAATGGCGACGTGATCCTCCGGCTCGCGGGTGCTGCCGGCGCGTTCCACGCCGAGCAGCGCCAGGTCTTCACGCACGCGGGCGAGCGGTCGCTCGTGCAGGAAACCGGTCTGGTAGTAGGAGCCGTAGGGCAGCAACTCCCCCCGACCGACTCCGATGAAGAGATTGAAATATTCCCGCCCGGCCGTCGTCTCGTCGATGGCCGCGGCCGCGTTGGCGAGGTCGATGTGGGCCAGGCCGAGAGCTGAAACGTCCCCTTTGAGGCCCGAAATCTGCCGGAGGACGGCCGCGGTCGGCGCGGCTCCCAGAAGCACCGCCAGCATGCCGTATTCCGCGGCACGCAGCAGGTCCATCTCCTCGACTTCCCCCGAATTCACCATTACGTCCGCGACCAAGGCTTGCCCCGACTTCTGACACCTCGACGCGAACAAGCTGAGCCGCGTCAATGCGCAGCAATCTCTCACGAACGCACTTTAGAGATATTATACTTTCGGCTAGCTGGACGGTACAGCCCCGCCATGACGGCGCGACTTTTGCTGCGGCGCAACATGCTCCGGGATGCGAATGTCTGCGGCGATTACTTCCGTGGCGGCTGCATCAACTTGAGGCAAACTGTCCGGATCTTGTGTTTCATCATCCGACATTTGTCCCGATCCGCTAGCCGTCGCCGTGTCGACGGGGGCGTTTTGCGGCGCAGCGAAGCTGTTCACTTTTTCATCGGCCTGTGAACTCTTCTCATTTTCGGGCGCAGGTGCATCCCCAAAGACCTGCTGGACCATCCGCGCGACGTCGGTTCCGGCCTGTAACTCGCCAGAACCCGGCACGCCTCCGGCGACGTTCCAGTCCCAGGCATAATCCAGCGCGTCGCCCACATAATCGCGGACCATCGGATCGAGCGCCCAGGCGCGGCGCAGTGCGGCATTGCGGAGGGCGTCGGGCACGCCTTTCTGGAGAAAGGCCGTGATGTCGCTGGCGTCCGTCAGATCCTCGATCCTGGGCAGCAGCGACAGATCGAGCGGTTCGGCCGGCTCCCGCGTGTCGGGCTCAGCCGGCTCGGGGGGCGCAACGGCCTGTTTCTCCGCCTCACGGGCGATCTGCCGTTTGCGCTGCGACCAGCGCGCCAGAAAGTTGTCGTCGCTCACGATCGATCGTCCCGGCCACTGCCCTGCCCGCCGCGTCGCGGCCCCGGCTTTTCGCCGCGATCGCGCTGGCGCTTGAGAAACACGCGTTCGACATGAAACGTTGCGACGAATTCGGCCAGCCATTCGGCAATCGGCTGCGGCATCGGCACCGTTCCGACGATGTCGGTTCCGCATTCGAACAGCGCTTCGCCCTCGGTCGGATCGGCGGTCACGCGCACGAGCTGCGGGACACCGGCATCTTCGGCGGCTCGGCAGGCCACCCAGAGACGCGGATCGCCGGAGTGCAGATTGTCGCGATAATTGGCGGTTTCGGACGGGTAGAGCTCCAGCATGGACGCGCCCAGATAATGCAAGGCCGAGCCCGCATCGCGCGACAGCAACGTTCCGGCGGAAGTCGCCGGGGCCTCGGCCAGGGCGGCATGCGGCGTCCAGACGTGATCGACCCATGGGTGGTCGACATCCTGGCGCGCCGCCACGAGTCCGATTTCGCGCAGATGGACGGCAGGATCGGGAACGCTCATGAGCCACGCCCCCTGGCGAGAGGCAGGCCGGCGAGAAGATTTTGCGGCTTCATGCGCCAGATGTTCTCGCCGTCCATCGCGCCAATGAGGTAGACGGGCTTGCCACGGAGGTTTTCGTCGACCGTCCCGGGATCGCGGAAATCCAGTCGCATCAGGGTCACGACCCTGTCGGCAATGGCGGGTCCGAGCGCCGCGCCGTTCCACAGCGCATCGCCGATCTTCGTACCTTCGCCGTCGAGCCCGACGAACCAGCGCCAGTCGCGATCCTCGATGGTGGCCAGCGGCTCCACCGTGACGTCGACACCGAGCAGATGGCCGATCCAGAGCTTGATGGCGGTGGCGAGCCCGGCGCGGGCCCTGGCGTTGCCGCCGATGTTCATGATCATCGTGTTGGCGTCGGAGCGGGACCAATAGGTCCAGGCATTCTCGTCGTCCATGACGTCGAGGTCGCCGAATTCCGGCACGGCGTCCAGCAGCGCCGCGAGCGGGGTCAGATGCGACTGCCGCGCGCTTTGCTGCTGCACCTCGACGACCTCGGCGTCGGCGAGAAGGAGAGATCCTTCATGCAGCGTCGCCTTCTGGGGCCGGTAGAAAATTTCGGCGGCGCGCAGGACGTAGGGATCGTCGCATCCTTCCAGAGCATTCCTGAGGACGAGTTGGCAGAGCTGCGTCAGGAAAATCGGCGGGATGTTGCCGGCGCCCTTCAGGGCAAACGACAGATAGGCGGCTTCGAGCGAGGGGGCTGATAGAAGCCGCTCGCGGAAGGCCAGCATGAAGCCCCAGTTCTCGCGGGCGTCGGCATCCTGCAGCGCCTCGACCTCGCCGGGCGCGACATCGCGCAAGGGATCGGCCATGAGCGAGGCATGCAGCGCGCGTTCCGCCTCGCAGGCTTCCTCGGGCGGCAGCAGTTCGGGGCGCGCCAGATAGGCCATGAGCAATTCGGGCGTGACCTCGAGTCCGCCGTGAGCAGCGCGGCGCGTCAGATGATGGCCGGAGGCGACCCAGAATTCTCTCATGTGCGGTCCGTCTTCTTCATCAATCCGAGGAGATCGATCTCCTCGGCGGGTTCATCCTCGTCCGGCGTCTCGACGAACTGGAACGCGCGCGCATGGGCGTGCAGTCCATCGCCGCCCTGCTCGGCAGGGTCGCGCGCATGCAGCGTGCGGAAGCGCTCGCGGATCTGACCATCCTCGACCTGCCGCTGCACGGCAAGCAGCGTGTTTTCCGGATGGTCGCAAAGCGCGGCCGCAAAGGCGATCTCCTCCTCGGCGGCGGCGCGCGCCACCTCGAGGTTCGGGGCTCCGAAGCTTGCGACGAGATGCGCCGCGAGCGCCTCGACGGCGGCGGCGCGCTCATCCGGGGTCACGAAGGAGACGGTACAGAGCGTCGACCAGCCAAAGCTGCCCAGCCCGAGGAAGCCGGCCCGCAAGGCGGTGCGCTGCTTCGGGCCGAGCCCGTCCAGATCCACGTCCCAGAAGGTGAAGGCCCCCGAGACCGCCCATTCGCCGGGCTCGGCGGCGCGATCGAACACGAAGGTGTCGGAGGGGTCGAGCCGGATGGTGCGCGGCAGCTTCATCGGTCAGCCGAGTTTCGGCGCGCCGTGACGCGCGTCGTACCAGGCGGATTGAGCCAGCGCCTCGACCAACGAGGTCCGGTCCGGCGGGCCGCGATCGAGCGGCGCATGGACGAGCAGGTCGCCGTTGACATCGATGCCGCGCCGCTCCCCGGCCTTGCCCTTCGGCAGGCGGGCGAAGTAATCGTCCGCCACGGCCTTGAAGCCGCGCTCCTTCCAGCGGTCGAAAGCCGTCATGAGATGGCGCGCGAAGCTGCCGATCAGAGCCTCGGTCTCGACCATTTCGAACCCTTCGCCCATCAGCGAGACGCCGTCGGGCGACAGGCCGGTCTCGACATGCACCATGTCGGCGGCGCGCAGCATGATGGAGGCGACGAGCCAGGCGGGCGTCTCGTCCTCGGCGCAGTCCTGCGGCCAGCCGAGACGGGCGCCGCCGAGAAGTCCCCCGTCGAACAGGACGGCGTCGGGCCAGCGGAACGCCACCTCGCGCTCGGGGGGACAATGCGCCGCGATGGCGTCCGCGATGGCGTTCATGGCGGCGAAATGAGCGCGGCGCGCGGTGGTGAGCTTTTCGTCGGGCTCGAGCACGACGGCGAACTCCACGAGATCGTAGCGGCGCACCCAGACCAGCGTGCCGGCCCCCTGCTCGGCCGCAATGGCGCAGGCATGCGCGAAGGCGTCGCCGCGCTCGCGCAGGGTCACCAGCGTGAAGCCGGGCGGCAGATCGAGAGGGCAGTCGGGCGTGCGAGACATGTCGGACGTTTCCGGGCGGAGGCTCGGCTGATCTATATGGGAAGCGGGGCGTGGGTGGGAAGGGCGTGGATCAAAGGGACTTGATCTGGCGCGGCATGGGCGGATCAACGTGGTGAGAAGGCCGTGTTCCCATGGTCTTGACGTCGTGCAACTCGCCGCCTGAGACCCTCCTGCAGGTCCCCCTCCATGGGCAACCGCCTGCGTGATACCTATCTACGGCTTGGATGGCGGCCGATTGCGGCCTATGGGATGGAAGCCTGCGGCTTTGTCGCCGCGCCCTGGAGAGATCGATGAGCGCTGCCGCGCCCCGCCTGCTCGTGTGTTCCTGCGAAAAAACCATGCCGCTCGACATGCAGGCCCTGGAGAAGGGCTGCGGCGGGCGGATCGAGCGCGCCGACCAGCTCTGCGGCGCGCAGCTCGAGACCTTCAAGGCGGCGCTCGCGTCGGGCGAGGCCCTGACGGTCGCGTGCACCCAAGAGGCGCCGCTGTTTTCGGAAGTGGCGGAAGATCTCGGCGCCGCCAATGCCCTGACCTTCGTCAACATTCGCGAGACGGGCGGCTGGTCGCGCGACGCAGCGGCGGCCGGACCGAAGGCCGCGGCCCTCATCGCGGCAGCGCGGGAGGACATGCCGCCGATCTCGCTCGTGTCGATGGAAAGCGCCGGCGTGATCCTGATCTACGGCCGCGATGAGATCGCCATCGAAGCCGGACGCCGGCTCGCCGACAAGCTCGACGTCACCGTCATGCTGTCGCGCCCCGGCGACGTGACGCCGCCGCGCACGCGCGAGTTTCCCGTGCTCAAGGGCCATGTCCGCAACGCGCGCGGGCATCTCGGCGCCTTCGAGCTGACGATCGACGAAACGGCGCTGCCGTCGCCTTCCTCGCGCGACAGGCTGGTGTTCGGACCTTCACGCAACGGCGCGACGTCGAGCTGCGACATCCTGCTCGACCTTTCGGGCGGACTGCCGCTGTTTCCCGCCAGCGAGCTTCGTCCCGGCTTTCTGCGCGCCGATCCGCGCGATCCGGCCGCCGTCGAGAAGGCGATTTCCGAGGCGGGCCAATTCGTCGGCACGTTCGACAAACCGCGCTACGTGCAGTTCACCGAAAATCTGTGTGCGCATTCGCGCTCGAAGATCACCGGCTGCGTGCGCTGCCTCGATCTCTGCCCGACCGGCGCGATCACGCCCAACGGCAATCACGTGGCGATCGACACCAACGTCTGCGCGGGCTGCGGCGCTTGCGCGTCCGTCTGCCCGACGGGCGCGGCGTCCTACGCCCTGCCGCCGGCCGATGCGCTGATGCGCCGGCTGCGGACGCTGCTGCGGACCTATGCGGTCGCCGGGGGCGTGAACGCGCTCGTGCTGGTGCATGACGGAGAGCATGGCGAGCCGATGATCGATGCGCTGGCGCGCTTCGGCGACGGACTGCCGGCGCATGTCCTGCCGCTGCGGGTCAACGAGGTGACGCAGGTCGGCCCCGAATTTCTGGCCGGAGCCTTCGCGTTCGGGGCGACGGGCGTGGCGCTGCTGACGCGCGAGCGGCCGAAGCACGATGTGCTGGGCCTCAAGGCCGTGATCGACACCACCAACCAGATCGTCGAAGCGCTGGGTTTTGGGTCCGAACTCGTGCGCATCGTCGGAACGGACGATCCAGATCAACTTCGGACTGCGCTCGACGCCGCGCCGACGGGCATCGCCTCGCCCCGCCCGGCCGCGTTCACGCCGCGCGGCGCAAAGCGCGGCGTTCTGGAGACGACGTTCCGTGAGCTGCATCTCGCGGCCCCCGCGCCGGTCGACGTGGTGGCGCTGCAACGCGGCGCGCCGTTCGGCGGCATCGAGGTGAACGTCGATGGCTGCACCCTGTGCCATGCCTGCGTGACCGCCTGCCCGACCGGCGCGGTCGCGGACAATCCCGAGCGGCCGATGCTGCGTTTCACCGAAAGCCTCTGCGTGCAATGCGGATTGTGCGAAGCGACCTGCCCGGAGCACGTGATCACGCTGCAGCCGCGGCTCGACTTCCTCGCCTGGAACGCGCCGCAGCGCGTCCTCAAGGAGGAAGAGCCGTTCCATTGCATCGCCTGCGGGACCGCTTTCGGAACGCGGAGCACGATCGAGAAAGTCGTGAAGACGCTCGAGCAGAAGCACTGGATGTTCTCCGGCGCGCATGCCAAGCGCATCGACGTGGTGCGCATGTGCGAGAATTGCCGCGTCGAGGCGGTGATGAACGAGAGCTTCGATCCGCATGCGGCGCCGCAGCGCCCGCCGGTGATGAGCACCGAAGATTATCTGCGCGCGCGCGATGCCGCCAAGGACGATCCGCTCGCATCGTGAGTGGCGCGCCGCCCATCAGGAGAACCCATTGTCCCTCGCTCAAGCCGACATTCTGAATGCGCTCGAAAAGGTGAAGCTGCCTGATGGCGGATCGCTCGCGGCCTCTGGCCGGATGACCGGCATCGTCATCAACGACGGCAAGGTGATCTGCGCCATCGGGATCGAGGCCGCTGAAGCCGGCGTCATGGAGCCGGTGCGCGCCGCCGCCGAAGCCGCCATCAGGGCGCTGCCCGGCGTGAAACAGGCGCTCGTCGGGCTGACGGCCGACAAGGCTCCGTCGCGCGGCGCCGCCGCGCCCGCTCCGGCAGGAGCAGCCCCGCAGGCGCGCGCCACCAGCAAGGCCGCGTCGCTGCCCGGCGTGAAGCACATCATCGCGGTGGCGTCGGGAAAGGGCGGGGTCGGCAAATCGACCACGTCGTGCAATCTGGCGCTGGCGCTCGCCGCGCTGGGGCTCAAGGTCGGCATGCTCGACGCCGATATTTACGGGCCGTCGCAGCCGCGTCTGTTCGGTCTGCGGGGGAAACCGAAACTCATCGGCCCGCGCATGCTGGAACCGATGGAGCGGTATGGCGTCAAGGTCATGTCGATCGGCTTCCTGGTCGAGGAAGAGACCGCGATGATCTGGCGCGGCCCGATGGTGATTTCGGCGATCACCCAGATGCTGCGCGAGGTCGCCTGGGGCGAACTCGACGTGCTCGTGGTCGACATGCCGCCCGGCACCGGCGACGCGCAGCTCACCATGGCGCAGCAGACGCCGCTGGCGGGCGCGGTGATCGTGTCGACGCCGCAGGATCTCGCGTTGATCGATGCGCGGCGCGGCGTCGCGATGTTCCAGAAGGTCGACGTGCCGATCCTCGGCATCGTCGAGAACATGTCGAGCTTCTGCTGCCCCAATTGCGGGCATGTATCGCCGATCTTCGGGCACGGTGGGGCGCGGGCGGAAGCCGACAAATACCACGTGCCGTTCCTCGGCGAAGTGCCGCTCGACATGCAGATCCGCGAGACGTCGGACGACGGCAGGCCGATCGTCGCGAGCGATCCAGACGGCCCGCGGGCGCAGATCTACAAGGACATCGCCGCCAAGGTCTGGAGCGGGTTGTCGCAGGGCGGAACGGCGCGTGCGGCCCCGCGCATCGTGATCGAGTGACGCCATGACGCGACCCGCCGTACCGCCGCTGTTTCCGTCGCCCGACGATCCGCGCCTGACGGAAAGCGTCACGGGCATCGACCAGACCGGCGCGACGGTGGAGCTGCGCGTTCCGGTGGAGCGCGCGCTGACGCTGTATCTGAACGCGCAGGAAATCGTCACCATGATGACGATCAATGATCATCCCGAATATCTGGCGCTCGGCTACCTGCTCAACCAGAACATGCTGAAGCCCGACGACGTGGTCACGGAGGTCGAGTATGACGACGATCTGGAAGTCGTGGTGGTGCGCACCGAACGCGGCACCAATTTCGAACAGAAGCTGAAGAAGAAGACGCTGACCTCGGGCTGCGCCCAGGGCACGGCGTTCGGCGACCTGATGGAGGCCGTCGACAAGGTCGTTCTGCCACAAGCGGAACTGCGCACCTCGTGGCTCTACCAGATGACCCATGCGATCAACACGACGCCATCGCTCTATCTCACGGCGGGCGCGATCCATGGCTGCGTGCTCTGCCGCGAGGGCGAGCCGATCTGCTACATGGAAGACGTCGGCCGCCACAACGCCGTCGACAAGATCGCGGGCTGGATGTACCGGCACGGCGTCGATCCTGCCGACAAGATCTTTTACACGACCGGCCGGCTGACTTCCGAAATGGTGATCAAGACGGTTCGGATGGGAATTCCGATCCTGGTCTCGCGGTCCGGCTTCACCGCCTGGGGCGTCGAACTCGCGAGACAGGTGGGCCTGACGCTCGTGGGGCGGGCCAAGGGCAAGCGCTTCGTCGCGCTCGCGGGACAGGAGCGCATCGTCTTCGATCAGGATCTCGCTTTCGTGGCGGAAGACTCGATGAAGTCCCGGCGCAAGGGAGCCGACGATGACGCCTGAAAACACGCTGGGGGTGGTGCTGGCGGGCGGTTTGTCGCGTCGCATGGGCGGCGGCGACAAGCCGATGCGGACCATCGGGGGCAAGACCATTCTGGCCCGTGTCATCGATCGTGTCGGACCGCAATGCGACGGGCTGATCCTCAATGCGAACGGTGATGCGGGGCGCTTCGCGGCCTTCGGGCTGCCAGTCGTGCCCGACTGCGTGGAAGGGTTCGCGGGGCCGCTCGCCGGCATTCTGGCGGCGCTCGACTGGGCGGCGGAGCATCGTCCCGGGATCGAGCACGTCGTCAGCGCCGCAGCCGATTGCCCGTTCCTGCCACGCGATCTGGTGGCGCGACTTCAGGACGCGCGCGTGCGCGAACACGCCTTGCTGGCAGTTGCATCCTCGGGCGGGCAGACGCATCCCGTCATCGGCCTGTGGAGCGTGTCTTTGCGCGCCGACTTGCGGCATGCGCTGGTCGACGAGGATTGCCGCAAGATTGATCGCTGGACTGCGCGGCACGCCCTCGCCACCGTGGAATGGCCGAGTGCGCCGCTCGATCCGTTCTTCAACGCCAACAGGCCGGAAGATCTCGAAGAGGCGGAAAAGCTCGCGGCTCTCGACGATTGAGAATCAGGCTGGCCGGAAACCAGCCGCTGTCAGGGCCCCGCGCGCCTCGGCAGACTCGAGCGCGCTGAGAAAATCCCGCACGGCAGGGCTTTTCATGCGCTCCGTCGGCACGACGAAATCATAGTGCTCTTCCATCAGCGGCAGGAAGGCGAGCCCGTAGTCGCGCGCGACCGGCGCGATGGTCATGCCCCAGTCGGCGCGGCCCTGCGCCACCGCCGCCGCCACGGCATTGTGCGACTTCGGCTGGTTCCAGTAGCCGTCCGGACGCGCGCCGGCGAGCAATCGGTCGAGCAGGATACGCGTGCCCGCGCCCTGGTTGCGATTGACCATGAGGCAGGTTTCATCCTGCAGCGCCGCCGCCACCGCGCCTTGCGCGTCGAGGCCCGCGAAGCGCGGGTCGCCAGCGCGATGCACGATGCCCTGCATGCGCCGCCAGCCCTCGATCAGGTCGAGCCCTTCGGAGAGATAGGGGCGGTTGTAGACCCCGCTGGCTTCGTCGAGCAGATGGATCGGGGCGAGGTCGCACTCGCGGCGATGTGCGGCTGCGAGCCCGCCGAGACTGCCGACCGCGATGCTGCGGACGGTCCGACCCTGCCGCGCCAGCGGCCCGAGAACGAGATCAAGCCCCGTGCAATGGCTGCCGATGATGGTGAGATCGGGCACGCGCAGTTGCGGCGTGAACAAGGCGACGTCGACGCGGGCCCCTGCAGGCGCGTGGTCGGCCAGCGCCGCGATGCTGATGAATCCGTCGGCTTGCGCGAAGGACGTGATGGCCCCGGAGCCCTTGCCGGTCGGATAGGCGAACAGGTTTCCGGCCTCGCCCGCCACCAGCGCCACCATGACGAATTCGGTGCGGCCGAGTTCGGATGCGACACGCACCGGCAGCGTGGCTTCGACATGCGCTTCCGAGCGCGGAGGCAGGCCAGCCATGCGTCGCAACACGGGAGCGACGATGTCGTGGAAGGTGAACATTGCCGAAGTCGGAAAGCCCGGCAGGATGACGACCGGCTTGCCGTCGCAGACCGCGAGACAGAGCGGCTTGCCGGGCTTCAGCGCCACGCCATGGGCGATGATGCCGGGCTGTCCGAGGCTCGCGACGATGCGATGCGAAACATCGCCTGCGCCCTTCGAGGTTCCACCCGACAGGATCAACATGTCGCTGTCCGCCAGGGCTTTCCGCATGGCCGCGCCGAGAATGGCCTCGTCGTCCGGAAAGGCGCCGCAGAAGCGCGCTTCGCCACCGTTCTCCGAAACCGCCGCGGCCACGATGGCGCCGTTGGTGTCGTAGATCTGCGCAGGCTCGAGCGGCCATCCCGGCTGGACCAGTTCGTCGCCCGTCGACAGGACGGCGACGCGCGGCCGCGCGACGACCGCGATCTCGGCAATGCCGCAGGCGGCCAGCATGCCGATCTCGCGTGCGCCGATCTCGGCGCCGGCGCGCAGCAGCATCTCGCCGCGCGCCATGTCGGAGCCGGCATGGGAGATGAATTGCCCGGGGCTCGCGGCCCGCCGCAGGTCGATGCTCGCGTCTCCGATCGCCTCGGTGTGCTCGATCATCACCACCGCGTCCGCCCCGCGTGGCACGGGTCCACCCGTGGCGATGGGCGTGGCCGAACCACGCCCGACCAGAATTTTCGGCGCGACTCCGCACGCGATCGTCTCGGCGTTCAAGGCGAGCCGCACCGGCCCCGCCTCGCTCGCGTCAGCCACGTCGCGCGATCGAACGGCGAAACCATCGACGTTGGACCGGTCGAACGGCGGCACGTCGATCGGCGCAACCACATCAACCGCGAGCGTGCGCCCGAGCGATTCGGCGAGAGCGCAGACCTCGTGGCTCCGGGCCCAGGGAAACAGCGCGGCCTCGAAGCGCGCTACTGCCTCGTCTCGTGAGAGAATCGTCAGGAACTGCTCCTGCGCGAGGGAGCCGACCGCGCTTCTATTGTCCATCATTGCAAGAGATCCGTACGGATGGGACGGGCATGCACCTCCGTTCCCGGGGCGCAGCCTTCGCTATCGCCGCCCACGACCAGGACGTGCGTCGCCCCGCGAAGTCGCTGCAGCGGAAGGTCGCCCGTGGCCAGCGGATCGAGCCGCTGATCGCGTTGCGCCAGGAGGACGATCTCGGCCAGGCCGATCGACGAAGCGATCTTGCGTTCGAGCACGAGCCCGCGCGGCGATGCCGGTCGCGCCGCGCTCAGCGCCGCGAGGACGGGCTCCACCAGGGCCCACCAGACGGCGAGCGCCTGATCGGGCAGACCCGGCAGCGCAATGACGGGCCGCGCGCCCAGCGATCCGAGAGCGGCCGTGCGTCCCGGTCGAAGCGCGAGTCCATGCGCCAGCACCTGCCCGGCGCGCTCTATCGCATCGACAGCATGATCCTGCCGGCCGACGCCCGTCCCGCCGATCGTCAGGATGAGATCGGCGTCCGCGGCTGCGCGAAGCGCTTCGGCCGTGGCATCCAGGCCGCGATCCCGTGCGCTGGTGCGCGATACGTCCGCGCCGGCGGCGCGCACGAACCGCTCGATCAGAGAGGCGGTGGCCTGCGCGCCTGACCGTGAGGGAATGTCCACCAGAGCCACGCGGGGCGCGCGGACCTGCACGTGTGTCAGTCCGGCCTGTTCGGCCGCAAGAAGATCGAACGCATCGAGCTTGCGGCCCTCGAAATCCGCCAGCCAGTTCTCGGCAAGGTCCTGGCCGGCGCGTCGGATGTTTTCGCCGGGGAAGGACTCCAGGACGATCAGCGGCAGGGGGCCAACGAGATCGACGGCCGCGGGATCCACGACGCAGTCGGCCCCCTCCGGCAGATCGTCTCCGGCCTCGATCCAATGCAACGGGGTCGTGAGCGGTACGGGGGCGTAAGACGAGGCGCCGACGAGGTCGCTTGCGCGCATGGCCCAGCCGTCGCAAGCGGCGGTATGACGGCGCGGCATGGCGGCCGCGAACTCGTGCGACGCCGCGCCATATCGGCCATAGGCCTCGGCCAGTGGAACGAGACGCGAAGGCACGGGCGCGAGTTGCTTCATCAGCATGCGCGATGCGACGTCGAGCGGCGTCAGCGCGCCGGTCAGGCGCCGCTGCGGCGTGGTCGATCCTCTCGGCGCGTCGCTCATGGCCGCGATGGTGTACAGTCCATCGCGGCCAATGCAACCTCGAAGGCGCTCAGGAGCGCTGGCCGGGATCGGCATTGGGGAAGAACAATTGCTGACCTTCGATCTTGTAGGCCGCGATGGCGGCTTGCCCTTCGGCCGAGATCAGGTAGTCGACGAAGGCCTGGCCGAGGTCCTTCCTGACCGACGGGTGCTTCTCCGGACTGACGAGGATGACGCCATATTGGTTGAAGAGTCGCTTGTCGCCCTCGACGCCGATCTGGAGACCGTCCTTGTTCCTGAAGGAAATCCACGTGCCGCGATCGGCCAGAACGTAGGCCCCCATGGCCTTGGCGGTGTTGAGCGCCGCGCCCATGCCCTGGCCGATCTCGCGATACCAGGCGCCCTTCATCGCCGAGACGTCGATGTTGGCGGCCTTCCAGAGAGCCAGTTCAGCCGCGTGGGTGCCGGACTTGTCGCCACGCGACACGAAGGGCGCACCCTTGGCCTGGATGGCGGCGAGGGCCGCGAGAATGTCTTTCGAGCCACGCACGCCGGCGGGATCGGCCGCGGGCCCGATCAGCACGAAGTCATTGTACATGACGGAGAAGCGCTTCACCCCGAAACCGTCCGCCACGAACTTCTCTTCCTGCGGCTGCGCGTGGACGAACACCACGTCGGCGTCGCCGCGGCGTCCCGTGTCGAGCGCCTGCCCGGTGCCCTGCGCGATGACCTTCACGTCGATGCCGGTCTTCGTCTTGAAGAGCGGCAGCAGATGATTGAAGAGCCCCGAATCCTGGGTCGAAGTCGTGGAAGCCACCACGATGGATTTTTCCTGCGCGACCGAGACGCTCTGCAGAACCATGGTGAGGCCCAGAACCAGGGCGAGCTGTTTGAACATCATGCTTCTCCTCGTAGAGTGACTCACGTGACGATATCTCCGCGCAGAAATGCGCATGTCTTCGGTTGGGCGGGACGTTCGAAGAAATCTGCGACCGGAGCGCTTTCCAGAATCGTGCCCGCGACCATGAAATGAACGTCGCCGGCGAGGCGCCTGACCTGGCCGAGATCATGCGAGGCGATCACCACCTTGACGCCCGAGGCGGCCGCATTTCGCACGATGTCCTCGACGGCGCGCGTGGCCGCTGGATCGAGATTGGCGGTCGGCTCATCGAGCAGGAGCAGTTCGGGATCGCGGGCCAGGGCGCGCGCGAGTGCGAGCCGTTGCTGCTCGCCGCCGGACAGACGCCGTGCCGGTCGCCCGGCGAGCGCCGACAGGCTGGCCTGCGCCAATAATTCTTCGACGCGGCCTCGCACGCGATGTCCCGGGCAGCCCGCCTGGCGCAGCGCATAGGCGACGTTGGCCGCCGCCGAGCGGCGCAGCATGACGGGCCGCTGGAACAGCATGGCGCGGCGGCGCGGCGCCGGATCGGTTTGTCCGCCCCAGGTGACCCGGCCCGCATCCGGGCGCGACAGTCCCATGGCGATGCGCAGAAATGTGCTCTTGCCCGACCCATTGGGGCCCACGATCGCGCTCGGAGCCCCGGGCGCGATGGTGAGTTGGAGGTCGCGCAGCACCTGCACGCCCCCCAGAGTCTGGGAGACACGGTCGAAGACAAGGGGGAGTTCGCTCAGGGGGCCGCGCATTATGCGGCCTGCCGTTCGCCGATGGCGCGCACGCCCCAGGCAGCCGCATTGATGGCAAGGATCAACGCGAGAAGGATCGCTCCCAGCCCCATCGCGAGGGGCAGGTTGCCCTTCGAGGTTTCGAGTGCGATGGCGGTCGTCATGGTGCGGGTGAAGTTGTCGATGTTGCCGCCGACGATCATCACCGCGCCGACTTCGGCGGCGGCTCGGCCGAACCCCGCCAAGAGCGCCGTGATGAGGCTGAAGCGGGCGTCGTACAGCAGGGTCGCGAGCCGCGCCGCCGGCGTCACCCCCATGGCGTTCATTTCGTCGCGATATTCGTTCCAGAGATCATCCGCGGTCTGGCGCGTCAGGGCGGCGATGATGGGCGTAATCAGCAAGGCCTGGGCAAAGACCATGGCGGCTGGGGTGAACAGCAGCCCCCAGGAGCCCAGCGGGCCGGATCGCGACAGAAGCAGATAGACCGTGAGACCGACCACCACCGGCGGCAAACCCATGAAGGCGTTGATCATGACGATCAGTGCGCCGCGGCCGGGAAAGCGCGTGAGCGCCAGCAATCCGCCGAGCGGCAAGCCCACGAGGGATGCAACCGCCACGGCCGACAGGCTGACGAACAGAGACAGTTGAACGATCGCATAAAGCGCCGGATCACCCGAAACGACGAGCTCCCATGCGGTCGACCCATCCTGCATTTTGCCCTCCCATGGCTGCGATTTCCCGCGTATTGTTCACCTGTGTCAATGTTTGAAATCAGCGCAGGAAAACGCAGGAGAAGGCTGGATGGATTTGCTGACGACGGCGGAAGCAGCCGATTATCTTCGCCTGAAGGAACGGAAGCTCTACGAACTCGTGTCGGAGGGTGCGATTCCGTGCAGCAAGATCACCGGCAAATGGCTGTTTCCACGCCACGAACTTGATCGGTGGGTGTTGTCGAGCCTCGCGGTGCCCCACGGCATGCAGGCTATTTTGCCGCCTCCCATCGTCGGCGGCAGCCAGGACCAGTTGCTCGAATGGGCCATGCGGGAATCCGGCTCGGGGCTCGCGTCCTTGCCGGAAGGCAGCGAAGCGGGCGTGGCGCGGCTGTTGCGCGGCGAGGTTCTGGCCTCGGCCATCCACTACCATCTCGCCGATCAGGAGGACGCCAACCCGACGTCAGTGCGCCGCATGGCGGCGCTGCATGACGGCGTTCTCGTCGGGTTTGCCCGCCGTGAGCAGGGCCTGCTGCTGCCGCCCGGCAACCCGCGCAAGATTTCGACCCTCATGGACGTGATCGACAGCGGCGCGAGGCTGGCCGTGCGCCAGCCGGGAGCCGGAGCACAGATGCTGCTGGACGTCTTGTTGCAGAAGGCCGGGGCCGACCTCAAGCGCCTGGCGAGGCTCGACCCGCCCTGTCTCACGGGCCCCGATCTTGCGGCGGCGGTGGCTGCAGGCCGGGCCGATTGCGGACTTGCGACCCGCAGCGCGGCTCGCACCGCGGGGCTCCACTTCGAGCCGGTCGCCTGGGAACATTTCGATCTTCTGGTCAGGCAAGCGGATTATTTCCGGCCGCCTTTCCAGGCACTGATGCACTTCATGCGCAGCGAGTCGTTTCACGTGCGCGCGCGCGAATTGTCCGGCTACGACATCGCCACTGCCGGACAAATTCGCTTCGCGCCTTGAGGTCAGGCGATGGCTTCGATCTTTCCCATTTCACCCCGGCGGAAGGCCTCGATGGATTCGTGGATCTCGGCCTCGGTGTTCATCACGAATGGACCGTAGTGCGCGATCGGTTCGTTGAGCGGAACGCCGGTGAGCACCAGGAGCTTGCTGGCGCTTTCGGCGCGCAGAGCGACGACATCGCCGGCCGTCTCGAACGTCAGCAGAGAGGCGCCCGAGACCATGGTTCCCGCTACCGCGGCCGAGCCCGAGAGCAGCGCAACCATGACGCGATGGTCGCTCGGCACGGCGAGTTCGAGGTCGGCCCCGGCGTCGAGCGTCACGTCCCAGACGTTCAAAGGCGAGAAGGTGTGGGCCGGTCCCGCCACATCGCCGTAGGAGCCCGCCACGACCCGCAGAGAGCCTCGACCGGCCGCCAAAGCGGCCACCGGGATCTCGCCCGCAAACAGCGTCTGGTAGGCCGGGGCCACGCGCTTGTCGCGCGCCGGAAGATTGACCCAGAGCTGCGCCATCGACACCGTGCCGCCGCGCGCCGCGTGCTCGCGCGAGTGAAACTCCTCGTGCAGGACGCCCGCTCCAGCGGTCATCCATTGCACGTCGCCCGGCCCGATCGTGCCCGAATTGCCGGCCGAGTCACGATGCTCGACCTCGCCGTCGTAGACGATCGTCACGGTTTCAAAGCCGCGATGCGGATGAACCCCGACGCCCGGTGGCTTGCGGCGCGGGGGGAACTCGTGCGGAGCCGCGTAATCCAGCATCAGGAACGGGCTGACGTCCTGGCCGAACGCGAGGGGACCAAACAGCGGCTGGACGTGAAAGCCGTCGCCGACCCAATGGGCCGGCGGGCTCTTGTGAATGGCGGTGAGACGCCTGGGAGTCATGATGAAGCCTTTCGAAAGCTCACGCGCGGTCGCGATCGAGACTCCAGGGTCCCGGACCGGCGGCGGCGAGATAGAGGAAGACGAAGCAGAACAGGATGGCGGCGTCGCCGCCGTTGAGCGAGGGGAAGAACCCGCGCGACGCATGCGCCATGAAGTAGGCGACCGCCATCATCCCCGAGAGAACGAAGGCGGTCGGCCGGGTGAACAGGCCGATCGTGATGAGAACGCCACCCACCAGTTCCAGCGCGCCCGCCAATCCCATGAACGAGAACAGCGTCAGCTTGTCGAAGTTCGGGTCATGCGGAAAACCCAGCAGCTTCGATGTTCCATGCGCCAGGAAAAGGAGCCCGGTGATGATGCGGAGCGCTGCATGGAGATGTGGCGCGAGAGACGCCGGGAGAATGGTGACGTTGGACATGGGACCTGCCTGTTCGTGTTGTGGCTCAAGCGAAACGTGCGATTTCATCGAACGCGAGACGCGGTGACCGCGGGAAGAGTTTCGATGCGTCACCGTAGCCGATGTTGACGAGAACGTTGGAGCGGATCTTCCCACCCGGGAAGAACTCGGAATCAACTTTATCGGCATCGAAGCCCGTCATCGGGCCCGCGTCCAGTCCCAGCGCGCGCAGAGCCAGGATGAAATAGGCGACCTGCAGGGTGCCGTTCTTGTAAGCGGTGTCGTCCGCGAAGGCCTTGTTGCCCACGAACCAAGCCTTGGCGTCGGCATGCGGGAACAGGCGCGGCAGCAGTTCGTAAAATTCGCGGTCGTGCCCGAGGATGGCCGTGACCGGAGCACTCATGGTCTTGTCGACATTGCCGGGCGCGAGGGCGGCCTTGAGCTTTTCCTTCGCGGCCTGGCTCTGGACGAAGACGAGGCGGAGCGGCGACGTGTTGGCGCTGGTCGGTCCCATCTTGGTGAGTTCGACCGCCTCGCGCAGCGGCGCTTCGGGCACGGGTGCGTCGAGCCAGTCGTTGTGCGTGCGGGCGTTCCGGAACAGCAGATCGAGGGCGGCATCGTCGAGCCGGGGTGACGTGTGGAGCGTGTCGTTGCGGGTCATGGCGTGTCCTTTCAAGCAATCGGTGATGGACAGATGCCCCGTGCGATGCATCATAACAATTGGCCAAATATTGATGATTTCCATCTGAAATGGTGATGGATGATTGAGAACCTCACGCTGGACCAGTTGCGCATCCTGGTGGCGGTCGCCGAAACTGGATCCTTCTCGGCTGCGGCCCGGCGCGTCGGCCGCGTTCAATCGGCCGTCAGCCAGTCCATGCAGGGATTGGAAGCGGTTCTGGGTACGGCCGTGTTCGACAGGAGCGGCAAGGTCCCGCGGTTGAACGAAGCCGGTCTGGCGATCCTGGCGGATGCGCGTCGCCTGGTCGAAGGCGCCCGGGTGCTGAAAGCCCGCGCCGGCAGCATGGCCTCGGGGCTGGAGCCGGATCTCGCGATTGCGGTCGACGCGATTTTCCCGAGCGCGATCCTGATGGCGAGCCTGAAGGCATTCAGCCAGCGGTTCGAGACCCTGCCCGTGTCGGTCTTCACAGAGGGCCTGGGCGGGCCGGAACAGCGTTTGCGCGATGGAGTCGTGCGCATCGCGCTGAATTCCTTCATCAGTCCTTCGGGTTGGCGCGACCTCGAGACCGAGTTCCTGACCCGCATTCCGATGATCCCGGTCGTGGCGTCTCACCATCCCTTGGCGAAAGAGCCTGATCCGTTGCCGCGCGACCAGATCGAGCAGGTGACGCAACTCGTCCTGACCGACCGGACCCCGTTGAGCCATTCGAGCTTCGGTGGCGTGATCAGCCAGAAGATCTGGCGGTTCGCCGACCTCGGCACGCGGCTCGAATATCTGCTCGCCGGCTTCGGCTGGTGCAACATGCCGACCCACATGGTGTCTGGCGCGATTGCCGATGGACGACTGAAGCGGCTCGACATCGTCGGCGCCGCGCCTGTCGAGCTGACCATCCACGTGGCCTACGAGCGTGGTCGTGCGCCCGGGCCTGCCGGACGATGGCTGATCGACGACATGCGCGGACGACTGGCCGCCTGCCCGGAATCGTTCATCTTGAAATAAGTCGCTGCGGCTCAGACCTTTTTCGGCGGCTCGAGACGCAAAGCATCCGCGCCACGCGTCTTGAGGAATGCCGCGACCTTGTCGGACATGGCCGCCAACACCCAGGGCAGCCGCACTCTCACGTTGACGCTGTCGTCTGTCACGTCCACTTCGCCGTCGATCGTCTGACCCAAGGCTCCGACCCGCAGATTTGCGTGACGCTCGCTCCATGAAATGTCCGCCGCGGACAGTTTCGAACCGAAATCGGCGCGCATCTTCTCGAGCCCGACGCGGAGGCGGCGTGTCGCCTCTTCCGCGCCGAGTTGATGCGGGATGCTGATCGTCATCTCGCGGCTCATGTGGCCTCCCGTGCGCGCGTCGACTTAAGCCGACACGCGGTTCCTGCGAGCCTCGGACGCCTTGTCCTCGATGGAGTCGCCAGCCTTCGACAGGCCCGTGGCTTCGAGCACGCCTTCGGCTGCGCCGCGAACGCGGCTTTCAACCGTCTGCATGGTCTCGCGCACGGCTTCACCGGCTCCCTCGCGCAATGCCTTGGCTGTCTCGCCGAGGGCGGCGCGTTCTCCCGATGACTGACGGATCATGCCACCCAGAACCGCGCCGACCGCAAGCCCGATGGCGGACAGAAGCAGCGGATGATCGGCGCTGGCGTCACGCGCCGAGCGGCCGAACTCCACTCCGCGTTCACGCAGGTCGGCCGTTCTCTCGCTGGCCGCCGAGCGCCATTGCGCCGTCGAGTCGGAGACGCGGGAAGCTGCATCGCGCGCCGCGCCCTGCACGCGCCCCGGCAATTCGGCGGCCTGCTCGCGCCAATCCGAGGGATGCGCCCCGGCAGCGCGATCGCGCACGTGTTCCCAATTGTCGCTCAGCGTGTCGCGCGCCGTTTCCGTCCAGCGGCGTCCGGTTTCGGTGGAGCGCAGCAGACTGCCGGCGAAAGCGCCTGCGCCCGCGAGCACAAGCAGCATTCCAAGCTGGCCGCGATGATCCTCGTCGAACAAGGGCTTGACCCGATCGACCGCCGGCCGGACCGCGTCGACCGCAGGCTGAACGCGATCGAGCGCCGGCTGCATCCGGTCCATGGCATTGCGTGCAAGATCCTGCGCACGATCGGTCGCGGCCGTATAGGCGCTCGAGATCTGCCCCTTCAGGTTCTCGCCCGCCTCGCGCAGGGAGTCGGTGGCGGCAGACGCGCGGTCCACAGCCTGCTGAGACGAGGCAACGCCCTGCCCCTTCGCCTGCGAGGCGACATCCTTCACGCGATCCACCGTCTGGGAGGCCATGTCACCCGCCGACTGGCGCGCCCCCGCGATGGTCTCGCGCGCGGACGTCAGGGCATCCTCGGCCTGGTAGGCGACGTGCGCGGCCGCGGTTTTGACGCGCTCGGTCACGCCCGCGACGTCACTGGTGTCATCGTAGCCGTAGCCCGCGACGCCACCCGGCACGTATCCGCTGGCATTGGGGCCATAGGGATCGCGCCACAGACGCTCGTCCTGGCTCCCGTTCCAGTTCTTGACCAGTCCGTAGGCGCCGGCGGCGAGCAGCGCGGTTGTGATCGGCGGCTTCTTGTACAAGTGCCAGCCGATGCCCGCGCCGATGAGCAGGACCGGAATCGGGTTTTCAATCGCTGTGCGCTGGAGTTTGCGCGAGAATTCGCTGGTCTGGCGCTGGCGGGTGTCGCGCATCTGACCGAGGGCGTCGTCCTTCGCCCCCATGATGTAGTCCACGACCTGATCCTTCAGCTTGACGGCGTGGTCGGTCACTTCCTTCTTGGCGTTCTCGATCGTCTGCGGATCCTTGATCTCGGCGATCGTGACCTGCAGACGCGCCCGCGCGTGTTCTGCTTCACGTTCCAGGCGTTGAAGGTCGCTGTCTGCGTTCTGGTCGGCCATGTCGCCCTCCTGGTGTCCTGCCCGCGCAAGCGCGCGTCCGCAGGCTCGTGCCATCTCTTCGAACGAACGCGTGATCGACCGTTGCGTTCCGGCCCAGTTATCGATTCCGGGCCATCCGGCACGGCAAAGGCGCCACAGGCGGACCATGATCGCGCGGCAGACTGCCGTCCTGACTGATTCGTTTGCGACCGATCGGCCAGAGCCGATCCAGGAGGCCACGATGACCACCGAGACATTCTTCTGCTTCGACTGCGACGAGCCCTTGTGCGAGGAAGCCCTGCAGTGGCACGATTCCCGGTGCGCCGGCTGCGCCACGATGGACTACGAGCGCTCGCTCGAGTTGGAGACTGAAGCCCCATATGCCGTTGCGACAGACGCCCGGGCAGAAGCCCGCCTCTGACCCGCCCGAAGCCGCGGGACGATATCCGCGCCTGCGCCGTCTTGCCTGGTTCGCGGGCCTCTGGGCCGCGAGCGTCGCGGTCGTCGGCATTGTCGGATATGCCATTCGGCTCATCTTGAAACCTTAGCCACGACAGTCGCTTGCGAGCCTGAAAGCCTGCGGCCGGTCCATAGCCTCGCGCACGTGTGAAGCAGACTCTGCAGCGCGCCGCAGAGGGCGTATGCCTGCTGGCTGGATCCAGAATCCGACCTTTTACACAAAATTAACCATGCGCACTTACCGTCTCCAACATTGCGAAGGTTCATTTCTTTAATTTTTGAGCAACCATGATTTCTCGGCGCGGCTACGCCATGCTGTTTCTCCTCGTCGACGGCGCCCTGGCGACGGCCGGACGGGCGCAGACAGCGGTCGTCGTGCCCAGCCAAGTATCGCCCAGTCAGGTGACACCGCAGACGTTCCAGCCCCCGCGGCCGCCTCCCGGCGATCCCGGTGTCCAGCAACTTTCCATCGGCGGCACGGGGGCCGCCGCGCCTGCCGGTTCGGAAAATTTCCGGGTCGTGGTGCAGGACCTCGTCGTCGAAGGCGAATTTGCGGAACTCGCCTCCATGCGGAGCATCGCCGACCGCATCCTCGGCCAAAAGCTCACCATTGCGCAGATCTTCGAGACCGCGGCGGACATCGAAGCCGCCTATGCGCGCGCCGGCTATGTCTTCGTGCGCGTCAGCGTCCCGCCGCAACGGCTCGCCGCGAGAGGGCCGGTACGCCTGATCGTCACCGACGGGTACATCGAGGCGATCGACACCCAAGCCCTGAGCCCCCGCGTGCGTGACGTCGTGGCGGCGCGCCTCGCCGGCCTCATCGGAGCTCGGCGCATGAAAGCGCACAAGCTCGAGCAGAAACTGTTGGTCGCAGGCGACGTGGCGGGACTGCGGTTGCGCAGCGTGCTGACGCGTGGCGACGAGCCTGGCGGCGTCAAACTCGTGCTCAATGGCGACCACCGTCTCGTCTCGGGAACCCTGACGGTGGACAACCGGAATGGCGTGAGCCTCGGACGATGGCAGTTCGGCACGTCGCTCGCGTTGAACAGCCCCTGGGGCCGCGGCGAACAGGTCTTTGCTTCGCTGACGACCGACAGCGACATTCGACGGCTCGCCTCGAGCGATCCACGTCTGCGCATTTTCGGCGCGGGCGTCGCGCTGCCCGTCGGTGTCGACGGATTGACGGTGACGCCTGAATATTCAAATTCGAGAACTCACGCGAAGACGGCTTCGGGCGGGCTCGACACCGTGGGCGAGTTCGAGCGGTGGGCGTTGCGCTTGAACGCTCCCATCCTGCGCTCACGGACGCAGGCGCTCGCCGCCTCCGTGTCGGCCGAACACCTGACGCAGATCGCGCACAGCACGCTCTTTGGCCGCGACACCAGCCGGGACGAATATGCCGTCTTGCGCGGCAGCCTGGACTGGTCGGCCTCGACGACATCCGGCGCCGGGGTCTCGGCCAGTCTCACGGCCGCGCGCGGGCTCGGCGGACGCGACCGGGACGATGGTCGCCGCACGGCCATTCCGCTCTCGCGTCTTGGCGCCGATCCGGAATTCACCAAAGCGGGCTTCACCGCCCAGGCCGTGCAGCCGTTGCCTTACGGGGGATTGCACGCCAGCGTCACGGTCGCGGGACAGACGAGTTTCAACGCGCCTCTCCTGCGATCCGAGCAGCTCGCCCTCGATGGCTCCTCGCTCGTCTCGGGCATTGCATCCGGGACGCTCAGCGTCGATCGAGGTCTGGCCGGGCGCGCAGAACTCGCAAGGCCAATCGCCGTTGCAACCGGCGCAGGTCAGGCGATGGTCACCCCCTATCTCTTCATGGCGCTCGGGCTCGGCTATCTCGAACTGCCGACGGCGCTCGAAGCCGCGCGGGTGAGCGGCAGGTCCTTGGGCGGCGGCGTCCGGTTCGACGTTGCGGAGTCCGGCAAGATGCCTGGACTCAACGTTGCACTTGAGATTGCCCATCACGCGAGCTACATCGCTACGACGAAGCGCGGTTCACGCGTCTCGCTTTCCGTGGCGTCCCGCTTCTAGCGTTCGTTTCATTTTCCGATTTCGACTTTGCATCCGTCACTCCGGCGGACGCGTTCATTTGGAGATTTCGATGCACTGTTTACGTGCCGCCCTGATGCTCGTCGTAGCGGTGACGCCAGCCGGCGTGAACGCGCAGTTCGGCAAAACCGAACCACCCGCAGTCTCCAGGCCCCAGGCGACGTCCGCCGCCTACGCCGACTGGGCTCTCAATTGCCAGCAGATCAGGCTCGCGAGCGGCGAGGAGCGGCGCGCCTGTGAAGTGATTCACACGATCCAGGTGCAGGGCGCGAAGGATCCGATCGCCCAGATCGCCGTCGGGCGGGCCCTGAAGAACGGTCCGCTGAGCGTGACCCTGCTGCTGCCCGTCAACATCGCGCTCGACAAGCAGGTGCGGGTTTTCGCCGAGGAGAAAGGCGGAGCGCCCAGTGAATTCGCCTGGCGCAAGTGCATGCCTGGCGGGTGTTTCGCGGATGTCGCGGCATCCGCCGAGACGTTGAAGCGCTGGCGGGCGGGCAAGCGGGGACGGATCGAATTGCGGAACGCCTCAGGACAGGACCTCGAGATCCCCTTCTCGCTCGCAGGATTCGGCTTCGCGATCGACGCCCTTCCGACCGACTGACACGAGAACCGCACGGCCGCAGCTGCATCGCCGTGCGGTCCGAACCGGCTCAGCGCTGGCCCTGACCTTCGTCGTCCAGGCGCCGCAGCCGAAGAGGCATCCAATCCTGCGCGGGCTCGAGTGACTTGTCCCACTCGATGACGGTTGCAGACGGTCCGCCGAACGGCATGGAAGAAGCCGCAGAGACCTGGCTGACGGGCGTGACCGTGGACGCCCACTCGACGGTGGTCAGCATCTGCACCGTCAGCAGCGAGCCCACGAGAGTCACCGCATACTTCCCGAGCCCGACACCCGTCGGATCGACAATGTCGATCGCGTATGTTTTCGGCGAGCCGTCACTTCCGACGGCTGCTGTCGCGGGCGCACCGAGGCTCGACAACCGGACGGCGTCGACGCGGTCGCCGTTGACGAGGCCCTGCGTCTTGAACTCGCGGCCCGTGAAGGCGAAGACCGAGCCGAATATCTTGCTCTGGCTGTCGGCCGTGATGGTGAGGGCGCGCGGCGTGACGCTGAGGCCCGCGCCCGTATAGGACATCGAATAATTCCCCGATGAGGCCAGCGAACCGCGGGTGATGGCGTAATCGCCCAGGCCCGATGCGGACGTCGCGCTCGTCGCCAGCGCGCCCTGCAGCGTGTCGCCGTTGACGAGGCCGGTCTGCACATAGGTCAGCGCCGGATTGGCGTCGCCATAAACACGCGTCTTCGCGTCGGCCACGACGGAGAGCGCGCGCGGCGTCACGCTGAGGTTCGCGCCCGTGTAGGTCAGGCTGTAGTTCGGCGAGAGGCTTACGGAGCCAAGAGCGATCGCGTAAGCGCCGACGTTGGAGGTCGGGCTCGCCGATGTGGTGAGGCTGGCGGTCAGCGTGTCGCCGGAGAGCAGGCCCCCGGCCGTGTAGGTGAGCGCCGGATTGGCCT
>JAQGJH010000028.1 GCA_028290705.1 Hyphomicrobiales bacterium
GACTGGATCGACCTCAACGGCTATCTGCAACAGTTCGACCGCCAGACGAGCCGGATCGGCGCGAAAATCGTGCATGTCTCGCTCGACAGCCTGCTGCACAACGGCTGGAGCATGGATCATTTCGGCCTGCCGCCGGCCGATACGTTGGTGATGGCCGATCCCGACAGGTTCCTGAAACAGCTTCTTCCAGCGGTGGAAGCCAGGATGCAGGGCCCGCGGAACGCGTGGCGGGCGCCAGCCCCGGTCGCTCCGCGCGGATATGGAGCAAATGCCGCCACCGAGCTCGTGCCTCACGACATCGAAGTGGCACTCGCGGAAATCCGTGGCGACAAGGCCTTCACCATCGCGCACACGACCATCGGCTGGGCCGCGACGGACTACGCCTTCCGCGACCCGCTCGACTATCTCGGTCACGACGGCGGTGGCGGTCTCGCGGCCGGACCAGGCCTCACCATCGGGGCGGCGCTGGCCCTGAAGGACAGCGGCCGCACCGTCATCGGCATCCTGGGCGACGGCGACTTCATGCAGGGCGCGACCGCGCTCTGGTCGGCGGCGCATTATCAACTGCCGGCGCTGTTCATCATTTCCAACAACCGGTCCAACTTCAACGACGAGATCCATCAGGAGGCCGTCGCCAAAGTTCGCGAGCGGCCCGTCGACAACCGCTGGATCGGTCAACGCATCGACGATCCGGCGATCGATCTCGCGGGACTCGCGCGCGCTCAGGGCATCGAATCCGTCGGGCCTATCGGCAACGTGCCCGATCTGCTGGCGGCCATTCGGCAGGGTCTCGACGTCGTGGCGTCCGGCAAGCCGTTCTTCATCGATGCCCGGGTCAAGCCCGGATACGCCAACATCATCGTCAGCCGCCACAGCTGACGCCGTCTCGATCGTGGCTTTGGTAGAAAAGGGGATCACCATGCGCAGGATGACAGCCATCATGGCACTTGCGGTCGCGCTCTGCGCATCCGCACAGGCTCAGGATTATCCGAACAAAGCCGTGCAGATCATCGTGCCGTCATCGCCGGGCGGCATCAGCGACACGGCCGCGCGCGTCGTCGCCGAAGGCCTGTCGAAACTGTGGGGCCAATCGGTCGTGATCGAAAACCGTCCCGGTGGCGGCGGTTCGATCGGCACCGGCATCGCGCGCCGCGCCAAGCCGGACGGTTATACCTTGCTGGTCACCACCAACGGCGAGTTCGCCCTCAATCCGGTGATCTACCCGAACCTTCCATACGATCCCAACAAGGATTTCATTCCGCTGGCGATGGCGACCTACAACACCATCGCGGTCGTGGCCAATGCCGATGCGCCCTACAAGACCTTCGAGGACTTCATCAAGGCCGCGAAGGAAAAGCCCGGCAGCATTTCCTGGGCCTCGGCGGGCGCCGGCACCTGGAATCATCTCGCGGGTGAACTGATGGCGTCGGAGACGGGCGTCAAGCTCATCCACGTGCCCTACAAGGGCGGCGGACCTGCTTCGACCGCAGTGGCGGGCGGGGACGTGCCCATTGGCCTGCTGTCGGTCTCGTCGGTGCTGCCGCACATCAAGTCCGGAAAGGTGAGGGTGCTCGCCGTCACCTCGAAGGAGCGGTCCGCGTTCGACAAGTCTTGGCCAGCCGTCGCCGAACTTGGCTACCCCAACGTCGATGCGATCAACTGGGTGGCCTTCTTCGGCCAGAACGGACTTCCGCCGGCGGTTGCCAAGAAGATCGAAGCAGACGTCAGGCAGGTTCTGACTCAGCCCGAAGTGCGTGAGCGGTTCCTCGCCATGGCGGTCGAGCCTTCGGGTCTGTCGTCCACGGATGTGCTCGCCAAGATCAAGAGCGACCGGGCGTCCGCCGAGCGGATCGCCAAGGAAGCCAACATTCGGGTCGAGTAAAACGCGACAGGGGAGCCACGGGCATGTTGAATTTGCGACGAGACTTTCTCGCAGGAATCTTCTTTGTCGCCATCGGCCTCGGCTTCTTCGTCGTCTCACGCACCTACAATCTCGGCTCGGCCTCCCGCATGGGGCCGGGCTACTTCCCGATGCTGCTCGGCGGCGTGCTGATGGTCATCGGCGCGCTCGTCTCCCTGAAAAGCCTGCGCCAGACCTCCGACGCGGGCGAGAGCGTCCCGGTCGCGGTGAAAAGCGCCGCCATCATCATAGGATCGACGCTCCTGTTCGCACTCGCGCTCACCTATGCGGGCCTGGTGATCGCCGTCATCGTGCTGGTGGTCGCGGCCTCGGCCGCGGTCGGTCGCCAATTCAAGTGGCAGACATTTGCGCTGGCGGCAGGCCTTGCGGCGTTCTCGGCGCTGCTCTTCGTCACGCTGCTCGGCCTGCCGGTTCCACTCTGGCCCAACATCTGAGGCATTCGTGGACATTCTCAATCAACTTGCCTTCGGCCTCGGCGTCGCCGTCTCGCCGATCAATCTGCTTTATTGCTTCGTCGGCGTTCTCATCGGCACGCTCGTGGGCGTACTGCCGGGGCTGGGGCCGATCGCCACCATCTCGATGCTGCTGCCCATCACCTTCACGCTGCCGGCCGACACGTCGATCATCATGCTGGCGGGCATCTACTACGGCGCGCAATATGGCGGCTCCACCACGTCCATCCTGATCAACATTCCCGGCGAAGCTTCGAGCGTCGTCACGGCGCTCGACGGTCACGCCATGGCGCGGGCGGGCCGCGCCGGGCAGGCGCTCGGTATCGCCGCCATCGGGTCGTTCATTGCCGGATCAGTCGCGACGCTGGTCATCGCGCTCTTCGCTCCGATCCTGTCCGGCGTGGCGCTGAGTTTCCGTCCCGCCGATTACTTCTCCCTCATGGTGTTCGGCCTTGTCGCCGCGGTGGTTCTCGCCAGCGGCTCCGTGCTCAAGGCGCTGGCCGCCATCGTTCTCGGCCTTCTACTCGGGCTGGTGGGCAGCGACGTCAATTCCGGCGCGCTGCGCTTCACCGGCGGCATGCCGGAACTGATGAACGGACTGGAGTTCGTCGTCATCGCCATGGGCCTCTTCGGCATCGCCGACGCCATCGCCAACGTGCAGGCGAAACATGCCTCGGATCTGACGACGTCCCGCATCGGCACGCTGCTGCCGCGCTGGAAGGAACTGCGCCACTGTCTGCCTGCGATCGGTCGCGGCACCGTCATCGGCAGCATTCTCGGCCTGTTGCCCGGCGGCGGAGCGCTGCTCTCCTCCTTCGCGGCCTATTCCATCGAGAAGAAAGTCGCGCGCCACCCGCGCACCTTCGGCGAGGGGGACATCCGTGGCGTCGCCTCACCCGAAGCCGCCAACAATGCGGGCGCCCAGACCTCGTTCATTCCACTGCTCACGCTCGGCGTGCCGTCAAATCCCACCATGGCGCTCGTGCTGGGCGCACTCATGATCCAGGGCATCACGCCGGGACCGCAGGTCATGACGGAGCGGCCGGCGCTGTTCTGGGGTTTGATCGCCAGCATGTGGATCGGCAACGTCATGCTGGTCGTGCTCAACATTCCGCTGATCGGCCTCTGGGTGCGTCTGGTCACGGTGCCGTATCACTACCTCTATCCGGCCATTCTGGTGTTCTGTTGCGTCGGCGCCTACACGGTGAACAACAACCCCTTCGACATCGTCGTCATGAGCCTCGCGGGTTTGCTGGGCTACGTGCTCATCCTGTTCCGCTGCGAGCCGGCGCCGCTCGTGCTGGGCTTCATTCTCGGGCCGTTGATGGAAGAGAACATGCGGCGTGCGTTGCTGATCTCGAAGGGCGACCCGAGCGTGTTCCTGACCCAGCCGATCAGCGCAGCCTTCCTGGTGGCGTCGCTGGGCGTCCTGTGTCTCATGGGTTTGTCGTCGTTCCGCCGGACGCGGGAGATCGCCATGCAGGATCCGTGACACGGGTCGACGGCTTGACCGCGATCACATTTGAAACGCGAGCGCTTTACGGATTGACGCGCCGGGGAAATACATACAGCATGTAGGTAATCGCACGGAGAGCCAAGCCATGTCAGCAGTCGCCGATCACCTGCACGGCACGTTTTCATCCACGGCCGTCAAGCCAGCGGCGTCCGCCGCCCGACCCTCATCCGCCACCAAAGCCGCGACCTTGCGCACCGGAGCCGAATATCTCCGCTCGCTCGACGATGGCCGTGCCGTCTACGTCGATGGTGAACGCGTTCGCAACGTCACCACGCACCCGGCATTTGCCGAAGCCGCCAAGTCGGCCGCCAAGCTCTACGACATCGCCGCCGATCCGGCGAACCGCGAGCGCATGACCTACACGTCGCCGACGACTGGTGCGCCCGTGCTGCGCGCCTACCAGATTCCCCGCAGCCACGCCGATCTGCGCGACAAGCGTCTCGCCTGCGAAACCTGGTCGGAATCCACGTTCGGCCTCATGGGGCGGACGCCCGATCACGTCTCGGGCTTCTTTGCAGGCTTCGCCGCCGTTCCCGAGGTTTTCGCTGCCGGCGGCAAGCATTTCGCCGAGAACGTTGTCAACTTTTACGAATATGCCCGCGAAAACCACCTCTGGACGACCTACGCGATCGTCCCGCCCCAGATCGACAGAGCCAAGCCCGGCCACCTGCAGACGGATCCGACGCTCTATGCCGGCGTCGTCAAGGAGACGGATGGCGGCATCTACGTGTCGGGCGCGCAGCAGCTCGCCACCGCCGGCGTCTTCTCGGATTATCTTTATCTGAGCTGCATCCATCCCCTGCAGCCCGGTGATGAGAATTACGCGATCGGCGTCGCGATGCCGATGAACGCCGAAGGCCTGCGGCTCTATCCCCGCCGCCCCTTCGCCCAGCACGTCACCAACAAGTTCGATCATCCGCTCTCCAGCCGCTTCGACGAGTCGGATTGTTTCGTGGTGCTCGACAACGTCTTCATCCCCTGGGAGAAGGTGTTCATCTACCGCAACCTCGAAGTCTGCCGCGACCAGTGGTGGAAGACGCCCAGCCATTCCTACGGCAACCTTCAGGCGCAGGCGCGCTACGCCACAAAGCTGCGTTTCATGATCGGTCTTGCCAAGCGCATGAACGAACTCACGGGCAACGACGGCGTACCGGCCGTGCAGGTGCAGATGGGCGAACTCGCGGCGCTCGTCTCGACCGTCGAGACCATGCTGGAAGCGCAGGAAACCCGTGCGGTGATCGACGCCAACGGTGTGGTCTGGCCCGACAAGGCGGCGCTCTATGCCGTCATGGCGATGCAGTCTGAAAACAACCCCCGGATGATCGAGATCATCCGCGAACTGACCGGCGCCGCCATGATCAGCATGCCGTCCTCCGTGAAGGATCTCGACAGCCCGGAAACCGCCGCCGACATGGCGCGCTACATGGCCTCGGGCAAGGCCGGCGCGCGCGAGCGCATCGCCTTGATGCGGATGGCCTGGGATTTCATCGGATCCGAGTTCGGCAATCGCCATGCTCAATATGAGAAATTCTACGGCGGCGCGTCTTTCATCGTGAAGACCAACATGTATCGCAACTACGACTTCAAGCGCGCCACGAGCCTCGTCGATGCGGCTCTGGATTTGCCGGCCTGATCCAGGCATCGTCACGGCAGAAGATCAGCGGGAGCCGCCATGTCCAATCCATCGAAAGACGCGGCGGCGCCGGATCAGGGGCGGATGCTCCGCGATGTTCTCGGGCTCTTCCCGACAGGCGTCGCGGTCATCACCGCGGTCTCGCCTGAAGGAGAGAGGCTGGGCGCAACGGTCAGTTCCTTCAATTCCGTATCGCTGACCCCGCCGCTCATCCTGTTCAGCATGGCGAAAACGGCGAAATCCTTTCCGGCCTGGGAAGCGGTCGAGCAGTTCGCCGTCAACATCCTGAATGAAAACCAGAGCCGCATCTCGACGCAGTTCGCCCGTTCGCTGAGCGACAAGTGGGAGGGGCTCGATCCCGTCGCCGGCCGCGTCACCGGCATTCCGCTGATCCGCGACGCGCTCGCCTGGCTCGAATGCCGCACCTGGGCCCGCTATGAGGGCGGAGATCATCTCATCATCGTGGGCGAGGTGCTGGGCTTCGAGCGGCTGACCTCGGGTGCGGCGCGGCCGCTCGTCTTTTCCGCGAGCCGCTATGCGCGGCTGGCCACGGACGCTGAAATCGCGACGCCTCCGCACGAGGGTCATCTGGTGCATGGATGGTGAAGCGGACGCGGCAGGGTCTCGGCTGGCTGGCGCGGGACTTGCTGGTTTGAAGAACTTCGCGGCGGACCCCGGGGCGGGCCGCCGGCGCAGAGGGTGACGAGTTACGCCAAAGGGGAAAAGACCATGCAGGACGGTCGGAATCATCAAACGGGCGCTACGCGTCGCACGCTCATTCGCGGCGCATCCGCCGCTGCCGGACTCGTGGCCATGCCCTGGGTCGCCCGGGGGCAGACGCCGATCGTCATGAAGATCGGCACTCCCACGCTGAACGATTGCCAGCACGAATGGATGAAGATCTTCGCGGGTCTCGTCGAGGCCGGCAGCAAAGGCGCCATCAAGGCCGAACTCTATCCGGCCAGCCAGCTGGGCTCCGCCCCCCGCATGATCGAGGGCACGCAGTTCGGCACCGTGCAGGTGATCGTCATGCCGCCCGAATTCCTCAGCGGAGTCGACACGCGCTTCGAAGTGCTGGGCGCACCAGGCATGTTCAAGGATCTCGCGCACGCGCAACGCTGCCTGCAGGCGCCCGAGTTCAACAAGGCCTTCCTGTCGTCCGGCGAGAGCAAGGGCCTGAAAGGCATCGGCCTCTTCATCAACTCACAGATGGTCATCAATTGCCGCAGCAAGCTCGAGACCGCGGCCGACGTCACCAACAAGAAGATCCGCGTCCTGGGTTCTGCCATGCAGATCGAGCAGATCAAGCGACTCAAGGGAACGGGCATCCCGATGTCTCTCGGCGAAGTCATGCCTGCGCTGCAGCAGGGCACCATCGACGGCGTGCTCGGCAGCACGCCTGTGATGACCGCACTGCGCTTCTACGACGCCGCCAAATACATCCTGGAAACCGAGCACGCCACCATCACGGTCGCGTCGCTGGCCAGCAAGCTCTGGCTCGACAAGCTGCCGAAGGACCTGCAGGCCGTCGTCGAGGAATCGGGCCAGAAGGCCAGCCGCGACGTCTATGCATGGGCGGACGCTTTCGATCAGAGCCAGAAAAAAGTCTGGCTCGAGAAGGGTGGCGAGATCATCAAGCTGCCGGCGGCCGCGCATGACGAACTGATGAAGCTCATGCGCCCGATCGGCGCGGAGGTCGCGGGACGCAAGCCGGCCGAAAAGGCGCTCTATGAGCTCCTCGCCAAAACCTCCGAGACCACGGTCTGATGACCGGGGTCCTGTTGCAGCAAGCAACCGCGCCCCCCATCGGGTGGCGCGGCCAGATCGTGCGCATGGGCGACGCCGTGTCGCGCGTCTGCACGATCGTTGCCGCCGTGGCGCTCGGCATCATCGTCGCGATCAACGGCGCGAACGTCTTCGGCCGCTACTTTCTCTCCGCCCCGCTGAACTGGGCCGAGGAGGCAATGCTTTATCTCATGGTCGTGACGGTCTTTGCCGGCGCCGCCTCCGTCACGTGGCGTCAGCAGCACATCAAGATCGACGCCATCGTGTCGCGCATGCCCGCCGGGGCGCAGGCGGCGGCCATTGCCGCCATGGCGCTCGTCACATTGGCGGTGCTGTCCATGGCGGTCTACGCCAGCTTCCTGGTGGTGGACATGCTGCGCGGCTTCGACCAGCGCAGTGAAGCGCTGGAGATCCCCATGTGGATCCCGCAATCCATCGTCACCATCGGGTTGTCGTTGACCGGGCTTCTTTTCCTGATGCGCAGCGTCTGTGCGATCGGCATGCCGCCCGCCGCCAGCGACGATGGAGCCGGTCGATGAGTACGCTTGTCTTCGTCGGCTTGCCGATCACGCTCCTGATGCTCGGACTGCCGGTCTTTCTGGTCCTGATCGTCGCGGCGCTCGCCGGCATCCTGTTCATGGGCGGCATTCCGCTTCAGGCTGTGCACACCGCCATGTTCGGCAGCCTCGACAGCTTCGCGCTTCTGGCCGTTCCGTTGTTCATTCTGGCGGGCGACATCATGGCGCGCGGCGGCATTGCGCGCCGCCTGATCGAACTCGTGCTCACCGTCGTGGGCGGCGTCCGCGGCTCCCTTGCACTCGCGACGATCGGCGCGGCTTCGGCCTTCGGAGCCATGTCCGGGTCGAGCGTCGCCTGCGTCGCCGCCATTGGCAAGCTCACCCTTCCGGCGCTCGAGAAGAACGGCTACGGCCGCACCTTCGGCGTCAGTCTCATCACCGCCACGGGCGTGATCGACGTCATCATCCCGCCGTCGATCCCGATGATCATCTATGCGATCGCCGCGCAGCAATCCGTCACCACTTTGTTCCTCGCCGGCATCGTCCCGGGACTGATCGTCGCCGGGGCTTTGTCGCTCTACGTCGTGGTGCGCGCCCGCATCGAAATGATCCCCATCGGCGACCCGGCGCGCTGGCGCAACATCGCCGAGGCGCTACGCCATGGCATTTGGTCTCTGCTCGCCCCGGTCGTCATCCTGGGCGGCATTTACGGCGGCCTCTTCACGCCGACGGAAGCTGCCGGCATCGCCTGCATCTACGCCATTCTCATTTCCGTCTACGTGCACCGTGAGATCACCTGGTCTCAGGTCTGGGACATCATGCTCGACTCGTCGGTCCTGGTCGGACAGATCATGATCATCGTGGCGGCGGCGGGCGCGTACGCTTGGTTCATCACCACCAGCGGATTTGCGGCTCAACTCGTCTCGACCATCTCGTCACTGTCGCTCGAGACATGGCTGCTGTTGCTGGTCATCAATCTGCTGCTGCTCGTCGTCGGCAGTATTCTCGAGCCTCCGGCCGCGATCCTGGTGCTGATGCCGCTGCTCGCGCCCATCACCCAGCAGGCCGGGATCGATCCGATCCACTTCGGCCTCGTGGTCACGGTCAATCTGGCGATCGGCATGTTCCTTCCGCCGTTCGGTCTCAACCTCTTCGCCTCGCACGCTCTGTTCGGCACGCCTCTGCCTACGCTCTATCGCGGCGTGCTGCCGTTCCTGCTGATCTACCTGGCCGTGCTCGTCCTGCTCACCTACGTGCCGGCCGTGACGCTGGCGCCCCTGTCCTGGTTCAAATGATCCCCGCGTGCGTGCGCCGCCGGGACGCTGTGGAGTGAAACGATGACGGCCGTCTACGAGGATCTGCGGGACTTCATCGAGCAGGTTGACGCCATCGGCGCCCTGCGCCGCGTGCCCGGCGCCGATCCGCATCTCGAAATCGGCGCCGTCACCGAAGTCGCCGCCGGCATGCCCGACTGCCCGGCTTTGCTGTTCGACGACATCCCGGGCTTTCCGCGCGGATTCCGCATCTTCACCAACGCCACCGTGCAGGCGCGCCGCGCCGCCCTGGCGCTGGGCATCGACACGAGCCTCACGCCCATCGAGGCCTTGAAAGTCTGGAAGCAGAAGCGCTCGAAGCTCGAGCCGATCGCGCCGGTCGCGGTGAAGCGTGCGGCATTCCTCGAAAACTCTCAGCAGGGCCGCGACGTCGATCTTTCGATCTTTCCGACGCCGCACTGGCATCGCAAGGACGGCGGTCCTTACATTGGGTCGGGCAGTCTCGTCATCATGCGCGATCCCGACACTGGCTGGGTCAATGCCTCGATCTATCGCGTGCAGGTCCACGCGAAGAACCGCGTCACCATCCAGTTCGATCACATGGGCCGGCACGGCAACATGATCGCGCAGAAATACTGGGACCGCGGCCAATCCTGCCCGGTCGCGGTGGTCAACGGGGAAGATCCGGCGCTGTTCATCGCGGGCTTCGAATATCTGCCTGCCGGCGTGTCCGAATATGCGTTTGCGGGCGCCATCAAGGGCCGGGCCATCGAAATGTGCGACGGACTCGTCACCGGCCTGCCGCTGCCGGCGCGCGCCGAGATCATCCTCGAAGGACATCTCCTGCACCCGTCGGAAATGACCTTGCCGGAAGGACCCTTCGGCGAGTTCACCGGTTATTACGCCGCCGACGCGCGACCCGCCCCGGTGATGGACGTCACGGCCGTGCATTATCGCAGCAACCCCGTTCTGCTGGGCTCGCCCCCGATGAAGCCGCCGCGGTTCCACTTCGGCCTGCCGTTCCGCGCCGCCAGCATCTGGGGCGATCTGGAAGCCGCGGGCGTCACCGACGTCATCGGCGCCTGGCAGCACGTCTCGCAACTCATGACCGTCGTGTCGATCGAGCAGCGTTACGCGGGCCACGCCAAGCGCGCGGGCCTCATCGCCGCCGCCAACAGCTACATGGGCCGGCTGGTCGTGATCGTCGACGAAGACGTCGACCCCTCGAATCTCGCCGACGTCATGTGGGCCGTGACGACGCGCGCCGAACCCTCGGAATCGGTGGACATCATCCGCGAAGCCTGGAGTTCCGCGCTCGATCCGCGCATTCCCCCGGAGGACAAGGCGCGTGGCACGACGTCTCACTCCAAGATGATCATCAACGCGTGCAAACCATTCGCCTGGCGCAAGGACTTTCCTCCGAGCTCAGCCCTGTCGATCGCGGAAGCGCGCGACATCGAGCGCAAATGGGGCGACGTGCTGAAGGGCTGATCCCGAACCCTCAAGCGATTCTTGACTGCGGATTGAACCCAAGACCCCGCTTGGTCGTTGCTCTACCGGTCGACGTCCGGCCATGGGAGAGAGTCTGCATGTTGAAATTCCTCGGCGGCACCATTGGCGTGATCTTCCTCATCGGCCTTCTGGTCGTGATCGGAATCTTCGCCCTGATTTTCTAGGCGTCACGCGCTCTTCTCACGCGGAGGCTGCGTGCCCGAGAGTTGCTCGAATGCGTCTTCCACGAGATTGACGTGCCGCAGCATGGCCGCATGTGCCTGTGCGGCGTCGCCCCGCAAGATTGCCAGGAGCACGACCTCGTGCTCGGCATGCGACAGCGCCAGGCGGCCCGGCGCGCGAAACTGCGCGCGGCGGAACGGCGACAGCCTGCGGCGCAGGTTGGTGGCGATCTCCACCAGGGCGGAATTATGCGTGCCGGCATAGATCGCCGAGTGGAACGCCACGTTGGCTTCGGCGTAGCTGTCTTCGTTGCGTGCCCGCGCCATGTCGCCCATGCGCTCATGAAGCGCTTCAAGCCGCCGCCGTTCGATCGGCGACATGCCCAGCGCCGACAGCCGCGCGCAGGTCGCCTCGATCTCTCCCATGGCCACGAACAATTCGAACAGATGCTCGGACGTGATCTGCGTCACGGTCGCGCCGCGCCGGGGGCGCATGTCGATCAGGCCCGTGGTGGCGAGCAGCCGCAGCGCTTCACGAACCGGGGTGCGTGAAACGCCGTAACGGTCGGCCAGCCCCTGTTCGTCGAGGCGCGCGCCGGGAACGAACTCGCCCGACAGAATGGCGTCGGCGATCTCACCTGCAAGTCGTTCGGCGCGTGTCATGTCGTTTTCAGTCACCGCGTTGCTTTCTCTCGGTATAGCGGCATTCGTGCTCCGCCTCGTGCCCTCTTGTTGAGCCGGCCACGCTTAAATTTGGGCACACGAGACTGACATTTGGGCATGCGATCCATCAATATTGTATGCAACTCTTGTGCGATGCAAGCGCGGGGGTGGGATATGGATCGTCGTGATTTTCTGAAAAAGGCCGGCGCGACTGCGGCCGCATCTGCAACCGGCGTTGCCGCTCCGGCGGTGTTCACGTCCGCCAGTGCGCAATCGCGGGCCGAGACGCTGCTGATCGTCTCGGAAAGCGGCCCCAACAATCTCGACATCCACGGCGTCGGCACCAACGTGCCGGGCTACGAAGTTTCGTGGAACTGCTACGACCGCCTCATCAGCCACGAGATGAAGACGGGCCCCAATGGCGTCGCCTATTACGACCGCGACAAGTTCAAGCCGGAACTCGCCGAGGACATGAACGTCGGCAAGGATTCGGCGACCTTCAAGTTGCGGCGGGACGCCAAGTTCCACGACGGCACGCCGGTCACGGCCCAGGACGTGAAGTGGTCTCTCGACCGCGCCGTCTCGGTCGGAGGTTTCCCGACCTTCCAGAAGAAGGCGGGCTCGCTCGAAAAGCCCGAGCAGTTCGTCGTCGTGGACGATCACACGGTCCGGGTGGACTTCATCCGGCCCGACAGGCTCACGATCCCAGATCTCGCGGTCATCGTGCCCTGCATCGTCAACTCCGGTCTGGTGAAAAAGAATGCCGGGCCGAACGACCCGTGGGGCCTCGAATACACCAAGCAGAACACCGCAGGTTCAGGCGCCTACCGCTGCACCAAATGGACGCCCGGCACGGAAGTGGTGCTCGAGCGGAACAACGATTGGAAGGGCGGAGCGCAGCCAAAGATCCCGCGCATCATCTGGCGCATGGTCCCGTCAGCCGGCAATCGCCGAGCGCTTCTCGAGCGCGGCGACGCAGACATTTCCTACGATCTGCCCAGCAAGGATTTCGCTGAACTGAAGTCGAGTTCCAGGCTCAACATCGTGTCGACGCCCTATTCGAACGGCATCCAGTACATCGGCATGAACGTCAAGAAGCCGCCGTTCGACAATCCGAAAGTCCGGCAGGCGGTCGCCCATGCGCTGCCCTACCAGAAGATCATGGATGCGGTGCAGTTCGGTCTCTCGGAGCCCATGTTCGGCGCGCCCGCCGGGGCGGCCACCAAGGCCGAATGGCCGCAGCCGCACAAGTACAATACCGATCTGGCGAAAGCCCGCGCACTGCTGGCCGAGGCCGGCATGCCCAACGGTTTCGAGACCACCATTTCCTTCGATCTCGGTTTCGCGGGCGTCAACGAGCCGCTTTGCGTTCTCGTCCAGGAGAGCCTCGCGCTCATCGGCATCAAGGCGACGATCAACAAGGTGCCGGGCGCGAACTGGCGCACCGAGTTGAACAAGAAGGAAATGCCGCTCTTCACCAACGTCTTCTCGGGCTGGCTGGACTATCCGGAATATTTCTACTTCTGGTGCTACGATGGCCAGAACTCCGTCTTCAACACGATGAGCTACCAGAATCCCGAGATGGATCGTCTGATCGCGGCGGCACGCACCTCGGCGGCGGCTGGCGAGATGGCCACCTACGAGCAGAGCGTCCGCGGCTTCGTCGACCTCGCCTACGCGGATGTGCCGCGCATTCCGCTGTTCCAGCCCTACGTCAACGTCGCGATGCAGAAGAACGTCGGTGGATACCAGTACTGGTTCCATCGCCGGCTCGATTACCGCGCCCTCACCAAGGCATGAAAACACGGGCGCGGGTTCGCCCGCGTCCGCCACGCCACTGCTGCCCGTGAGGTCTCCCGTGCTGAAAGTCTTTCTCGGCCGTCTGATGACCACCATTCCCGCGCTCATCGGCGTGGTCGCCGTCTCGTTTCTGCTGACGCGCGTTCTTCCGGGCGACACCGCCGCCTATTTCGCCGGCCCGGCCGCCACGCCGCAGGCGGTCGAGGAGGTGCGCAAGTCGCTCGGCCTCGACCGGCCGCTGCCCGAGCAATTCAGCCGCTACGTCGCCGATCTGTCGCGCGGCAATCTCGGCAATTCGCTGACGACGGGACAGCCGGTCCTCGAGGACCTGAAATCGCGCCTCCCGGCCTCGGCTGAACTGACTCTCTTCGGCCTCGTCCTGTCGCTGCTCGTCGCCATTCCACTCGGCATCACCGCAGCGGTGAAACAGGGTTCCTTCATCGATCATGCGTGCCGCGCCGTCGCGACCGCGGGCGTCTCGCTGCCGGTCTTCTTCACCGGCCTGCTCCTCGTCTATGTCTTCTACTTCATCCTGCAGATCTCGCCTGCGCCGCTGGGCCGCCTCGACGTCTTCGCCAGCGCGCCTCCGACCGTCACGGGCTTCTATCTGGTCGACTCGCTCATCGCGCGGGACATGCAGACCTTCAAGGCCACGCTGGCGCAATTGCTTCTGCCCGGCATCACGCTGGCGATCTTTTCGCTGGCGCCCATCGCCCGCATCACGCGCGCGTCGATGCTGGCGGTCCTGTCGATGGAATTCATCCGCACCGCGCGCGCGTCCGGACTCGGCAAACGCACCATCATCATGACCTATGCGTTCCGCAACGCGATGCTGCCGGTCGTCACGACGCTCGGCATGGTGTTCTCGTTTCTGCTCGGCGCCAACGTGCTGGTCGAGAAAGTCTTCGCCTGGCCTGGCGTCGGCTCCTATGCGGTCGAGGCCTTGATCGCATCCGATTTCGCGCCCGTGCAGGGCTTCGTTCTCGCCATGGCGATTCTCTACATCGTCCTCAACCTGATCATCGACCTCTCGTATCGACTGATCGACCCGCGCATGGGAGCGACCTCATGACCGCCGCGCCGATCATCAAGGCTCCTCAGCGCCGCACATCCGCACGGTTCGCCGCGCTGTCGTCCAATCTCGCGCATGCGCGCTACGTCATCGGCGGCAACCCGGTCACGGGTTTCGCTTTCCTGCTGCTCTTCCTGCTGATCTTCTGCGCCCTCTTCGGGCCCTGGATCGTCCCCTACGATCCACTCGCCAGCGACACGTCCGCGACCCTGCAGGCGCCCTCCTGGAAGCACTGGTTCGGCACTGATCAACTGGGCCGCGACATCTTCTCGCGCGTCGTGGTCGCAACCCGGCTCGACATGACGATCGCCGTCACCTCGGTGGCGCTCGTCTTCGCGGTCGGCGGCCTGGCGGGCATCGCGTCGGGCTTTTTCGGCGGCTGGACGGACCGGATCGTCGGCCGCATCGCCGACACCATCATGGCCTTCCCGCTTTTCGTTCTGGCCATGGGCATCGTGGCGGCGCTCGGCAACACCGTCACCAACATCGTCCTTGCCACCGCCATCATCAACTTCCCGCTCTACGTGCGCATTGCGCGCACGGAGGCCAGCGTGCGCCGCGAAGCCGGCTACGTCATGGCGGCGCGGCTCACCGGCAATTCGGACCTGCGCATCGCCCTGACGACAATCCTGCCCAACATCCTGCCGATCATGATGGTGCAGATGTCGCTGACCATGGGCTACGCCATCCTCAATGCCGCCGGCCTGTCCTTCATCGGCCTCGGCGTACGCCCGCCGACGCCCGAATGGGGAATCATGGTGGCGGAGGGCGCTGGCTCCATCATCTCGGGTGAATGGTGGATCGCGCTCTTCCCCGGTCTGGCGCTGATGCTCGCGGTCTTCTGCTTCAATCTCATCGGCGACGGATTGCGCGACATCGTCGATCCGCAACGGCGCACCTGAGGAGACGATCATGGCGTCTGCATCCTCTCTTCTCGACGTTCAGGGCCTGACGGTCGAGTTCGAAACGCGCCGCGGCGTGGTGCGCGCCGTGCGCAACATCGACATCAGCCTCGCCAAGGGAGAAACGCTCGGCATCGTCGGCGAGTCCGGCTCCGGCAAATCCGTCACCTCCTATGCGGTCATGCGTATTCTCGACCGCGCCGGAAAGATCGCCGCCGGTTCGATCCGCTTCGCCGGCATCGATCTGGACAAGGCCTCCGAAAGCGAAATGGTCGACCTGCGCGGCCGCGAAATGTCGATGATCTTCCAGAACCCGCGCGCCGCGCTCAACCCCATCCGGCGCGTCGGCCATCAGATCGAGGACGTGCTGCGCCAGCACGCCCAGGCGGGCTCGGGCGATGCGCGCGACAAGGCCGTGGATGCCTTGCGCCAGGTGAAGATCGCCCGCCCGGAGGAGCGCTACGACGCCTATCCGTTCGAGCTTTCGGGCGGCATGTGCCAGCGCATCGTCATCGCACTCGCGCTCGCCTGTCGCCCCAAGCTACTCATCGCCGACGAGCCGACGACCGGACTCGACGTCACGACCCAGAAGGCCGTGATGGAACTCATCGTCGAACTCACGCGCGAGCGCGGCATGTCGACCATCCTCATCACCCACGATCTCGGGCTGGCCGCGACCTATTGCGACCGCATCGTCGTGATGGAGAAGGGCGCCATCGTCGAGACCGCGACGTCGGAGCAGATTTTCGCCCGCCCGGCGCACGATTACACGCGCAAGCTCATGCGCGCGACGCCGAGGCCCGGCATCGGACTCCGCGATCTGCTGCCCGACGACGCGACCTCCACGCCCATTCCGCCCAACGCGCCCGGGGCGCCGCTCCTCACGGTCCGCGGTCTCGTAAAGGAATACGAGCGGCCCGGCGTCGGCGTGCTGGCGCGCGTTTTCGGCCGTCGCACCGATCCCGCGGTCCTTCCGTTCCGAGCCGTCGATGGTCTGTCCTTCGAGGTCATGCGCGGCGAGAGCGTCGGTCTCGTGGGCGAATCGGGCTGCGGCAAGTCCACCACGTCGATGATGCTGATGCGGCTTCTCGATCCGACGGAAGGCGAAATCATTTTCGATGGCGAGAACATCGGCGCGATCCCGGCCAGATCTTTCGCGGCGGATAAGTTGCGGCCCCGGATCCAGATGGTGTTCCAGGATCCGACCGACAGTCTCAATCCGCGCTACACGGCCTTTCGCGCCATCGCGGATCCGCTGCTGCGCTTCGGCGCGGCGTCGGGCGCCGACGACCTGCGCACGCGTTGCGAAGAACTGGCCCGCACCGTCGGGCTGCCGGTCGATCTGCTCGACCGCTTTCCCCACCAGCTCTCGGGCGGCCAGAAGGCGCGCGTCGGCATCGCCCGCGCCATTGCGCTCAAGCCCGATCTGGTCGTGCTCGACGAGCCGACCGCCGCACTCGACGTGTCGGTGCAGGCCCTGGTGCTCAATCTCCTGGCCGACCTCAAGGCCACGCTCGGCATGAGCTACCTTTTCGTCAGCCACGATCTGCACGTGGTCCGGCTGATTTGCGACCGCGTCATCGTCATGAAAGGCGGTCGCATCGTCGAGCAGGGCTCCGCCGAAGATGTGCTCGACCGGCCGCAGGCCGACTACACGCGCGAACTCATCGCGGCTCTGCCGCATCCGCCTGCCGCAGCGGCCTGACCCCGGAGGCGACCGCATGGACATGGACCTGCCCGAGATCAAGGCCGAGGTCGAAGCCGCATTCGCGGCCTACGAAGTCGCACTCGTCACCAACGACGTGCCGACGCTCGAGGCCCTGTTCCACGACGATCCCCGCACCATCCGTTATGGTGGCGGCGAGAACCTTTACGGAATGGACGAGATCAGGGCCTTTCGTCAGGCCCGCTCGCCCGTCGGCCTCGCCCGCACGTTGTCGCGCACGGTGATCACCACCTACGGACGCGAGGTCGCCACCGCCTCGACGTTGTTCGAGCGCGAGAGCGCGCACGGGAAAATCGGCCGGCAGATGCAGACGTGGGTGCGTTTTCCGCAGGGCTGGCGCGTCGTCGCCGCGCACGTGAGCCTCATCGATGCCTGATCGAGCGCCCAAGGACTTCGATGCGGAACGCCTGCTCGATGCGGTGGCTCCCGCGCTCGGCATTGCCATCGCGGATGCGCACCGGCCGGGCGTGGCGGCTTTTCTGAAGGTCGCGGCCGCCATGGCCGACATCGTCTTCGCCGCGCCGGTGCCTCCCGCCCACATGGATCTCGCGGGCGTGTTCCGCCCGGGCCGAGAGCAGGCGCCATGATCGACCCGTACGAGCCCGCGCATCTCACGGCGGCGCGCGTGCGCGGCGGCGAAGTGTCGGCGCTCGAAATCACCCGCGCCACTCTGCGGCGCATCCAGGACAAGAACCCGTCCCTCAACGCCTACACGGACGTCACCTCGGCACGCGCGGAAGCTGCGGCGATGGCGATCGATCGACGCCGCTGCGCCGGGGAAACCCTGGGTCCGCTGGCAGGCGTCCCCTTCGCCGCCAAGAACCTGTTCGACATCGAGGGGTTGCCGACGCGCGCAGGCTCGCGGATCAATCGCGAGCATGCGCCGGCGCCGCGCGACGCCCTCCTGATCGAGCGCATGTGCGCGGCCGACGCCGTCCTGCTGGGTGGGCTGAACATGGGCGAATACGCCTATGATTTCACCGGCGAGAACGCGCATGACGGCCATTGCCGCAACCCGCACGATCTCGCGCGTATGTCGGGCGGTTCGTCGTCAGGCTGCGGGGCCGCGACCGCGGCTGGGCTCGCGCCTTTGTCGCTCGGGTCCGACACCAATGGATCGATCCGCGTGCCCGCATCCTTCTGCGGCTTGTTCGGCCTGAAGCCGACCTATGGTCGGTTGCCACGCACGCGCAGCTTTCCCTTTTGCGACAGCCTCGATCACCTGGGTCCGCTGGCGCGCCACGTGCGCGATCTCGCGCTCGCCTACGATGTTCTCCAGGGCCATGATCCGCACGATCCCGCCTGCGCGCCCCGGCCCGTCGAGCCCGTCACGCCGCATCTCGACCGCGGCCTTGCGGGTCTCAGGATCGGCCTGGCCGGCGGCTATTTCGACACCGCAGGCATGCCCGAAGCGCGAGACGCCGTCGAGCGCGTGGCCCGCGCGCTCGGCGCATCGGACATCGCGCCCATGGTCGGCGCGCTGGAAGGCCGTGCCGCCGCATTCCTGATCACCAACGCGGAAAGCTCGGCCTTTCACCTCGAGCGCCTGCGCACCCGCGCGCATGATTTCGATCCCGACACGCGCGATCGTTTTCTCGCCGGAGCGCTCCTGCCGGCCGCCTGGCTGGTGCAGGCGCAACGCGTCCGCCGCTGGTTCCATGACGAAATGCTGCGGCAGTTCGACAGCCTCGATCTGATCGTCGCGCCGGCGACGCCCTGCGTGGCCCCGATGACGGGCGAGAAGATTTTGCGGTTTCGTGGCGAGGATCTTCCGCTGCGGCCCAACATCGGCGTCTTCACACAACCGATCTCGTGCATCGGCCTGCCGGTCGCCTGTGTGCCGGTTCTCACCGGCGCGCTTCCCATCGGCGTGCAGATCATCGCCGCGCCCTGGCGCGAGGACCTCTGCCTGCGCGCCGCCCACATGCTCGAAGCCATGGGCGTCGCGGGCGCGCTGCCACCCAGTTGAACCCCATATTGTCGGCCCCGCTCTGCCGCTGGGCTCCAATCCTCGAAGGTCGAACATGAAACTGCCGCTCGCTCTCGACATCTCGACCCTCCGGCAAGGCTATGCCGACGGCGCTTTCACGCCGCTCGACGTGATCGAGGCGGTGCTGGCTCGCTGCGCCCAATGGCCCGACCGCGCCGTGTGGATCAGCCGCGTGCCCGACCAGGATCTCATGGCTCAGGCGCACGAGCTGATGCGGCGCGGCGCTCCCCCGCCGGACATGCCGCTCTGGGGCATTCCCTTCGCCGCGAAAGACAACATCGATTGCGCCGGCCTCCCGACGACGGCCGCATGCCCGGCCTTCTCCTACATGCCGCGAGAAAACGCCCACGCGGTGGCGCGTCTGATCGCTGCGGGCGCCTTGCTGGTGGGCAAGACCAACCTGGATCAGTTCGCCACCGGCCTCAACGGCACGCGCTCGCCTTATGGCGCGCCGCGGTCTGTCTTCGACGAGCGTTACGTGTCCGGCGGCTCCTCGTCGGGGTCCGCCGTCGCGACGGCCGCCGGTCTCGTGTCCTTCGCGCTGGGCACCGACACGGCGGGATCTGGCCGCGTGCCCGCGGCCTTCAACAATCTCGTGGGCCTCAAGCCGACGCCGGGCTTCGTCTCCACGCAGGGACTCGTGCCGGCTTGTCGCAGCCTCGATTGCATCAGCGTCCTGGCCTCGACCGTGGGGGACGCGAAGCGCGTGTTCGAGACGATGCGGGGCTTCGATCCAGCGGACGATTACTCTCGCCCGGCGTCCCCCAGAAACCTGCCGAGCGAAGGCATCCGCTTCGGCGTGCTGGGAGAAGCCGAGCGCGAATTTTTCGGCGACAACGACACCGCGGCGCTTTACGACGCCGCCATTGCGCGCCTCGAATCACTGGGCGGCGAAAAGATCGAGATCGATTACGCGCCCTTCCGCGAGACCGCGCACTTGCTCTACGGCGGACCATGGGTGGCCGAGCGCCTCGCGGCGGTCGAGGCCTTCGCGGTTTCGCACGCGGGCGAGATCGACCCCGCGGTGCGCGGCATTCTGGAAAGCGCACGCGAAAAGACCGCGGTGGAGGCGTTTCGCGGTCAATATGAACTCGCGCATCTCCGCCGAAGCGCCGAGCGGGAATGGGCTAAAATCGACATCATGCTGCTGCCCACCGCCCCGACCATCTACACGGTCGAGGCCATGCGGGCCGACCCCATCGTGCTCAATTCGAATCTCGGCCGCTACACCAATTTCGTCAATCTGCTCGATTGCTGCGCGCTCGCCATTCCAGCGGGCTTTCGGCCCGATGGCTTGCCGGGCGGCGTGACGCTGATCGCGCCGGCATTCTGCGACGACGCGCTCGCTGCATGGGCCGATCGTCTTCATCGCGCCTGTCCCACAGGCCTGGGGATCGATCGTGCGGCCGCGCTGCCGGACTCGGGTCGCGTGGCGCCGCCGCCGTCAGGTGACATCGAGATCGCCGTGGTGGGGGCGCATCTCTCGGGCATGCCGCTGAACCACCAGCTCACCTCCACGGGCGGCAGGCTGGTGCGCGCATGCCGTACGGCGAAAGACTACCGCCTCTTCGTTCTGCCCGACACGTCGCCCGCGAAACCCGGGATGGTGCGCGCGCCGGGCTCGAAAGGCCCGGGCCTCTCGGTCGAAGTCTGGGCCTTGCCACGCGCCGCGTTCGGCGACTTCGTGGACGCCATTCCGGCCCCGCTCGGCATCGGCAAGATCTCGCTCGAGGACGGCTCGTCGGTCAGCGGCTTTCTGTGCGAATCTCACGCTGTCGAGGGCGCGCGCGAAATCACGCATCTCGGCGGCTGGCGCGCCTACATGGCGGAGTTGCAGACCTCGTGATGCGCTGGACACCCAGTTTTACCTTTGTTACAAAGCTAATGCGAGACGCGGTCCGGCAACGGCCCCGATTGCATTGTCTTGTCCTCAGCCAAGTATTGTGGCGAGCCGCAAAGCATCTCGGCTGAATTCTGGTCAGTATCGCTTGATATTCGACCGACGTTTTCGCGATCTCATCCTTGACGCATTCTCCTTTCTGCGTAGGCTCCTGATGAAATATTTCAGGGATGCGAGAGGGTTGAATGTTGTGGACTGAGCCTTTGCCCGCCCGGCGCCTCGTCGAGACTTCCACGCGTCGGAACTTCGCGCCGTGACCGGTCCCTCGCGTTTGCTGACCAACGACGTCCTCGACACCCGCTTCCGCTCCGCGCTCGCGCGTCTCGCGGGGGATGGGCGACTCGACACATGTACGCGTGAGATCGATCCTGATCTCGAACTCGCCTCAGTCATGAAAGCGCTGGACGGCGGCCCGGCGCTGCTGTTCCCCAAGGTGCGGGGTCACGCCGGCGCCGTGGTCGGCAATCTGCTGAGTTGCCAGGCCAATTGCGAATCCGCTTTCGGCGCGGACTTCCGCGCCATCCGGGGCTTCGTCGAGCGCGCCATCGACAATCCGCTGCCGCCGCGCCTCGTCGCCTCCGCGCCCGCGCAGGAGATCGTGCTGCGGGAGTTCGACATCCGCGATATCTTGCCGGCGTTGCGTCACGCGCCAGCTGACGCGGGCCGCTTCGTCACGGCCGGAATCCTGATCGTCCGCGATCCCGAAACCGGCGTTTACAACGCCTCCTATCATCGTCTGCAACTGCACGGCCCCGATCGGCTCGGTGTGAAGCTTGATTTCGGTCGGCACCTGCGTCTCGCTTATGAGCGCGCCAAGGCACGCGGCGAAAACCTGCCCGTCGCGGTCGTGCTCGGCGCCGACCTAGCGCTGCATTTCACGGCCGCCACCATGGGCTCGCAAATGCCCGAGGGCGCGGACGAAATGGCCGTCGCGGGCGGACTTTCCGGCGCCGCCCTGCCGGTCGTCGAGGCGATCACGCAGCCGCTCCTGGTTCCGGCCGAATCCGAATTCATCATGGAGGGCGAAATCCTCACGAGCGAGGATGCGCAGGAAGGACCGTTCGGCGAATTCATCGGGTTCATGGCGCCCGCCGCGCCCGCGCCCGTCCTGAAACTCTCGGCGGTGACGCATCGCCGCGATCCGATCTACCCGGCCATCAACGGCTACGGCCGAGAGACGATCATGCTGCGCAAATACGTGCTGGAGGCGAGCCTCCTCAAAGTGTTGCGCTCCGCCATCCCGATCGTGGTCGATGCCGAGATGACGGCCGGCGGCTTGCATCGCTTCCACGCCATCGTGCAGGTAAAGAAGCAGATGACGCAGCACGAAGGCCTGCAGCGCAACGCGATACTCGCCTCCTTCGGCGCGCTCAAGGATCTCGATTACGTCGTCGTGGTGGATGACGACATCGACATCCGTGATCCGCTGGACGTCGAATATGCGCTCGCGACCCGGATGGAAGCATCGCGCGACCTCATCGTCATCCCGGGTGCGCGCGGGCACGAGTACGTGCGCGCCGGCAACAATGGCATCCGCGCCAAGCTCGGCATCGACGCAACCGTGCCGTTCGAGGAGAAGCACCGCTTCGCCCGCGTCGCCTTCGCTCCGGTCGAGCGCGAAGCCGGCCTGTTCACATCCGATCCCGCAGCCGCCGAGGCTGCTCTGGGACTCACCTGAGACTGTTTCGGAACGAGGGAGACTGCGAGATGAAAGTGGCATTGGGAGTTTTGGCGGGACTGTCCATTCTCGCCAGTACGGGCCTCGCGTCCGCACAGGCCGATTGGCCCCGCAAGCCCGTTACCCTGGTGGTCCCCTACGCCCCCGGCGGCTACACGGATTCGGTCGGCCGCATTACCGCGCGTTATCTCGAAAAGGCTCTCGGGGTCAGCGTCGTGGTCGAGAACCGCGCCGGCGCGGGTGGCATCATCGGCACCGCCTACGTGGCCAAGGCCGCACCCGATGGTTACACGCTCTGCGTCTGCAGCGTCGGCGCAACTTCGGTCGCGCCCGTCGCGCAAAAGACCGATTACGATCCGATGAAGGATCTGCTGCCGATCAGCATCGTCAGCACCATTCCCCAGACCGTCATCGTCGGCAAGTCGCTGCCGATCAGCAACATGACGGAACTCATCGCCTATGCGAAAGCCAATCCCGGCAAGCTCAATTACGGGTCGAGCGGCGCCGGCGGCCTGATGCACTATTCAGTCGCGCTGTTCCAGGTGCGCACCGGCACCCGGATGACGCACGTGCCCTTCAAGGGCGGCGCTCCCGCGACTGCCGCCGTGGTGTCGGGCGAGGTGCAATTGTCATTCACCAACATGACCGACGCGCTGCCCCAGATGGAGGCCGACACCGTTCGCGCCATCGCGGTCACGTCGGTCGAGCGCAGCCCCTTCGCGCCCAATCTTCCAACCGTCGCCGAGGCCGCCAAACTCGAGAACTACAGCGCCGAGTCCTGGAACGGCATCATCGCGCCGGCCGGCACGCCCGAACCAGTGGTGAAGAAGATCTCGGATGCGCTCGCCAAAATGGTCGACGATGCGGACGCCAAGAAGGCCATGGCCACCGCCGGCGCGACCGGCGTGTTCACCACGCCGGCGGAGTTCAAGAAGCGCATCGGCGATGAACTCGCCCAGTGGGCCATCCTGGTGAAGGAAATGAAGGGCGGCAAGTAAGCCGGCAATCAGTCGCGATCCGCGCCGGGCCGACACGCCGGCGCGGATGTTTGCGCGAGCCAAACAGGCGATGGGGGATCTTGAATGAACGGGGCCTTCTGGCGCGGCAACATCGACTTTTATTGCGGGCTTTTGCTGCTCTCGATCTCCGCACTTGCCATCTGGACGGTATCTGAACTCGATTTCGGCACCGCCCAGGAGATGGGCCCTGCCTATTTCCCGCTCGTGGTCGCGGGACTTCTGGGAGCCATGAGCCTGTTCATGATCGTCAAGGGCCTGCTCACCCGCGGTGAAGCGGTCGGACACATCGAAGTCAGGCCGCTGTTCTTCATCCTGGCGTCCTTCCTGGCCTTCGGACTTCTCGTCCAGCCCGCCGGCCTGATCATCGCGATCGTCACGCAGGTGGCGCTCGCCCATTTCGCCTCGCCCGATACGCGGGTGATCGAGTCGATCCTCTTCGCGCTGGGCCTCGCGGTCTTTTCCGCGGTCGTCTTCGTCCATCTCCTCGGCATTCCCGTGAGTCTTTTTCCATGATGGACGTTCTCGGACTTCTCGCCCACGGCTTCACCGTCGCGGGCACGCCCCAGAACCTGTTTTACTGTCTGGTCGGAGCGCTGTGCGGCACGCTCATCGGCGTGCTTCCGGGCCTCGGTCCCGTGGCGACCATTTCGCTGCTGCTGCCCGCCACCTATGCGCTCGATCCGACCGGCGCGATCATCATGCTGGCGGGCATCTATTACGGCGCTCAATACGGCGGCTCCACCACCGCCATCCTGATGAACATCCCGGGCGAGTCGACATCAGTCGTGACAGCGCTGGACGGTCATCGCATGGCCCAGCAGGGCAGGGCCGGCGAGGCTCTGGCGATCGCCGCCATCGGGTCGTTCTTCGCCGGCTGCGTCGGCTCGCTCGTCATCGCGCTCGCGGGGCCGCCTCTGGCGGGCATCGCCCAGAAATTCGAATCTCCCGATTATTTCTCGCTCATGCTGCTCGGCCTCGTCTCGGCCGTGGTTCTGGCCAACGGCTCGGTGTTTCGCGCCATCGCGATGATCCTGCTGGGCCTGCTTCTAGGTCTCGTCGGATCGGACATCAATTCGGGCCTGACCCGCATGACGTTCGGGTTTCTGCAATTGTCCGACGGCGTCAATTTCGTCGCCATCGCGATGGGCCTGTTCGGCGTGGCGGAAGTCGTCAGCAATCTCGAGACACGCGGCGAAAAGAAAGGCCAGATCGCCCGCATCGGCTCGCTCTGGCCTTCGATGAAGACTTTGCTGGCGACCAAATGGGCGGTGATGCGCGGCACACTCATGGGCATTGCCTTCGGCATTCTGCCGGGCGGCGGCGCAACCGTCGCGTCGTTTTCCGCCTATGCATTGGAGAAGAAGATCGCGCGCGATCCCTCGCGCTTCGGCAATGGTGCGGCGGAGGGCGTGGCCGCCCCGGAAGCCGCCAACAACGCCGCCGCCCAGACCTCGTTCGTTCCCCTGCTGACGCTCGGCATCCCGACCAGCGCCACCATGGCGCTGATGATCGGCGCGCTGACGTTGCACGGCATCGCGCCCGGCCCGATGGTGCTGACGCGCCAGCCCGATCTGTTCTGGGGCCTGATCGCCAGCATGTTCATCGGCAACCTGATGCTCGTCGTCATCAACCTGCCGATGATCGGGCTGTGGGTGAAGCTGCTGAACATCCCCTACCGCATGCTCTTCCTCGTCATCCTGGTGATCAGCGGCATCGGCGTCTATTCGGTCAACAACTCGGTTTTCGACGTCTATCTCACGCTCGCCTTCGGCCTGCTGGGCTACATCCTGCGCAAGCTCGACGCGGAGCCGGCGCCGCTGCTGATGGGCTTCGTCCTGGGTCCGCCCATGGAGGAAAACATCCGTCGCAGCCTCATCATCTCGCAGGGCGATTTCATGGTTTTCTTGCAGCGTCCGATCAGCCTGACGCTGCTGCTGGCCGCCGCCGCCCTGTTGATTTCAGTCGCGCTGCCGTTCATCCGCAAGCGCCGTGTGGAAGTGTTCAAAGATGAATCCGCAATCTGAAAAACTCCGTAATGGCGGCCAGATTCTGGTCGCGGCCCTGCGGGTCAATGGAACCGACACGGTCTTCGGCGTGCCGGGTGAAAGCGCGCTGCCGATCTTCGATGCGTTTCTCGACGAAACGCCGGCGCTGCGATTCATCGTCTGTCGGCACGAAGCCAACGCGGCCCATATGGCCGAGGCCGACGCCAAGCTCACCGGCCGCCCGGGAATCTGCATGGCGAGCCGCGGCCCCGGCGCGATGCATGCCGCCATCGGCGTCCACACCGCCTGGCAGAACTCGACGCCCATGATCCTCATAGTCGGGCAGGCCCCGCGCGTCCACCTCGGTCGCGAAGCCTTCCAGGAGATGGATCTCGTCAAGGCCTTCGCGGGCTCGACCAAATGGGCGGCGGAAATCGGACATCCCGATCAGATCCCCGAATATGTCGCCCGCGCCTACCAGATCGCCATGCACGGGCGGCCCGGCCCGGTGATGCTCTCGATTCCCGAAGACGTGCTCGCCGCCACCAGTGCGGTCGGGGACGCGGAGCCGTTCAAGATCCTCACGCCCGCGCCGACGGCGCACGACATGGCGCAATTGCACGACCTGCTGCAGGCGGCCCAGCGTCCGTTGATGATCGTCGGAGGAGGCGGCTGGACCGCGCATGACGTCGCCGGCCTGGCGAAGTTCGCGCAGCAGAACGGGCTGCCGGTGGTGGCGGGGTTCCGTTGCCAGGATCTGCTCGACAATCGCGATCCGCATTACATCGGGGACATGAGCCTCGGCGGCAGCCGTCCGCTGGCGGCGCGCCTCGCACAAGCCGACTTTCTGCTCGTCGTGGGCGATCGGCTCGGCGAGGTGACGACGCGCGCCTACACGTCGGTGCGTTGCCCCGATCCCGCACAGGTGCTGGTCCACGTCCATCCAGGATCCGACGAACTCGGCCGCGTCTACAATGCGCATCTGCCGATCAACGCCACGGTCGGGACATTCGTGGACGCACTGCAGCGGCTCGCGCCCGTCGAATCTTCGCGCTGGTCGTCTTGGCTGGCCGAAGGACGCGCCGCCTATGTCGAATTCCAGAAGCCCAAGCAGAACGCGCCGGCGCTCGATCTCGGCCGCGCCATCCTGCACCTGCGCGATGTGCTGCCCGACGACGCCATCGTGGCCAATGGCGCGGGCAACTGCAACATCTGGCTGCACCGCTATTTCAGCTATCGCCAGCATGGCACACAGGTTGCGCCCCAATCGGGCGCCATGGGCTACGGACTGTCGGCCGCGATTGCCGCCAAGCTCCGTCATCCCGACCGAACCGTCGTGGGTTTCGCCGGCGACGGCTGCTTCATGATGGCGTCGCCCGATTTCGCCACGGCCGTGCATTACGGATTGAAGCTCATGGTGCTCGTCGCCAACAACGCCATGTATGGTTCGATCCGCATGCATCAGGAACGTCAGTTTCCGGGCCGGCCGAGCGGCACGTCGCTCACCAACCCTGATTTCGTCCAGCTGGCGCAATCCTACGGAGCGCATGGCGAACGCGTCGAAAGCGACGCCGAGTTTCCCGCCGCACTCGAGCGGGCGCTCGCCGCCGAAGGTCCGGCGATCCTGGAACTGCGGCTCGATCCCAACCAGCTCACACCGGATCTGTCACTCTGATCCTAGGTCTCGGTCGACGGATCGAAGGATGCTTCCTTGGGGATCGGCTGCAGCGGAAACCCCTTGGTTCCGGGCGCTTCTTCGGCGGCGTCACGGCGGAACTCGATGGGGCTGAGCCCATAGGCGGTCAGGAGTTCGGCGACCGATCGCAACGCGTGCATGTGGATGCGTTCATAGCCATGCGAGGCGTCGACCCCGAAGGTCACGAGCGCATTGCGAATGTCGTGCCCGGCCACGATGGCGGAGGCGGCGTCGGAGCGATAAAAGCGGAACACGTCCTTCTGGTACTGGATGTCTTCGTCGCGGCAGAGTCGCACCAGCGCGCTCGTCAGATGATAATCGAATGGTCCCGTCTGATCCGCCATCGCGATGGTGACGCCGAATTCGTCAGAGTTCTGCCCGGGTCCGGTCGTGCCGTTGTCGACCGCCACCACGGACGCTACCTCGTCGGTCAGCGCCGATGAAGCTCCGACGCCGATTTCTTCCGCGATCGTGAAGATGAAATGCAGGTCGACCGGCGGCGTCTCGCCATGTTCGATCAGCGCCCTGAGGGCCGCCAGCATCAACGCGACCCCGGCCTTGTTGTCGAGATGACGCGAGACGATGTAGCCGTTCTTGAGATATTCGGGCTGTGGGTCGATCGCCACCGTATCGCCGACCTCCACGCCGAGGCGCTGCAGATCCTGGCAATTGCGCACCCGCGCGTCGACACGAAGCTCGACGTGATCCCAGCCGACCGGAAGCGTGTCCACCTCCGTGTTGAAGATGTGGCCCGAAGCCTTGAGCGGCAGGATCGTGCCGCGCACCGATGCCTTCTCGGTAAAAATCGTGACGCGCGCCCCCTCGGCGAAACGCGCCGACCAATTGCCGATCGGCACGAGTTCGAGCCGTCCGTTGGGCTTGAGCAGCTTCACCTGCGCGCCCAGCGTGTCGAGATGCGAGACGATCGCGCGGGCAGGGCGGTTGTGCCGGCCCGGCAGCACGACGCGCACCGCGCCGCGCCGCGTCAGCGTCGGCGTCAGGCCGATCCGCTCGAGCTCCGCGCAGACCGAGCGGACGATCGTGTCGGTAAAGCCGGTGGGACTTGGAATTTCAAGCATGCCTGCGAGCTGGCTCAACAGGTAGTCGGTGTCGATCTTCAGCCGCGCCATGTCGTCAATACCCCGGTGTTTCGATCAAGCGCCGGGCAGCGCCGCGGCGCGCGCGGAGGCCGGCATGGAATTTGGAAACAGCAGGTCGACGAACCGCTCCGCCGTTGGCTGTGGCGCGTGATTGGCGAGGCCCGGACGCTCGTTGGCTTCGATGAAGACATAGTCCGGACTGCGCGGCGAGGGAACGATGAAATCGATGCCCACCACCGGAATGTCGATGGCGCGCGCCGCCAGGATCGCGGCCTTGACGAGCTGGTGATGCACCTCGTCGGTGACGTCGTGGATCGTCCCGCCCGTGTGCAGGTTCGCGGTGTTGCGCACCTGCACGTCCAGACCATCGGCAGGCACGTCGTCGGGCGCGAAGCCAGCCTCCGCGAGGCATCGAATCGCCTCCGCGTCCAGCGGAATGGTCGATTCGCCGCCGGTCGCGGCGGCGCGTCTGCGGCTCTGCACCCTGATCAGATCCCGCAGTGTCGAGCGTCCATCGCCGATCACGCGCGCAGGCCGTCGGATGGCGGCCGCCACGAGCTTGAAGTCGATGATCACGAGTCGCAGATCCTCGCCCTCTGCCCGGCGCTCCACCAGCACGCGATCGCAATAACGCCGCGCGGTTTCGATCGCGGCGTCGACCTCATCGAGCGTCTTCAACCCGACCGCAATACCGCGGCCCTGCTCGCCACGTGCCGGTTTGACAACGACGCTTCCGTGCTGCGCCAGAAAGGCCGCGACCGCGTCGCGGTCATCCGCGTCGATCTGTTCGGGAGTCAGGACTCCCGCCGCCTCGACGATGCGCCGCGTCACCGACTTGTCGTCGCAGATGCTCATGGCGACGCCGCTCGTGAGCTCACTGAGCGACTCGCGGCAATGGATCGAGCGTCCTCCAAGCGACAGACGAAAGAAGCCGCCTTCAGCATCCGTCACCCGCACGTCGATGCCGCGCCGTCGCGCCTCGTCGACGATGATGCCCGCATAGGGATTGAGCGCGGCCTCGGGCGCCGGCCCGGTGAACAATCTCTCGTTGATCGAATTCTTCCGCTTCAGCGTGAAATAGGGAACGCGCGCGAAGCCGAGCTTTTCATAAAGCGAGATCGCCTGCTCGTTGTCGTGCAGGACGGTCAAGTCCGTGTAGGTCGCGCCTCGCGCACCCAGATGCTCGATGGCGCTGCGCACCAGCGACTCGCCGAGTCCGGGCCAGCGCGCCTGCGGATCGACCACCAGGCACCAGAACGAAGATCCGTGGTCCCCCGCGCCCAGGGCGGCTTCATGGTCGATGGCCATCACCGACCCGAGCACGACCCCGGTGCTCTCTTCCTCGGCGACGAAGATGCGGATGCCGCTGCTCTCGTAGTCGGTCTGCAGGAAGTCGGGTCGGATCGGCACCATGCGCCGCGCCGCATAGATGCGATTGACGCTGTCGACGTCCTCGGGAATCTCGATGGGTCGAATGCGAAAGCCCTGCATGCCGCGAAGAGAGGGCGCGTAGGCGGCATGTTCCAGCCGGAACGTGTGCGACGGGTCGAGGAACAACTCGTGCGGCGCCATGGCCAGCAGCACATGTGGATCGGACACGTAGATGGCGACATCGCGCCCGTCCGGCGCTTCGCTGCGCATGTCGTCGGCCAGCACGGATGGATCCTCGAAGGTCTGGCCGAACAGCAGGCGGCCCCACCCGCAATCGATGGATGCGTTCAGCGCGGTCTGGCTCCTTGCGTTCGCCATGGCTCAGATCCCGTGCTTCTGGAGCCAGAGTTCGAGCAGCGCCACCTGCCAGAGCTCGGAGCCGCGCAAGGGTGTGATGGCGTCTCGCGGACGGGCATAGAGGCTGTCGAGATAATCCTGCCGGAACAATCCGCGATCGCGTGCAGCCCGGTTCGACAGGGCGTCGCGCACGAAATCCAGTCTCGGTCCGTCGATGTATTTGAGGCCCGGAACCGGGAAGTACCCCTTTTCGCGGTCGATCACGTCATGAGGGATCACCTTGCGGGCGGCCTCCTTCAAAATGCCTTTCCCGCCATGCGCCAGTTTGTGACGCGCCGGAATACGCGCGGCAAACTCGCCGACCTGATGGTCGAGGAATGGCACGCGGGCTTCGAGCCCGCACGACATCGTCATGTTGTCGACCCGCTTCACAGGGTCGTCGACCAGCATCACCGTGCTGTCGAGCCGCAGCGCCTTGTCGACCGGGTCGCTCGCGCCCGGCAGATCGAAATGGGCTTGCACGTAGGCGCGCACCTCGTCGTCCTGCACGTGCCAGGCGGGCGACAGATGAGCGGCGAGTCGCGCGTGATCCCTGTCGAGGAAGGCGCGCGTGTAGTCGCCCACCGGGTCTTGCGAGCCCGCCATCGGCGGATACCAGTGGTAACCCGCGAACACTTCGTCGGCCCCCTGGCCCGAGAGCACGACCTTGACGTGTTTCGAGACCTCGCGCGAGAGGAGATAGAACGCGACATTGTCATACGAGACCATCGGCTCCGACATGGCCGCGATGGCGCCCGGAAGCGCGTCGATCATCTCGCGTTCCGGCACGAAGATCTTGTGGTGGTGCGTCCCGTAATGCCTGGCGATGAGGTCGGAGTAACGGAACTCGTCACCTTTCTCGCCATGCGCTTCCTCGAATCCGATCGAGAAGGTCTGCAGATCCTTCTGCCCGCGGTCCGCCAGCAGCCCGACCAGCAGGCTGGAATCCAGTCCACCCGACAGCAGCACGCCGACCGGAACGTCCGCCACCATGCGGCGCTCCACGGCCGCATGCAGCTCCTCCAGCAGCATGTCGCGCCATTCCGCTTCGCTGCGGCGCTCGTCTTCCGCGCTGCGATCGAAACTCATGCGCCAATAGGTGCGCTCCGTGAACGTCCCGTCCGACTCGATCACTCGGATGGTGGCGGGCGGCAGTTTGCGCACGCCTTTCAAAATTGTGCGCGGCGGCGGCACGATGGCGTGCAGGCTCATGTAGAATTGCAGCCCCACGGGGTCGATCGCCGTGTCCACCCGACCGGTGGCGACCAGCGCCGGCAGCGACGAGGCGAACAGCAACGCGCCGTCTGTTTCGGCGAGGTAGAGCGGCTTGATCCCGAAGCGGTCGCGCGCCAGCACCACACGTCCGCTGTCGCGCTCGTGGATCGCGAAGGCGAACATGCCGTTGAACCGTTGCACGCATTCGGGTCCCCAGGCGTGATAGGCCTTGAGGATCACCTCGGTGTCGCCGCCGGAGAAAAAGCGGTAGCCGCGCTGTTCGAGGTTGGCGCGAAGCTCTTTGTAATTGTAGATGCAGCCGTTGAACGCGATGCTCAGGCCGAGATCGGCGTCGACCATGGGCTGCTCGGCCTTGGCCGAAAGGTCGATGATGCTCAGGCGCCGGTGGCCGAGCGTGACACGCCCGCGCGAAACCAGACCGTTTCCGTCCGGTCCGCGGGGGGCCAGCGCCTCTGACATCTTCTCCACGGCGGCGGCGCCCGCCGCCTTACCGTCGAAACGGATCTCGCCGCAAATCCCGCACATGCAAAATCCTTCGCTGCCTTGGAATGAGCGAGGTTAAAGCTTGAGCGCCAGTTCGGTTCCAAAAAACCCGAGGCTCGGATCGAAGACCGGACTCAGATGATCGGCTTGCCCCCCGTCACCGCCACGGTCGCGCCCGAAACGTAGCTCGCCTCGCGCGACGCCAGCATGACGTAGACAGTTGCGAGTTCGGCCGGTTGGCCGGGGCGCTTCATCGGCACCTGCGAGCCGAACGACTTGACCTTCTCGGCCGGCATCGTCGAGGGGATGAGCGGCGTCCAGATCGGCCCGGGCGCGACGCAATTCACCCGGATCTCCTTCTCGGCGACCAGTTGCGCGAGGCCGCCGGTGAAATTCTGGATCGCCCCCTTGGTCGTGGCGTAGGCCAGCAGTTGCGGGCTGGGCGTATCGGCGTTGACCGAACTCGTGTTGATGATCGACGATCCGGGCTTCATGTGCGGGATTGCGGCCTTGCACAGGTAGAACATGGCGTGAATGTTGGTCCGGAACGTGACGTCCCACTCCTCGTCGGAAATCTCCTCCACGTCGGAGAAGCTCGCCTGATGGGCGGCGTTGTTGACGAGAATGTCGATGCCGCCGAACTCCTCGATGCAGCGTGCGACGATCGCCCGGCAATGCGCCGCATCCTGGATGTCGCCGCCCATGAGCACCGCCTTCCGGCCCGCCTCCTCGATCAGGCGCTGCGTCTCGCGCGCGTCCGCATCCTCGCTGAGATAGCTCACCAGCACGTCGGCGCCCTCGCGCGCATAGGCCAGCGCGACGGCGCGACCGATGCCGCTGTCGCCACCCGTGATCACCGCCTTCATCCCTACGAGTCGGCCGGATCCCCGATAGCTCGTCTCACCGTGATCGGGCTGGGGATTCATCATCCGGGTCTCGCCCGGCATCGGCTGCTTCTGATCCGGAAACGGAGGCTTGGGATAGGACGTCATGGGAGATCCTCATGGACGAAAGGACGCGTGCGCGCCCGACAGACACCCCAACGCGCAACTCCCAAACTGTTTCAGCGCGAGCGGGCAAACTCTTTGCCGGTCTTGCGCCGCGAGACGTGACGTGGCTTTCGTCAGCGCCTGCGCTAGAAGGGCGGGGTCATGTCCCGGAGTTTGCGAATGGCGTCTTCGAACACCGCCCCGGCGAAAGCCTTTCCGCCCGGCACGGCCGCGGCCGTCCGCCGGTCGTTGCAGATCTATCGGCGGGATCGCGCGCGCGAGCCGCTGCTCGACGCCTGGTATGCGCAATTCGTGTCGCCAGGCGCGCTCGTCTTCGACATCGGGGCGCATGCGGGCGACCGCACTGCCTGCTTCGCGCGCCTTGGCGCGCGCGTCGTCGCGGCGGAACCGCAGCCGGCCTTTGCGCGATTGCTGCGTTTCCTGCACCGCGCGGATGCGCACGTCACGATCGAGCCGGTGGCGGTGGGGGCCCGCGAGGGATCCATCGCCCTCAACCTGAACGTCGACAACCCGACGGTCAGCACGGTCTCGCCCGATTTCATCGCCGCCGCCCGTGGCGTCCGGGGTTGGGAGACGCAGACCTGGGCCCGGACGATCGACGTGCCGGTCTCGACGCTCGATGCGCTGGTCGCCCGGCATGGCCAGCCGTCCTTTGTGAAGCTCGATGTCGAGGGCTGGGAGTACGAGGCTCTTCGAGGCCTGTCGCGGATGCCTGCGGTCCTGTCATTCGAGTTCACCACCATCCAGAAAGACGTCGCGCTCGCCTGCCTGCAACGCCTGGCGTCGCTCGGCGCGACCCGCTTCCGGGCCTCGCTCGGAGAAAGCCTCGCCTTTGTCGAACATCAGCAGGGAAGCCTCGATCTAAACGGCATGGCGAGCTGGCTGGAAGCCCTGCCGCTCGCCGCCAATTCCGGCGATGTCTACGCCTACGCAGAAGGTTAGCCGTCCCAGGAGGCCCGTGGACAAGCCGTCCGGGAAGGACTATTCAGTAAGCCAATCCGCTGAATAATTCATAACGGCTCCGCCCGGGAGGCAATCAGACATGTTCGGACGTCACTTGGCGCTGGCCGTCGTAGGCGCGTGGGGACTCTCCTTCTCACCGGCCTCGGCGCATTTCCAGCAGATCCTTCCGTCCGAGGACGTTCTGGTGAATGGCGGCGCGGTTTCGGTCGACATGCTCTTCACGCACCCGATGGAACGCGGCCCCGAAATGGAGATGAAGCGGCCGAAGCGCTTCGGCGCCATGCTGGGCGGCAAGCCCGTCGACATGCTGGCGCGCCTCACGGCCGCCGGGAAGGGCTGGCAGGCCAAAGCCGAACTGAAGGAGCCGGGAGCCGCGGTGTTCTTCGTCGAGCCCGAGCCTTATTGGGAGCCGGCGGAAGGCAAATACATCGTCCACTATTCCAAAGTCGTGGTCGACGGCTTCGCCTCGGGCGAGGGCTGGGACCAGAGCGTCGGCTTCCCGGTCGAGATCGAACCCCTGGTGCGGCCGACCGGCCTGTGGACGGGAAATCTGTTCCGCGGGATCGTCAAGCGCGACGGCAAGCCGGTGCCTTTCGCCGAGATCGAGGTCGAGTTCGTCAATGACGGCTCGGTCAAGCCGCCCAACGACGCGTTCATCACACAGGTCATCAAGGCCGATGCCGCTGGCGTCTTCGCCTATGCGATGCCGCGCAGCGGCTGGTGGGGCTTTGCGGCCCTGGTCGAAGGCGACAAGCCGATGAAAAGTCCCGACGGCAAGGACGTGCCGGTCGAACTCGGCGGCCTGATCTGGGTCAAGACGACGTCCATGGATGGCGCGCCCGCGCGCTGAGTCAGAGTTGGTGGAGTGAGGAGGCGCAGTTTGGCCCATATTCCCGATGGCGTTCTGTCAGGCCCGGTTCTGGTGGCCGGCGGCGTTCTGGCGGCGGGCGGCATTGCGCTCGCGCTGCGTCGCCTCGACGAAGAGGAAATCCCCCGCACCGCCATCCTGTCGGCGGCCTTCTTCGCCGTGTCGCTGTTCGCCGTTCCGGTCGGCCCCTCCAGCGTCCACCTTCTGCTCGGCGGCCTTATGGGGCTCATCCTCGGCAGCGCGATCTTCCCGGCGATCTTCGTCGCCCTGCTGTTGCAGAGCGTCATGTTCGGTTTCGGCGGCCTGACCAGCCTCGGCGTCAACACCTTCAACATCGCGCTCCCGGGTGCGTTGGTCGGCATGCTGCTCGCGCCCGCCATCGCCCGCGCCAGCGCGTCCCGCGCGGCCGTGCTGGCGGGGATCGGCAGTGCGCTCGCGGTCGCCGGCACCGGAACGCTCGTGGCCGTGTCTCTGGCCTTGTCGTCGAACGACTACGCCGCATCCGCCAAGGTGATGATCGCCACCTACCTTCCCCTGATGTGCATCGAGGGCCTGGTGGCGGGTTTCTGCGTGTCCTTCGTCAAGAAAGTGAAGCCGGAACTGCTGGCTCCCGTTCCGGCAGGAGCCTGACATGCGCGGCTGCGGGTTGGTCGGCTGTCTGCTCGCGTGCCTGGCCTTCAGCGCGCCCGCCAGCGCGCATCGCCTGCGCCTCTTCGCCACCGTGGATGAAGGCGCACTCGCCGGCTACGCCTTTTTCGTGGGCGGCGGTCGCGCCCAGGGGGCCGAGATCGTCGTCACCTCGTCTCCCGGCGCCGAACCCACGCGGTTGCTCACGGACCAGGAGGGACGCTTTTCCTGGAAGCCGCCCGCACCCGCGACCTACCACGTCGTCGTCTCGACCGGCGACGGCCACGTCAGCGAAGCCACGGTGGAGCGCTCGCGCTTCGGTGGCGACGAACCGGTCGCGGCATCGACACAGCCCGCCGTGTCCCCGACCGCGCCGCCACGTCCCGACGAAACGGCGCTCGCCCGGCTCGTCGAGCAGAAAGTCGATGCCGCCGTCGCGCGTCAGTTGCGGCCGCTGCTCGAAGCCTACGGGGCCGCCGAAGCCCGGCTGCGCTTCAACGACATCATGGGCGGCATCGGGATGATCGTCGGCCTCGCGGGAATCGCGCTCTGGGGCGCGTCCCGACGTCGTCGAAACTCCGGCGCGTCCTCGTGAGCCTCGCGGCGAGCGGCGCTCGCATCGTCGCTCCGTTCGAGGCGCTCGACGCGCGCACGCGGCTCGTGGCGGCGCTGTCTCTCGTTCTCGTCACCGTGTCGATGCGCAGTCTCTCCGGGCAGGTCGCCGCCCTGCTGCTGGCGCTCGTCATGTTGCGTCTGTCGGGGCTGTCGCTCGCCCAGACGTCGCGCCGGCTCCTTCACGTCGAAGGATTCATGATCGCGCTGCTGGTCCTGCTGCCGCTCACCGTGCCGGGACCGGCGCTGTTGTCGTTCGGCCCCTTCAGCATGTCTCAGCCGGGCGTCGCACGCGCCGTGTCGATCATCCTCTCGGTCAACGCCGCCGTTCTTTCAACCCTTTCGCTCCTGCACACGCTCGAGCCCGTTCGGCTCGGCCGCGCCCTGGCGTCGCTCGGCCTCCCGTCGCGGCTGGTTCACCTGATGATGTTTCTCGTCCGTTACCAGTCGCTGCTGCGCGACGAGGCGACCCGTCTGGTCGAAGCCATGCGGGCGCGTGGCTTCGCCGGACGCCTGCGCATGCACACGTGGCGAACCTATGGTAACCTCGTGGGCATGCTGCTCGTGCGCTCCGTCGAACGTGCCGAGCGTGTCGACGAAGCCATGCGCTGCCGCGGCTTTTCCGGACGCTTTCCGATGCGCGCCAACCGGCCGCTGACCCGCGCCGATTGGCGCTTCGGATGCGCGCTCGCGGCGGTGCTCGCAGCGCTCGTGGGTTTGGATCGCTTTTCATGAACGCCCCGGAAGCCACGCCCTTCATCGAACTCGAAGGCATCACGGTCGAGCGCGCCGGCGTGCGGGTCCTCGACCGTGTGTCGCTGACGCTCCAACCGGGCGACAGGCTCGCGGTGGTGGGTCCCAACGGCGCCGGCAAGACGACCTTGCTGCGCACCATGATCGGTCTTCAGAAACCCAGTTCCGGCATCGTTCGGGCCTTCGGGCGTGAACGCCGCAGCCAGGCGGACTTTCGTGAGGTGCGGCTGCGCGCCGCCTATCTGTTCCAGGACGCCGACGACCAATTGTTCTGCCCGACCGTCGTCGAGGACGTCGCCTTCGGTCCGCTCAACATGGGACTCGAGGAAGACAAGGCGCTCGAAAAAGCGCGCGTCACACTGGCCTTCCTCGGACTGGAGCACCTCGGGCCGCGGATCACCCGGCGGCTGTCGGGCGGCGAGAAGCGGCTCGTGTGCCTGGCCGGAATTCTCTCGATGGACCCCGACGTGCTGCTGCTCGACGAGCCGACCAACAGCCTCGATGCGAAACACGTCGAAAAGCTCACCCAGATCCTCGCGGGTCTCGACAAGAGCATGATCATCGTCTCGCATGACCGCCCCATCCTGGACACGCTGGCGACGCGCGCCGTGCGGATGAAGGACGCGCGGCTCGAGCCCGCGGTCCTGCATCGTCATCCCCACGTCCACGAGCATCTGCACGTGCATGTCGGCTCCGAGCACGAGTGAGCCGGGCCGCTTCGACGACTTGCTGATGGCGGCCGATCCTTCATGTGCTAGCCTTTCAGGCAGACCCGCCGGGCCGTGCCGCGCGCAGGAGCGTCCCGCCGCAAATCTCAGCTTGATCCCTGCGAAGATAGCTATACGATTTAGCTATCGACTTGTCTTATCGGCCCTGTGCCGGGTGGCTGGGCGTACCCCGTGATTTCTTCCATCCGCAGGATTGGCGGCTGCACATGGTTTCGCAACAGATCGTCAACGGCCTCATGCTCGGCTCGATCTACATGCTGGTGGCGGTGGCTTTCACGCTCGCCATCGGGGTCCTGAACTTCCTCAATTTCTCGATTCCCGGCCTCTTCATGCTGGGCGGCATGGCGGCATACGGCGGCGTCAAGATGGGGCTGCATTGGTCGCTCGCCTTCGCGGGCGCGCTGGCGCTCGCGGGCCTCGTATCGCTCGCGGTCGAGCGGCTGGCCTATCGTCCGATGCGGGGCGGCGATCCCGAAGTGCCGCTGGTCTCGTCGCTTGGATTTCTGGTGCTGCTCGAGAACCTGATGCTGATCCGCTTCGGCTCCGACCAGCAGGCTTTTCCGGCGCTCCTGGCTGACACGAACCTGCGCGTCGGCGGACTCGTCATCGGCATGGCGCAACTTGCGTCGCTGGCGCTCTCCATCGCGCTCGTCATCTGGCTGTCGTGGTTTCTCTCCGCCACGAACACGGGACGCCGCGTTCGCACGGTGGCGGAGAGCGGCGAGACGGCGGTGCTGCTCGGTATCGACATGTCGTCGCTCGTGCCCCGGCTCTTCATCGGCAGCGCGCTTCTCGCCGCGACCGCCGGCATTCTCTTCGCGGTCAATTACCAGCAGGTCTCGCCTTTCATGGGTGAGGGCGTCGGCTTCAAGGGCGTGGCCGCCATGATCGTCGGCGGCATGGGCTCGATCTGGGGCGCGGTTCTGGGCGGCCTGCTGATCGGCATGGTCGAAGTCCTGTCGATCTCGCTCATCGGCTCCAATGTGGTGAACATCACCGTCTACGGTTTGCTGCTGCTGATCCTCATCCTGCGTCCCCAGGGCCTGATGGGTCGCCCGCCGAGCCGGGAGAAACTGTAATGAGCGGTTATCTGACGGGCGTTCTCGTCACGCTCTCCTTCAACGTCATCGCGGCCTATGCGGTTTATCTGCCGATGGCCGCCGGGCAGCTCAATCTCGGCATCGCGGGCTTCATGGCGATCGGCGCCTACCTGGGTGCGTTCCTCACCAACGAACTGTCCTGGCCGATCTGGGCTGCCGTGCCGGTCAGCGCCGGGCTCGCGGGCACCGTCGGTCTTCTGATCGGCCTGCCTGTCCTGCGCACGCACGGCATCTATCTCGCCATGGCGACCTTCGCGCTCGGCCAGGTGATCTCCGCCACCTTCCTCAATCTCGAGGTTGTGGGCGGCGCGGCCGGTTACCCGGTCGCCGCCTATGCGCCGCCCGCCGTGGTCTTCGCCGCCGCCGCGGGCGTGTTTCTGTTCATGGTGCTGCTGTCCACCACGCGCTTTGCGCTTTACCTCACGGCCGTGAAGAGCGACGCCACGGTGGCGGATCTGCTCGGCATTTCCGTGCGCGGCATCCAGGTTGCGGCCTTCACGCTCGGCGCCGTGGTGGCGGGCTTTGGCGGCGCACTCTACGGGCATCACTACAGCTTCATCGAGGCGCAGCATTTCAACGTCATGCTGAGCGTCTTCCCGGTGCTTTACGTGCTGTTCGGCGGCACCCAGACGGTGCTTGGGCCGCTCGTCGGCGCGCTGTTCTTCACGCTCGCGCCCGAATGGCTGCGCGCCAGCGCCGAATGGCGTTACGCGCTGTTCGCCATGTTCATCATCCTGTTCATGGCGGCGCGGCCGCAGGGCCTCGTCACCACGTCGATGTTCAGGCTGTTAGGCCGTCGCAAGGCGCAGGCGCCCGCATGAGCGCCGCCCTTTCCATCACGAGTCTGTCGAAAGCTTTCGCGGGCGTGCGCGCCATCGACGATCTCAGCTTCGAGGTGCCGGAAGGCAAGGCCGTGGCGCTGATCGGCCCGAACGGCGCCGGCAAGACGACGGTGTTCAACCTCGTCAGCGGCGTCTACCCGGTCGACCAGGGCGTCATTCTGGTCAAGGGCGTCGACGTGACGAACATGCCGTCGCGCAAGCGCATCTCCACGGGCGTTGCGCGCAGCTTCCAGAACATCCGGCTGATGGCCCACCTCAGCGTGCTGGAAAATCTGCTCGTCGGGCAGCACGTGCGCAACGCGTCCCTCTGGTCCCTGCTCACGCCCTATCGGCTCGCGCCGAACCATCGCTGGAAGCGCGAGGCCCTGAAGGCCTTGGCGGAAAGCGGGCTCGATGGCTATGCGTACGACACCGTCGGGGCATTGCCTTATGGCGTGCGCAAGCGGATCGATCTCGTGCGCGCCACGCTGGCGGGGGCCAGCGTCCTCATGCTGGACGAGCCAGCCGCCGGACTCAACCCGACTGAAACCAACGCCCTGCGGGAGGATCTCCGCGCCCTCAAGTCGCGCGGCCTGACGCTGCTGGTGGTCGAGCATGACATGCAATTTGTCGAGTCGGTCTGCGAAAACGTCGTGGTGCTGAACTTCGGCCAAAAGATCGCCGAGGGGCCGCTGTCCGTGGTCCGGCAGGACCGTCTCGTGCGCGAGGCCTATCTGGGCGCGGAAGAGGAGACCTGACGCGATGGCGCTGCTGCAAGTCTCCGATCTCACCGTCGCCTACGGGCGCGTCACAGCGTTGACGGACGTTTCGCTGGCGGTCGAGGAAGGCCAGATCGTCACGGTCCTGGGTGCGAACGGAGCCGGCAAGAGCACGCTCCTGCGGGCAATTCTCGGCGCTGCGCCGGCGCGCTCTGGCACCATTTCATTCGCGGGGGAAGACGTCACACGCGTGCCCGCGCATGCGCGCGTCGCGCGTGGGCTCATCCTCGTGCCGGAAGGCCGCCGCATCCTGATCTCGCTGACCGTCGAGGAAAACCTTCTGCTGGGCGCGCATCTGCGCAGCGACCAGCCGGCGATCCGCCGCGAGATCGACGCCATCTACGAGCGCTTCTCCAACCTCGGTCAAAGACGCCACATGCTCGCCTCGTGCCTTTCGGGCGGCGAGCAGCAGATGCTGGCGATCGGCCGCGCCATGATGGCGCGGCCCCGGCTGATGATGCTGGACGAACCCTCGCTCGGGCTTGCGCCGCTGTTCGTGTCGCGGATCTTCGATCTCATCCGCGAACTGAACCGCGACGGCCTCTCGGTTCTGCTCGTCGAGCAGAATGCCGGCAAGGCGCTCTCGGTCGCCCATCGCGCCACCGTCCTCGAACTCGGGCGCGCGACCATGACGGGAGATCCCAAAACGCTGGCCGCCGATCCGCGGCTGCAGGAAGCCTATCTCGGCGAGGGAGCCAAAATCCCCGCCGCGTGAGAACATGTCTCTTCAACGTGGAGTGTGCAGATGAACAAGCTTCCTCTTTACAGCGTCGCCATCCTGGCCGGCGCCCTGTCGACCCAGGGCGCGAGCGCGCAGGAATTGCTGCTTGGGTACATGATGGCCAAGAGCGGCCCCTACGTCAGCCTTGCCAACACCAACGAGCTTGCGGTCGACCTCGCGGTCGAGGAGATCAACAACAAGGGCGGCGTCGGCGGCCGCAAGATCAAGGTCGTGAAGTTCGATACGGCCGGCGATCCCAAGCAGGCCACGACGGCGCTCCGCCGCTTCGCCAGCGACGACGCCGTGCTGGGCGTCATCGGGCCGTTCTCATCCTCGGAAGTGCGCACCACCTTCCCGGTCGGCGAGCGTGAAGGGCTTGCCCAGATGTCGATGGCCTCTTCCGCCCCGGGACTGACCAAGGGCTTCACCTACGGCTATCGCAACACCACGGACGAGGGCCTGGTGATCGACCAGGTGCTGGCGGCCCTCAAGGCCAAGAACCTGCCGGCCGCCAACGGCGTCGCGGCCTTCGCGACCGACGACGTCGTGTCGAAGTCGATCGGCTCCACCGTCGTGCCCGCGATGTTCAAGAAACATTCGATCAATCTCAAGGGCTCGGTCGACTTCCAGTACGCGGCCTTCGATCTGTCGCCGCAGGTGGCGCAGATCAAGCAGATGGCGCCCGACATCATCGGCCTCGGCTCGCCGCCCGAAGGCGCCGTCAACCTCGCCCGGGAATTGAAGCGCCAGAACGTCACGACCCGGGTCATCGGCGGCACCACCATCGCCGATCCCGAACTGCCGAAGCGCATGGCGGGCGCGGGCGAGATGCTCACCATCGGCACGACCTTCTTTCCCGAGGTGAACGACAAGACCCGCGCTTTCACGGCGGAATTCGCCAAGCGCGCCAAGGCGGCGGGCTTCGAGCGCACCGATCCCAACCAGTTCGACGCCTCGGTCTACGACATCGTCTATCTCTACGCCGAAGCCATGAAGACCGGCGCGGTGACGGGCGACAAGGCGAAGCTCGCGGCCGAGCGTACGACCGTCCGCGACGAACTCGCCAAGATCAAGAATCTCGAACTGCTCGAAGGCGCCATCTCCTTCACGGGCGGCGACGCGGTGAAGCCGGTCTATGTGCTGGAAGTGAAGGGCGGCAAGTGGACGCTGCTCGACACCCGCATGCCGAACTGACCCGGCGAAGAGATCAAATGAAAAGGGCCGGCTCGCGAGAGCCGGCCCTTTTTGCTGTGCCCGACGACGGGCCGTGACTCACTCGGCCGCCTGCGCGACTCCCGGGCCGATCTCGTCCGCCAGACTATAGCCCGACATCATCCGCTCCAGCAGCGCATCTGCCTGCGCCCAGTCGTAAGTGCGGAACGAATGGTTCTTCACCACGAAGCTGGCCCCCGCGTAGAACATTTCGTACTGCGCATGCCGCGAGGCGAATTCGGAGCCGACGGCGTCCCACGCCAGCTTGAAGAACTTGACGCGCTCTTCGGCGCTTCCAGCGGGCGACTGCTGCGTCTTGCCGATGAGGCGCGCGATCTCGGGGTTTTCGAAGTCATGCACCGACGACGGCAGCATGATCATGCCGCCGCCTGCCAGATCGCGCAGCGTGTTGATCACCTTGCCGTACAGCTGCTGCGCCAGCGTCTGGGCGGCGTAGAGCGTGTGACGGTCGGGAACGAAATAGGGCCCATAATGGCTGCCTTTCGCCTCCATGGCGACGATGAACGCATCCACCATCGCGGCCTCGGCGGCGAGCTGTCCAAGCGTTTCCTTCACCTGCGGGAAACCGGTCGTGCCGTTCACCTTGGTGATGCGATGCGCGATACCCAGAAGGAACTTCAGTTTCACCGACAGGCGGATCTGCGCCTGATAGTTCTGGTAGACATGCGCGGGCGTGCCGGAAAACTGCTTCATTGTCATGTCGATGTTGTCGACGATGAACACCCGGTCCCACGGCACTTTCACGTCGTCGAAATACAGCACCGCGTCGTTCTCGTCGAAGCGGCTCGCCATCGGATTGTCGAAGACCGACGGCGCCGACGCCTCGTAGGATTTGCGCGACAGGATCTTCAGGCCCTTCGCATTCATCGGGATGGCGAAGGAAATCGCGTATTTCTCGTCGCCCGGCTGCAACGGCTGGATGCAGGTGACGAAGACTTCGTTGGCCATGATGCCGCCGGTGGCGAGCATTTTCGCGCCCCGCACCGTGATGCCCTCGGCGTCGCGATCGACGACGCCCGCCGAAAGAAACGGATCCTGCTGCTGCGACGCCGTCTTCGAGCGGTCGGCCTGCGGATTGATGATCACATAGGTGAGATAGAGATCGTTGTCGCGCGCATACCGATAGTAATCCGCCAGCGCCTTGGCGCGATCCTTGTCGTAGGCCTCGAACACGTCGAGCCCCATGTACATGCCCGAAATGCAGGACGCCACATGGTCGGGCGCGCGGCCGAGAAAACCGGCGTGCAATTCAGTCCAGGCCTCGAGTCCGCGACGGCGCGTCTTGAGGTCCTCGTAGCTCTTGGGCAATTGCCAGATCCGATTGGCGGTCGTTCCCGTATCGGTCTGGAACGTCATCAACTCGCGATTTTCGGGCAAGGAATGGAAGTCGAACATACGACCGACGGATGCGATCGCGCCCGCATAAGCGGGATGAGTGGTGGCGTCGTCCACCAGCTTGCCGTCGAGGAAGATCTGTCGGCCATCCTTCAGGCTGGCGATATGCTGCTGGCCATTCTTGATCATGAGCTTGTCCTCCGGCGATGTCGGGACGCGGCGTCGTCTGACGTTCGAGCGGGATGACGCAGCTGCCATGCCGCAATTACCTTTGTAACAAAGCTTATTAAGCTAGCTATAAGCTGTCAAGACTCTTGCGACGGATCTGTGATGACAATAGTTAGGGTGATGGGCTTCGTAAGGCCAGAGGCGGGCCGTCCGGGCGCCAGGGAGTGAAGGGTGGCTTTTGGTCAAAAGAACAAGCGCACGCCCTCGTCGGCGTCTGCCGCGACCGTCGCGCCCAAGGCACTTGCGCACTCGCCCAAGGCCCTCGCGCACGCGCCCAAGGCGCACCCGCCCAAGCCCGTGGCTTCCGGTCTCCGCGCTTCGAAGGCCGCACCTCGTTCCTCGCAGCGTCCTCCCCTGCCGCTCTCGGTCTCGCGCGATGCCCTGCTGGTCGAGGGCTCGGATCGCGAATTCCGCGAACTCGTTCACGACATGCTGGCGTTTTCGGCCTCCATCCAGGAGGTCCGGAACCGCCTCGGGCAGGCCATCGGCCTGTCGGGCACGCAATACACGATCCTGATGGCCATCGCCCGGCTTGCGGGCCGAACCCCGGACCTCGGCGTCAATCAACTCGCCGACCAATTGCACTGGAGCGGCGCCTTCGTGACCATTGAGGTCAACAAGCTCGTGGCATCCGGTCTCGTCGCCAAGGTGGCCAATCCGGACGACCGGCGCCGCGTGGTCCTGTCGGTCACGGCGGCAGCGCGCGACAGGCTCGAGAAGCTGCAGCGCATCCAGTCTCCGGCCAACGACACGTTGTTCGAAGGCATCGATGCCGACGAATTCCGCGCCCTCTGCAAGATCATGAAGAAGCTTGCGGGCACCGGCGACCGCACGCTCAGCCTCATCGACTATCTGGCTCCGCACGGCGTTCTGGAAGACGAGCCTTCCAGCCGCACGGGTCTGGCAGGCTGACCCGCCTGGGCTGACTTGAGCTCAGTCCGGATAATTGAATTTCGGCGCCGACTTCAGCCGTTCGCGCGACGCATCGATCACCACCTTGTAGTCGTCGCCGTCGCGCCGCACCGCGACGCTCGCCGGATCGACGAGCACGTAGGACGTGCCCACCCCCAAAAATCCCCCGACGCTCAGGACGATGCCGGACACGAGGCGGCCGTCGTCAATGATGATGTCGGAGACTTCGCCGACGTCTTCGTTCTGATGGTTGCGCACCGGCGCGCCGATGAGGTCGTCGGAATTGATGCTGCCCGCCCGCATGGTGACGAAGCGCAGCGGCGCCGGCGCCTTCGACCCGATGGTCATGCCGCCCGTCGAGGGCGTGGAAGTCTGGGCGGACGCCGGGACGATCGACAACGCCGCAGCGCAGATCAGGATCGCTGTTTTCATGATGGCCTCCCCTTGCCGCCGTCCGGATCGGACGCGCTGACAACCAGAGATCCGGAGGGCGGTTCCGCCCGCGACGCGAAGCTTCAGTGCGCCGTCACGGCGTCCATGGCGTCGCGCGCGGCGGCCCGCGCCTTGCGGCGTTCCCGCTCCGCGACGACCGGGGCATAGACGCTGTCGACCAGCGCCATGGCGCGCAGCAGGCGGAAGCGGGTCACGTCCTGCGCCGGATCCTCGTGCTTGAACACGATCGGCACGAGGCGCTTGTGGGGTCCCAGCGCCTCGACGTCGTTGTGCTGCAGGGACTCGCGATACAGATGCAGCATTTCGCACCCGGTCACGACGTCGTTGTAGGTCGCCAGCACGTCCGCAAAGGCCATGTCGAACGTCCGCCCGAAAAAGAAGCAGAACCGCTGCCGCTCATCGAGGAGGTTCTGGAAGAATCCCGAGTGCGCTTCGACACGCGCCTGCAATTGCTCGAAGAAATCTTCGTCGCGCTGCTCGTGGGGAGCGCCGCTCACACGCAGCAGATCGAAGATCTCGTTCGCGAGCACGAAGTCTCGGGCGACGCGCTCGGCGATCCGCGCCCGGATCGTGGTGGTCAGGTAGCGCTTGGCCGCCAGGAACAGAACGGTCAAGGCGAGCAAGGCCAGGCCGATGCTCGCGCCCGCCCAGAAATCGCGGCTGGCATAAAATGCGTCTCGAACCATTTCGCCCCCCGGCGGCACTCGACTGAACAGACGAACTCACATGTGATCATGGTGATCAGAACTTGTTGAATTAAGGTTAAGGCTGCGCTGTCCGGTCATTAACCCGGCAGCCGATCGCCGGCTCGCGCATTGTCATGCAACGCGACCCGCGCGCCGACTCAAAGGACGGAAACGATGAAACAGCCAGGGGCCGACCATCCGATCGACATCGAGCCTGCGGAAGACTGGGTGCGGGTTTTGTGGGGCCAGCACCAGATCGCCAGCACGGGCCGCGCGCTGCTGCTGCGCGAGGCCTCTTATCCGGCGGTCATCTACGTCCCCCGTGAGGATGCCCGGATGGAGATGTTCGAGCCCAGCACCCGCCGGACGACCTGCCCGTACAAGGGAGAAGCAGGATATTTCTCGCTGGTCGGCCCGGATGGGCAACGTGACGACAATGCCGTCTGGACCTACGAGACGCCGCACCCGGCGGTCGCGGCCATCGCTGGCCATCTCGCGTTCTACGCCGACAAGGTCGTGATATTGGTGGAGCCGCCGGCCGAGGACGTTGCCCCCGAGCCGCCGGAATAGCGCCGCCTCGACATGCGCCGCGCCGCGCGATAGACCCGCGCGGCCGCCCGCAGTCCTCACGCCCGCGCGGGCCAATGGAGCGACGCATGACGAGTCCCCAGATCCCCGATCCCGCAAAGGTCGCGGCCGAACTCGTCACGCCGCGCGATTTCATGCGCCACGCCATCAGCCAGTTCCGCGCGCACGATCTCGTCTTCGGGCATGGCACCACGGACGCGCTGGACGAAGCCGCCTTCATCATCCTGGAGGCCCTGCACCTGCCGATCGACAAGCTGGAGCCGTTCCTCGACGCCCGCCTGCTCCCGCAGGAACGCCAGCGCCTGGCCCAGCTGGTGGCCGAGCGCGTCACGACGCGCAAGCCCGCGTCCTATCTGCTGAAGCGCGCTTACGTCGGCGGCGTGCCCTTCTACGTCGACGAGCGTGTGATCGTGCCACGCTCCTACATCGGCGAACTGCTGCGCACCGGCCTGTTCTCGACCGAAGAGGGCCCGATCCTGATCGAGCCCGAGGACGTCACCATGGCGCTGGACCTCTGCACGGGGTCGGGGTGCCTCGCCATTCTGGCGGCCCAGGCCTTCCCCAACGCCCATGTGGACGCGGTCGACCTCTCGCCCGACGCCCTCGAAGTGGCGAAGATCAACGTGGCCGAGAGCGGCATGGGTGACCGCCTGAGGCTCTATCAGGGCGACCTGTTCGGGCCGCTCGCCGGCAAGCGCTACGACGTCATCATCACCAACCCTCCCTATGTCGACGCCGAGGTCATGGACGCGCTGCCGGCCGAGTACCGCCACGAACCCGTCATGGCTCTGGCGGGCGGACCGGACGGGCTCGACATCGTCCGCCGCATCCTCGCCGAGGCCGGCCGTCACCTGACCGAATCCGGCGGCCTGCTGTGCGAGATGGGCGAGGGCCGCGAGATCCTGGAGGCCGAATATCCCGATCTGCCGTTCCTCTGGCTCGACACCCACGAAAGCGCCGGCGAGGTCTTTTGGCTGGATGCGGCCGCCCTGCGCAGTGAGACAAGCTGACGCGACAGCAATATAAAGATATCTTTATATCTCTATTGCCGCTTCCGGCGCCACCTGCTATAGAGCCGCCACACGCGAAAGAGGCAGGATACATGACCGCTCACTTCAACGATTACGTCGTCGCCGACATCAAGCTCGCCGAATGGGGCCGCAAGGAAATCGCCATTGCCGAGACCGAAATGCCCGGCCTCATGGCGACCCGCGCCGAATATGGCGCCAGCCAGCCGCTGAAGGGCGCCCGCATCGCCGGTTCGCTGCACATGACCATCCAGACCGCCGTGCTGATCGAGACCCTGCAGGCTCTCGGCGCCGACATCCGCTGGGCGTCGTGCAATATCTATTCGACGCAGGACCAGGCCGCCGCGGCCATTGCCGCCAAGGGCACGCCGGTCTTCGCCATCAAGGGCGAGAGCCTCGAAGACTACTGGGATTACACGCACCGGATCTTCGAATGGGCCGATGGCGGCACCCCGAACATGATCCTGGATGACGGCGGCGACGCCACCATGCTGATCCACCTGGGCATGCGCGCCGAGAAGGGCGACGTGGCCTTCCTCGACAAGCCCGGCAACGAGGAAGAGGAAATCCTCTTCGCGGCGATCAAGAAGCGCCTCAAGTCCAATCCCGGCTGGTACACGCGCAACGGCCAGGCCATCAAGGGCGTCTCGGAAGAGACCACCACGGGCGTGCATCGTCTCTACAACATGGAGAAGGACGGCTCGCTGCTGTGGCCGGCCATCAACGTCAACGACTCGGTCACCAAGTCGAAGTTCGACAATCTCTACGGCTGCAAGGAATCGCTGGTCGACGGCATCCGTCGCGGCACCGACGTCATGATGGCCGGCAAGGTCGCCATGGTGGCGGGCTTCGGCGACGTCGGCAAGGGTTCGGCCGCCTCGCTCAAGAACGCGGGTTGCCGCGTCATGGTCTCGGAAGTCGACCCGATCTGCGCCCTGCAGGCCGCGATGGAAGGCTATGAAGTCACCACCATGGAGGACGCAGCCAAGCGCGCCGACATTTTCGTCACCGCCACGGGCAACGTCGACGTCATCACGGTCGACCACATGCGCGAGATGAAGGACCGGGCGATCGTCTGCAACATCGGCCATTTCGATTCGGAGATTCAGGTCGCCGGCCTGAAGAACTTCAAATGGTCGAACGTGAAGCCGCAGGTCGACGAGATCGAGTTTCCGTCGGGCCGCCGCATCATCCTTCTCTCGGAAGGCCGCCTGGTGAATCTCGGCAACGCGACGGGACATCCGTCCTTCGTCATGTCGGCATCCTTCACCAACCAGACGCTCGCCCAGATCGAGCTCTGGACCAAGCAGGGCCAGTACGAGAAAAAGGTCTACACGCTGCCCAAGCACCTCGACGAAAAGGTCGCGGCGCTGCATCTCGACAAGATCGGCGTGAAGCTCACCAAGCTCACCAAGGAGCAGTCCACCTATCTCGGCCTGCCCGAGCAGGGACCGTTCAAGCCTGAGCACTATCGCTATTGAGCAACACGCCTGATTAAAACGCACGATCCGCGCCCCCGCCTGACACGCGGGGGCGTTTGCGTTCCGTTAACCACTTTCAGACAGCAGCCCCCACCAGATAAAGTGACCTGATTCGAGAGACGACTCCGGTCGTTTGGGCGGACGGAGGGGCAGGCTGGGAATGGGAAGGCGAAACCGTTGGCGGCACGCGGCACGCGCATGCACCGCGCTACGGCCTATCCCGATCGTGCTGATGGCGTCGACCTCACCGTCGTACGTTCTGGCCGACCCGGCTCAGGCCGACATGGCCAACATGGTCTTCGCCGATCCGCAGGGCGTGATGGGCATTTCCGTCGCGGTCGCGCTCGGAGTCTTCGCCACGGTGGCGACGCTTCTGCATCTCGCGGGGCGCAAGGCCTGGGGCGAGCGCGAAGCCGAACTGACCGCCGAACTCTCGGACGTTCGTGCGAAACTCGATCGCGCGCAGGTGTTCCTGGCGGCTGAAACCCAGATCGTCATCGCCTGGGGTTCGCCCGATGCGGAGCCCGAGATCGAGGGCGACGTCGCGCTCCTGGCCGATGCGCCGATCGCGCGCCGCGTGCTGGGGTTCGGATCGTGGCTGACGCCACAGGCAGCCCAGCAACTCGAAGGCATGGTCGAGCGACTTCGCCTGCGGGGCGAGGCTTTTCGCATGCCGCTGCAGAGCGTCAGCGGCCGTCATCTGGAAGCCGAGGGCCGCGCCGTCAGTGGCCGGGCCGTCATGCGCATTCGCGACGTGTCGGGAGATCGGCTCGAACTCACGCGTCTGCGCGACCGCCACGCCGCGGTCGCCATGCAGCTCGAATCTTTTCACGCCATGCTGGATGCCGCGCCCGGTCCCGCGTGGCTGCGCGATCATGAAGGCCGTCTCGTCTGGATCAACACCGCATATCTCCGCGCCACCGAGGCGCAGGGACGCGAAGACGCGCTCGTGAAGCAGACCGAATTGCTGGATCTGTCCGCACGCGATGAAGCGCTGCGTGCGCGTCAGGGCGATCAGGTGTGGTGCGCGCGCGTGCCGGCCGTAGTGGCGGGCCAGCGACACATGCTTGAAGTCGTCGACCTGCCGGCGCCGGGCGGTTCGGTCGGATTCGCCACCGACGTGTCGGAACTGGAAGAAATGCGCGCCGATCTGGGCCGCCAGATGGACGCGCATGCGCGCACGCTCGACCAATTGTCGACCGCGGTCGCGATCTTCGATCGCCATCGCAAGCTCGTGTTCCACAATGCCGCCTATCGGCAGCTCTGGTCCCTTGATGCCGCATTCCTGCATCAGTTTCCCTTCGACGGCGAGATCCTCGATCGCCTGCGCGCCGAAGGACGTCTTCCCGAGCAGGCCGATTTCCGCAGCTGGAAGGCGGGCCTCATGGCCGCTTACCAGTCGGTCGAGACGAGCGAACACGTCTGGTATCTGCCCGACGGGCGCACGCTGCGCACCGTCGTTAATCCGAACCCGCAGGGCGGCGTCACCTACCTGTTCGACGACGTCACCGAACGCTTCCATCTCGAGTCGCGCTACAACGCGCTCATTCGCGTGCAGGGCGAAACGCTCGACTCGCTGAAGGAAGGTGTGGCGGTGTTTGGCACCGACGGGCGCCTGAAGCTCTACAATCCGGCTTTCGCGTCAC
>JAQGJH010000058.1 GCA_028290705.1 Hyphomicrobiales bacterium
CGTCCATCGACATTGAATGGCGCGACCCCCACCCCGGCCCTCCCCACATGGGGGAGGGAGATGAGTGCGCCTCGCGCGGCCCGATCGGGCGAGACTTGTCGGCGCCGGCGCTGCTGGATCGCGCGTCGCTCCGCTCGCGATGACGAGGCCCGGCACGGAGCCTCGGGAAAAGCGCGTCGCTCCTCGTGCGTCTCCCTCCCCCTTGTGGGGAGGGAACAAGGGTGGGGGTCGCACTCCACTTGCGTGAGAAGCAGCGCCGGGCATCGACATTGAATGGCGCGACCCCCACACATCAGGCCGTGTCGACGACCTCTCAGCTGCACCCGGTCGTGCTGCCGCACGTGTCGCACTTGAGGCACGTGCCGTTGCGCACGAGCGTGAAGTTCGCGCATTCGGGGCAGGCTTCTCCGACATAGCCCTTCATCCGGGCTTCGGCGCGCTTGTCGGCCGCCGAGGCTTTGGGGGCCGGGGAGGGGGTCGACCAGCTGAGCTGCTCGAACTCCGCGGTCGTCGCCGCCGTCAGCTCGTCGCGATAGGTCATGACTTCGCTCTTCAGGGCCGTGGCCCCGTCGGTGGCGAGGCCCATGACCTCCTGCGCGGCGGCTTCGAACCCGCCCTGCACGAGCATCAGCTTGTCGGTCTTGGAGCGCACGAAGCCGCGCGACACGAAGCGCGAGGTCGCGTTGGCGGCGGGCGATTGCGGACGGCTCTGGTCTTCGCCCTTGCCGATGACGGTGTCGCCGATGTCGGAAGGATCGACATGCGCGAGATCGTTGCGGCCGAGATAGGAGATCGCCAGTTCGCGGAACACGTAGTCGAGGATCGACGTCGCGTTCTTGATCGCGTCATTGCCCTGCACGAAGCCCGCCGGTTCGAAGCGGGTGAACGTGAACGCGTCGACATATTCATCGAGCGGCACGCCATATTGCAGGCCGACCGAGATCGCGATCGCAAAATTGTTCATCAGGCTCCGGAAGGCCGCGCCCTCCTTGTGCATGTCGATGAAGATCTCGCCGATGCGCCCGTCCACATATTCGCCGGTGCGCAGATACACCTTGTGGCCGCCCACCACGGCTTTCTGGGTGTAGCCCTTGCGCCGGTCGGGAAGACGCTCGCGTTCGCGCGTGCGCTCGACACGCTCGACGATCCGTTCGACGATCTTTTCGGCGATGTGCGAGGTCCGCGCCGCCAGCGGCATGGCCGCGATCGTCTCGGCCATCTCGTCGTCCTCGTCCTCATCGTCGGCGATGAGCTGCGAGTTCAGCGGCTGCGACAGTTTCGAGCCGTCGCGATAGAGCGCATTGGCCTTGAGCGCCAGACGCCAGGACAGCACGTAGGCGTCCTTGCAATCCTCCACGGTCGCGTCGTTGGGCATGTTGATCGTCTTCGAGATCGCACCCGTGATGAACGGCTGCGCGGCGGCCAGCATGCGGATGTGGCTCTCGACCGACAGATAACGCTTGCCCGTGCGTCCGCACGGATTGGCGCAATCGAACACCGAATAATGCTCGACCTTCAGATGCGGCGCGCCTTCCAGCGTCATCGCTCCGCAGACGTGCACGTTGGCGGCGTCGATCTCGGCCTTGGAGAAGCCGAGGAACGGCAGCAGCTCGAAGCTCGGATCTTCGAGCTTCTCGGCCGGCACCTTCAGCGCGCCGGTCAGGAAGTCCGCGCCCAGAGCCCATTTGTTGAACACGAACTTGATGTCGAACGCGCCCGCGAGGGTCTTCTCCAGCGCCTCCAGCTTCTCGTCGGTGAACCCGCGCGCCCGCAGGCTCCCGTGGTTGACGCCCGGCGACTGGCGCATGGAGGCATGGCCGACCGCATAGGCTTCGATTTCGGCGATCTGCGCCTCGCCGTAGCCGAGCGCCCGCAGGGCCTCGGGCGCGGCGCGGTTGATGATCTTGAAGTACCCGCCGCCCGCGAGCTTCTTGAACTTCACCAGCGCGAAGTCCGGCTCGATGCCGGTCGTGTCGCAATCCATCACGAGGCCGATCGTGCCCGTGGGAGCCACGACGGTGACCTGCGCATTGCGATAGCCGTGCTGCTCGCCGAGCGACAACGCCAGATCCCAGGCCTTGCGCGCATGTTCGGCGAAGACCGCGCCGTTCCTGGGCATTTTCGCGAGCGTCGCATGGTCGAGCGCCACCGGGGCGACATGCAGCTTCTCGTAACCTTCGGCCTCGCCATGAGCGGCGCGACGATGGTTGCGGATGACGCGCAGCATGTGCTGGGCGTTCGGCGCATGCCCCGGGAAGGGGCCGAGTTCCTTCGCCATTTCGGCGGAGGTCGCGTAGCAGACGCCGGTCATGATCGCCGTCAGCGCGCCGCAGATGGCGCGGCCCTCGTCCGAGTCGTAGCCAATGCCCGAGGACATGAGCAGGCCGCCGACGTTGGCGTAGCCGAGCCCGAGCGTGCGGTACTCGTAGGACAGGCGCGCGATTTCCTTGGAGGGGAACTGCGCCATCAGCACCGAGACTTCCAGCACGACGGTCCACAGCCGGACCGCATGCTCGTAGGCGACGATGTCGAAAATGCCGTTCGCCGGATCGCGGAACTGCAGCAGGTTCAGCGACGCGAGGTTACAGGCGGTGTCGTCGAGGAACATGTATTCTGAACAGGGGTTCGACGCATTGATCGGCCCCGACGCCGGGCAGGTGTGCCAGTCGTTGATGGTCGTGTGATACTGGATGCCCGGATCGGCGGAAGCCCAGGCGGCATAACCGATCTTGTCCCAGAGGTTCCGCGCCTTCAGGGTCTTGGCGACCTTGCCGTCCGTCCGGCGGATCAGGTTCCAGTCGCTGTCCTGCTCGACGGCGCGCAGGAAGTCATCGGTGACGCGAACCGAATTGTTCGAGTTCTGCCCCGCGACCGTCAGATAGGCTTCCGAATCCCAGTCGGTGTCATAGGTGTCGAACGCGATCTCGGTATAGCCCTGGCGGGCGAACTGGATGACGCGCTTGATGTAATTGTCCGGCACCGCGTCCCGGCGGGCGAGCTTGATGGCTTTCTTGAGCGCCGGGTTCTTCTCGGGCGCATAGCAATCGTCGTTCGGGCCTTCGCAATTCACGCAGGCCTTCATCACGGCCTTCATGTGCCGCTTGACGATCTTGGAGCCGGTGACGAGCGAGGCGACCTTCTCCTCCTCCTTCACCTTCCAGTCGATGTAGGATTCGATGTCCGGATGGTCGGCGTCGACCACCACCATCTTCGCCGCACGGCGCGTGGTGCCGCCCGACTTGATGGCGCCCGCCGCACGGTCGCCGATCTTCAGGAAGGACATCAGGCCGGAAGACTTGCCGCCGCCCGAGAGCTTTTCATTCTCGCCGCGCAGCTTCGAGAAGTTGGAGCCGGTGCCCGAGCCGTACTTGAAGAGGCGCGCTTCACGCACCCACAGGTCCATGATGCCGCCCTCGTTGACGAGGTCGTCGGCGACCGACTGGATGAAGCAGGCGTGCGGCTGCGGATGCTCGTAGGACGACTTGGACTTCGTCAGCTTGCCGGTCTGGAAGT
>JAQGJH010000090.1 GCA_028290705.1 Hyphomicrobiales bacterium
CATCGCAGCCGATCGACGGGGCCGCGCCGGGGATGTTCCCCGTCGCCGCCGGAAAGAGACACAATGACGGACGCCGCCGACCTGCGCGAAAAGGGCCGCAAGCTGTTTGCCGGCCCGTGCGAATTCATCTGGGCGGCGGCCAAGATCGACGGGCTTCCGCCGATGGGACCGACCGAGATCGCCTTCGCGGGCCGATCCAACGTCGGTAAATCCTCGCTGCTGAACGCGCTGACCGGGCGCAAGGCGCTGGCCCGCACGTCGAACACGCCCGGACGCACGCAGCAGCTCAACTTTTTCACGGTCGGGATTCCGGGCGAGGAAATCCTGCGTCTCGTCGATATGCCCGGCTATGGCTTCGCCTCCGCGTCGAAGGAAAAGATCAGTTCCTGGACGAAGCTGATGCACGCCTATCTACGCGGCCGCGCGTCGCTGGCGCGCGTCTACGTGCTGATCGACGGCCGGCACGGACTGAAGCCGCCCGATCTCGAAATGTTCGACCTCCTCGACTCGTCCGCCATGTCCTACCAGGTGATCCTGACCAAGAAGGACGAGGTCAAGAAATCGGACGTCGATGCGCGCGTGGAGAGCGTGCTGGCCGGCCTGGCCAAGCGCCCTGCGGCGCACCCGGAGGTGATCTTCACCTCGTCGGAAACGGGCGATGGAATCGCGGACCTCCGCGAAGGGGTGGCGCGGCTGCTGACCGAACGGGGCGCGCCGCTCTGATCTCTACGGGCCGGGCGGATTGAGCTTGCGCCGGCGAGCCGCTACAAGTCTGCCCGCACACGAGGAACAGACGCGATGACCGAGGCGACGAAGGGCAGTCCGCAGGAACAGGCCGAGACCCTGATGCAGGCTCTGCCGCACATGCTGCGCTACGACGATGCGACGATCGTGGTGAAGTATGGCGGTCACGCCATGGGCGACGAGGACGTGGCGCGGCAGTTCGCCAAGGACATGGTTCTGCTCGAACAGTCGGGCGTCAATCCGGTCGTGGTGCACGGCGGCGGGCCGCAGATCGGCGCCATGCTGGCCAAGCTCGGCATCAAGTCCGAATTCGCCGCAGGCCTGCGCATCACCGATCGCGCCACGGTCGAGATCGTCGAGATGGTGCTGGCGGGCTCGATCAACAAGCAGATCGTCGGCTACATCAATGCCGAGGGCGGCCGGGCCATCGGGCTTTGCGGCAAGGACGGCAACATGGTGACGGCCCGCAAGGTGACCCGCACCGTGGTCGATCCCGGCTCCAACATCGAGCGGCACGTCGATCTCGGCTTCGTGGGCGAGCCCGACAAAGTGGACACCACCGTGCTCGACCAGGTGCTGGGCCGGGAGCTCATCCCGGTGCTGGCCCCCGTCGCCATGGGAGCGGACGGCGAGACCTACAACGTCAACGCCGACACGTTCGCGGGCGCCATCGCGGGCGCGCTCGGGGCCAAGCGGCTGCTGTTCCTGACGGACGTGCCGGGCGTGCTCGACAAGGACCGGAACCTGATCAAGGAACTGCGCGTTGATGACCTCCGGCGGCTGATTGCCGACGGCACGATCACGGGCGGCATGATCCCGAAGGTCGAAACATGCATCTACGCGCTCGAACAGGGCGTCGAAGGCGTGGTCATCCTCGACGGCAAGGCCCCGCATGCGGTGCTGGTCGAGTTGCTCACGGACCATGGCGCGGGAACGCTCATCACGCGGTGACGGACATCAAACGACCGGGAGACGCATTCGATCCGACGGCGCCGGAGGCCAAGCCCCGGGCCGCCGGCGCGTCCGGCGCCGCCCCCACGCTGCCGGTTCTGCCGCCCGAGACCGTGACGCGCTTTTCGCACGTCGACACCTGGGTGTTCGATCTCGACAACACGCTCTATCCGGCGGGCAGCGATCTCTGGCCGAAGATCGACGCGCGGATCACGCATTTCCTCGCGCAGCTCTTCGGGCTGGACGGCCTGTCGTCCCGCGCGCTGCAGAAATATTACTACCAGCGCTACGGCACCACGCTGCGGGGCCTGATGGAGGAGCATGAAATCTCCTCGGACGAGTTTCTCGCTTTCGTGCACGACATCGACCGCTCTTCGCTGCTGCCCAACCACAGTCTCGCCAAGGCCATCACCGAACTGCCGGGCCGCAAGCTGATCCTCACCAACGGATCGCGCGAACATGCGCTGCGCACGGCCGAAAAGCTCGGCATCCACGAGATGTTCGAGGATATTTTCGACATCGTGGCGGCGGATCTCGTGCCCAAGCCAGCAGCCGAGACCTACCAGCGCTTCTTCGACCGGCACGCGGTCGAGCCGGCCCGCGCCGCCATGTTCGAGGACATTTCGCACAATCTGGTCGTCCCGCACGCGCGCGGCATGGTGACGACGCTGGTGGTGCCGAAACTCGGCCAGGACGATCCACGCGAGCCCTGGGAAATCGCCGGGGCCGATGCGGCGCACGTGGAGTTCGTGACCAACGATCTGGAAGGTTTTTTGGCCGGGTTGATCGACCGGGGTTGACGTGCCGCTCCGCTCTCACGCCCAAAGCGCAGCCAAGCCGCTGCTGGATTGCCGCGCTCCGCTCGCAATGACGTTGAAAACAGGTTGGCTTCGTCAATCCCGTGGAGGCACAACTCGTCCTTGCGAGGAGCGAAGCGACGCGGCAATCCATCTCCATCGAGAGCCTGCGTGCTGGTAGTTGCCGGCCACTCAGACGCCTGATCGATGCCATTCGATGACCAACCGTCGCCCGTTCCACCAATGGCGCGCCGCGTGACAGGCGTCGCAACCCTTGCTAAGGACGCTGCACGCCATCGCAGCCATCGAAAGGGACCGCACCCATGTCGCTCGCAGACCTCGAAAAGACCATCGAAGCCGCTTTCGAGGCGCGTAACGATGTCGGCCCGTCGACCAAGGGCGAGATCCGCGACGCGGTGAACGAGGCGCTGCTGCTGCTCGACACCGGCAAGGCGCGCGTCGCCGAAAAAATTCCCGGACAGACCGGCGCTTCCTCCTGGAAGGTCAATCAATGGCTCAAGAAGGCCGTGCTGCTGTCGTTCCGGCTCAACGACATGGCGCCGATTTCCGGCGGTCCCGGCGGTTCGAGCTGGTGGGACAAGGTGCCGTCGAAATTCGAGGGCTGGGGCGCGGCCGAACATGGCGCGGCGGGCTTCCGCTCGGTGCCGGGCGCCATCGTACGCCGCTCGGCCTATATTGCGCCGGGCGTCGTGCTGCTGCCCTCCTTCGTCAATCTCGGCGCCTATGTCGACGGCGGCACGATGGTGGACACCTGGGCGACCGTCGGCTCCTGCGCGCAGATCGGCAAGAACGTGCATCTGTCGGGCGGCGTCGGCATCGGCGGCGTGCTCGAGCCGCTGCAGGCCAATCCGACGATCATCGAGGACAATTGCTTCATCGGCGCCCGCTCCGAGGTCGTCGAGGGCGTCGTCGTGGGCGAGGGCTCCGTGCTGGCCATGGGCGTGTTCATCGGCGCATCGACCAAGATCATCGACCGCGCCACGGGCCAGATCCACGTCGGCTATGTGCCGCCCTATTCGGTCGTGGTCTCGGGCAACCTGCCGGGCCGCCCCCTGCCCGACGGCACGCCCGGGCCGTCGCTCTATTGCGCCGTGATCGTCAAGACGGTGGATGCGCAGACGCGCTCCAAGACCGCCATCAACGAACTTTTGAGGGATTGATGGCGCTCCGGCTTCGCGGCGAGGGATTTCGGTTTCTGTTCCGCACCGACAAGGGCGTGGTGAACCGCGAAGTCTGGTGGCTGGGCAGCGCCGTGATCGGTGGCGTGGTGGCGGTGACGACGGCGATCTGGCTCGCCATCGCGCCGCTCGCCACCACGGATCTGGCGCGACGCGGGCTCGTCGACCCGACCGCGCTGTCAGTCTACCTCTATCTGATGGTCTATGCGTTCGTGGTGCTGATCGCGGCCATCTGCTGGTACAATCTCTCGGCCAAGCGGTTCCGCGATCGTGGCCGTAGGCCAGGTCTGGCGGGGCTGCCGCTGCTGCTGGCGCTGCTGGCCGGCGCGCTGCACTGGGTGCAGCCACGCGTGCCCGAGACGATCCCGGGCTGGACCACCGGGGCTCTCGACATCGTCCTGCTGCTCGTGATCCTGTGGGTCATCGTGGAACTCGGCATGAAGCCGGGAGCCGACCGTCCGCTCGTCTGAGGCCTCATGCCCGCGCCATCCGCCCTCGAGATCGCCCGTGACCTGATCCGCTGCGCCTCCGTCACGCCGCGCGACGAAGGCGCGCTGGACGTCGTGGCGCGCGTTCTCGAGCCGGCGGGCTTTGCGGTGGAACGCGTTCGATTCGGCGAGCCCGGCACCCCCGACGTCGACAATCTGTATGCGCGGATCGGAACCGGCTCACCCTGCCTGCTGTTCGCCGGCCACACCGACGTGGTGCCGCCCGGCGACGCCGCCGCATGGCGCTTCGACCCGTTTTCGGCCGAGGTGGCGGACGGCATGGTCTGGGGCCGGGGCGCGGTCGACATGAAGGGCGGGCTTGCGGCGTGCCTCGCGGCCGCCGTCGGCCATGTCGCGCAAAATGGCGCGCCCCGGGGTTCGATCGCCTTCCTGGTGACGGGCGACGAGGAAGGCCCGGCGGTCAACGGCACCGTGAAACTGCTCGACTGGGCGGCGCAGCGCGGCGAACGCTTCGATCATTGCCTTCTCGGCGAGCCGACCAACCCGGCGGCCCTCGGCGACATGATCAAGATCGGGCGGCGAGGGTCGCTGACCGGCCGCATCCTGGTGCGGGGCAAGCAGGGGCACGTCGGCTATCCGCATCTGGCGGACAATCCTGTCGACGCGATGGTGCGCGTGCTTGCGGCCCTGAAGGGTGCGCCGCTCGACGCCGGCACGGATCATTTCGAACCCAGCAATCTCGAGATCACGACGGTGGACGTGGGCAACCCGGCCACCAACGTCATTCCAGCCGAGGCGCGCGCCACGTTCAACATCCGTTTCAACGATCTCTGGACGCCGCAGAGCCTCGAGACGGAGATCCGCCGCAGAGTGGCGGAAGCCGCGGGAACGGCGCGAATCGAGCTGAGCTTCGACCCGACCAATGCGGTGGCATTCCTGACGACGCCGGGACCCTTCGTCGACCAGGTAGCGGCCGCCATCGTGGCCGAGACCGGCCGCAACCCGGTGCTGTCGACCTCGGGCGGCACGTCGGATGCGCGGTTCATCCAGGCTCACTGCCCGGTCGTGGAGTTCGGACTGGTGGGGTCGACCATGCATGCCGTGGATGAGCGCTGCGCCGTGTCCGACCTCGAGCAGCTCAGCGCCATCTACGGTCGCGTGCTGCACAGCTATTTCGCCTGATCACAGCTGGGTGATTTTCGCGATATTGCAGTGCAACATCTTGCTTCGGATCGAACTACAACTAAAGTCGAGTGTTGGTAGCCTGATTTCAGGGCGCCGGCACATGTTTCTCGCAGCAGATGAAATCGCGCGTTCGCTGGGCGGATCCTGGGATCTCCTGAACCGGCGGGCGCAGGGCCTCTCCCGCTTCGAATTCGGGGAGGCGCCGTTCTGGCGCAGCTTCGGCGCGCCTCTTCTGACGGCGCCTGCCGCCATCATCTGGCTGGCCGCCGACAGGCTGGAGACCGGCCAATTGTCCGGCCTGTTCGACGATCCAGCGGTCGTCGCGCGCACGGCCTTCCACCTGGCGGCTCTCTGGCTGACGCTGCCGCTGCTCGGCATCGCCTTTCTGAAACGCGACTCGTGGGCGCGGCTCGTGCCCTTCATCATCGTGTGCAACTGGTCCTTCGTGCTGGCTGCGGCCTTGCTGACCCTGCCGGCGCTGCTGTTCGCCATCGGCTGGGCGACGCCCGCGCTCGCGACCCTCTACAGCGTCGCGTCCATCGTGCTGATCATGCAGATGCGCTGGTTCTCCACCAAGGTGACGCTCGGCCTCACCAGCAGCGCCGCCTTGATGCTGGCGGCGGGCGACGGTCTCGTGGGCATCGGCATCCTGCGCGCCATGGTCTGATCAGTAATCGACGCCGATGAGGTAAAGCCCGGCGGCGGGCGCGACCGTGCCGCAGCGATGCCGGCTTTTCGCATCCAGCGCCTCGCGCAACTGGCGCGGCCGCCACTTGCCCGAGCCGACATGTTCAAGCGACCCCACCATCGAGCGCACCTGATGATGCAGGAACGAACGCGCCGAGGCGTAGACGTGCAGTTCGTCGCCGATGCGCGACACGTCGAGCCGCTCGAGCGTGCGGATGGGACTCGCGGCCTGGCAATCGGAATCGCGGAAGGTCGAGAAATCGTGCTTGCCGAGCAGCAATTGCGCGGCCTCGTGCATGGCCTCCGCATCGAGCGGTCGCTTCACCAGCCAGGCGCGGTGCGCATCGATGGTGAGTGGCGCGCGACGGTTGACGATGCGGTAGAGATAGCGTCGGCGGATGGCCGAGAAACGCGCGTCGAACTCGTCGTCGACCCGCGTGGCCTGCATGACCGCAACGGCATGCGGGCGCATACGGGCATTGACGGCGTCGCGCAATCTGTCGCCGCGCCAGTCCTTCAGAAGATCCGCATGGGCGACCTGCGCGGTGGCGTGCACGCCGGTGTCGGTGCGGCCCGCCCCCCGGATGACGACGGGCGAGCCATCGACCGCCAGGAGCGCATCCTCGATCACCTGCTGGACCGCCAGACCGTTGGCCTGCCGCTGCCAGCCGACGAAGAGCGTTCCGTCATATTCGATGTCGAGCCGGTAGCGCGCCATCAGCCCGGCACGACGAGCCGGGCGCCGCGTGTCAGGCGTGCGCCGCGCAGAAATTCATCCGCCTTCATGGGCTGCTTGCCGGCGCGCTGGACTTCGAGAAGCCGCAAGGCGCCTGTGCCGCAGGCGATGGCGAGCGCATCGTCGAGCACGTCACCCGGCGCGCCTGCGCCTTCGCAGGGTTTTGCGCGCAGAACCTTGACGCGTTCCGGCCCGCGGCCGAGATCGACCTCGAAGAAAGCGCCGGGAAACGGCGACAATCCTCGCACGTGATCGTGCAGGCTCCTGGCGGCGCGCGTCCAGTCGATGCGGGCTTCGGACTTTTCGATCTTGTGCGCGTAGGTGACGCCGACCTCGGATTGAGGCGTGAACTGCAGCGAGTCGCGCGCGAGGGCCGCCAGCGCCCGCACCATCAGGTCCGCGCCGATGACGGAAAGGCGGTCGTGCAACTCACCCGCCGACATGTCGTCCGTGATGACGACGCGCTCGGCCATGCCGACCGGCCCGGTGTCGAGCCCCTCCTCCATGCGCATGACCATGACGCCGGTCTCGCGGTCTCCCGCCATGATGGCGCGCTGGATTGGAGCCGCGCCGCGCCAGCGCGGCAGCAGCGAGCCATGCAGGTTGAGGCAGCCGAGCCGCGGAGCCTCGAGAATGGCAAGAGGCAGGATGAGGCCGTAGGCTACCACGACGGCGACGTCGGCGGCGTGCGACCGGAAGATCTCCGCCGCCTCTTCGGTCCGCAGGCTTTTCGGCGTGAAGACCGGACAGCCGAAATCCTCGGCGAGCGCATGGACGGGTGACGGGCGCAGGTCCATGCCGCGTCCGGCCGGCTTCGGGGCGCGCGTGTAGACCGCGACGATCTCGTGTCCCTGCCCGAGAATCTCGGTCATCACCGGAACGGCGAAGTCGGGCGTTCCCATGAAGACGATGCGCATCGCCTCAGGCTTCCGGGCGTTCGCCGGGGCCGAGACGGCGCGCGACCTTGGAAAACTTGCGGATGACGCGCTCGCGCTTCAGCCGAGAAATGTGGTCGATGAAGAGCACGCCGTTCAGATGGTCGATCTCGTGCTGGATCGCGGTGGCGAGCAGGCCGTCGGCCTCGATCTCCTGCTGCTTGCCGGCCCGGTCGAGGAAGCGCACGCGCACCCGGTCGGGCCGCTCGACCTCCTCGTAATATTCCGGGATCGACAGGCAGCCTTCCTCATAGATCGACAGCACGTCCGAGGCCCAGACGATTTCCGGGTTGGCGAGGAAGATCGGCTCGGGCGGATCGTCTTTCTTGGCCGTGTCGAGCACCACCACGCGGCGCGGAACCGCCACCTGGATGGCCGCGAGCCCGATGCCGGGCGCGTCGTACATGGTCTCGAGCATGTCGTCCATCAGACGGCGCACCTCGGCGTCGACCTCGCCGACCGGCTCGGACACCAGGCGGAGGCGAGGGTCGGGCAGGCTGATGATCGGAAGAAGGGCCATGGAGTTCGCTCGGGGCATGGATGTCTCGGGATGGGCTGCACATAAGCGCGATGCGGCAACGGGTCAATCGCGGGCTTCCGTTCGTGCTTTGTTCGACAGCGGGAAAGAATCGCGCTAGAGTTCCGTCATGGATCGCATCCTCTTTCTCGTCGGAGACATTCCCGTCACCTGGTCTGACGCGGGGCTGGCGCTCGCGGGGGCGCTGCTGCTGGCGTTTCTGGTGGTGGGACTGTCGCTCAACCGCGCGAGGCGCGAGCAGGCCGAAGAGGCCGCGGCGGCGCGCGAGCGCCAGCATGAGCTCGACGACAAGATGGCCGATCTTGGTCGGCAGAATGCCGAATTGTCCGGGCGACTGCAGACGATGGCGGAGGTCCTGAGTTCGCGGCAGGTCGATCTGGCGCGCGTGCTGACGGATCGGCTCGATTCCGTGGGCCTGCGGGTCGGCCAGGGGCTCGAGACGAGCAGCAAGGCCACGACCGACAATCTGGCCAGGCTCGGCGAACGACTGGCGGTGATCGACGCCGCGCAGGCGCGGCTGACCGGCCTGACCCAGGAAGTCGTATCGCTGAAGGACATTCTCGCCAACAAGCAGAGCCGCGGAGCGTTCGGCCAGGGCCGCATGGAGGCGATCGTCCGCGACGGTCTGCCGCCAGACGCCTACGACTTCCAATTCACGCTCTCGAACCGGACGCGGCCCGATTGCGTGATCCGTCTGCCCGGCGACCATCGCGTGCTGGCGGTGGACGCCAAGTTTCCGCTCGAGGCCTTCACGGCCTTGCGGGATGCCGCGCACGACGAGGCGCGCAAAGCCGCGCAGGCGCGCGTGCGGACGGATCTCGGAAAGCACGTGAAGGACGTGTCGGAGCGGTATCTCCTGCCGGGCGAGACGCAGGACATTGCGATGATCTTCGTGCCGTCCGAGTCGATCTATGCCGATCTGATCGAGCATTTCGACGACGTGATCCAGCGCGCCCATCGCGCGCGCGTGGTCATCCTGTCGCCGTCATTGCTGATGATGGCGATCCAGGTCACGCAGTCCCTGGTCCGGGACGCGCGCATGCGCGAACAGTCGCATGTCATCCAGAACGAAGTGCGGCATCTGCTGGCCGACGTCGCCCGGCTGAAAGAGCGCGTCGGCAAACTCGACACGCATTTCCGCCAGGCGCAGGACGACGTCGCGCAGATCAACGTCACGACCGACAAAATCGGCAAGCGCGGCGACAGGATCGACCAGCTCGAATTTCAGCAGGCCGGAAAGCTCGACCTCGCGGCGGAGTAAGGCGCATCCTGCATGGGAGCGCCACATACAAAAAAGCCGACCCTCGGGAGGGCCGGCTTTTCGATTTTACGCAGAACTCTTTTCTTCTCACTCGCAGACGCGGACACGCTCGCGAACCCAGCCATAGCCATCCCAGGCGCGCTGGGTGGTGAAATAACAATCGCGGTATGCAGGGCCGTAGCCGTAAGCCGGGGCCGCGTAGCCGGGCGATGAGTAAGCTCCAGCGGCAAGCGCCCCCAGAGCCAGGCCACCGACGACGCCGGCCGCCACTGCGCCGCCATTGCCGCCGCGGTGATGGTGATAACGCCGATACTGCGCCTCGGCGCTCGGTGCGAAGGCGACGAGCGAACCGGCCAGCGTGACGGCGGCGAGCGTTCCGCCCATCATCTTCTTCAATCCGGTGGTCATCGATCTGTCTCCATGAAAAAAGGGATCGCCAGAGCAACCGGCTGCAAGCAGACCAGTTCCACCCTGCTGGTCACAATGGTTTACAGAGTGTTTCAGGCCGAGCTTTGGCCGAATTCCGTCAGAAATCCGTTCTTTGACGGATCGCAGCCGCAAGCGTGCCGTCGTCCAGATAGTCGAGCTCTCCGCCCACCGGCACGCCATGGGCCAGGCGGGTGATGCGCACGTCCAGATGCGAAAGCAGATCGGTGACGTAATGCGCGGTGGTCTGGCCGTCGACCGTGGCGTTCACCGCCAGAATGACTTCCCGCACGTCCCCCCCGGAGACGCGCTCGACCAGCGAGGACAGGTTCAGGTCTTTCGGGCCGACGCCGTCGAGCGGCGAGAGCGTGCCGCCCAGAACGTGATATTTGGCCCGGATGGCCGCCGCGCGCTCGAGCGCCCAGAGGTCCGCCACCGTTTCGACCACGAGCAACAGCGTTGGGTCGCGGCGCTCGTCGCGACAGATCGTGCAGGGATCGCTCGTGTCGACGTTGCCGCAGGACGTGCAGGTGACGATCCGCTCGCGCGCCACATGCATGGCGTCGGCGAGCGGTCCGAGCAATTCGTCGCGCTTGCGGATGAGATGCAGCGCGGCGCGACGAGCCGACCTCGGGCCGAGCCCGGGAAGCCGCGCGAGCAACTGGATCAGGCGCTGGATTTCCGGCCCGGCGACACGTTCGGACATCAGCAGCTCCCGCCGGTCACGCCCCTGCGCATCAGAACGGCAGCTTCATGCCGGGAGGCAGCGGCAGGCCGGCGGTGATGTCCTTCATGCGGGCCTCGACCAGCACCTCGCCCTTGCGGCGCGCGTCCTCATGCGCCGTGACCACGAGATCCTCGACGATTTCCTGCTCGCCGGGCGTCATCAGCGAGGCATCGATCGAGATCGCCTTCATGGCGCCCTTGGCGGTGAGCGTGACCCGCACGAGACCGCCGCCCGACTGCCCGTCGACCGTCAGGGTCTCGAGCTCGGCCTGCATGTCCTGCATCTTGCTCTGCATGGCCTGGGCCTGCTTCATCAATCCGAACATGTCCTTCATGGTGTGGCTCCCTAAAAATCTTCGTCGTCTTCGCTGGTGATCGAATCTGTGTAGGCGACTTCATCGCTGGGTGTGGCGGCCGGCTGGAACGTGGTCGGCGCGGGTTCTTCCTCGATCGTCCGGATGGCGACGATTTCGGCGCCTGGAAAACGCTCCAGCACGCTGCGCACCAGCGGCTCGGCGCGGACGCCGGTCATGCGCTCGGTTTCCTTCGCGGCGGCGACTTCGCGGATGGTCGGCGCTCCCGCGTCTGTCGAGACCGCAACCATCCAGCGGATGCCGGTCCATTCCTGCAGCTTGCGCATCAACGTCTGGGCGATGGCCGGGGATGCGCCGGGCGCGAGCGAAAATTCGAACGAGCCCTCTTCCAGCCGCACGAGCCGAACGTCCCGCTCCAGCGCGATCTTGGTCTGGATGTCGCGGTTGGCGGCGGCCAGCGCGATCATGTCGGCGATGCTGTTCACACGCGGGCCGGCGGCCGCCTGCGGAGCGGTGGCCAATTGCGAGCGGGGCGCCGATTGCGCGACGAGCGCCGGCGCGCGCATGGCCGCGCCCTGCGCCATGGCGTTGGCTCCCGAGCCGCCATTGCCGGTCGCGGGACCGGCAGGCAGGGCCGCGGGGCGGGCCGGCGCGTCGGCAAGCCGGCGGAGCACGTCCTCGGGAGTCGGCAAGTCGGCCGCATAGGCGAGGCGCACCAGCACCATGTCGGCCGCTGCCAACGGACGCGGGTTTTCGCGCACGTCCTGGATGCCTTTGGACAGGATCTGCCAGGCTCGGGTCAGAATCGGCAGGCCGAGCACGCCCGCGAAGGCACGGCCGCGGGCCAGTTCGTGCTGTGTCACCGACGCATCGGGCCGGAAGTCCGGAATGAGCTTCAGGCGCGTGACGAAATGCACGAATTCGGCCAGATCGGACAGGATGAGCGCGGGATCGGCTCCCTGGTCGTACTGGTCCTTCAGCGCCAGAAGCGCCGTGGCGATGTCGCCCTTCATGACGGATTCGAACAGGTCGACGATGCCGGCGCGATCGGCGACGCCCAGCATGTTGCGGATGGTCGCGGCCCCGATGGCGCTTTCGCCGAGACTGGAGCCATGCGCGATGGCCTGGTCGAGCAGCGACAGGGCGTCGCGCACGGAGCCTTCGGCCGCGCGCGCCACCAGCGCCAGCGCCTCGTCTTCGACGGCCACGCCTTCCTTGCCGCAGATGCCCGCGAGGTGACGGATCATCACCGAGGATTCGATGCGCCGCAGATCGAACCTCTGGCACCGCGACCTCACCGTCACGGGCACTTTTTCGATTTCGGTCGTGGCGAACAGAAAACGGACGTGTTCGGGCGGCTCCTCGAGCGTCTTCAGCAGGCCGTTGAACGCCTGCTTGGACAGCATGTGGACTTCGTCGATGATGTAGACCTTGGTGCGGGCCGAAACGGGCCGGTAGCGCACGCTTTCGATGATCTCGCGGACGTCGTCGATGCCGGTGTTCGAGGCAGCGTCCATCTCGATGACGTCGACGTGGCGGCTCTCGATGATGGCCTGGCAGTGGACGCCGAGTTCGGGCATGTCGACCGTCGGCCGCGTCACGGCGGCGCGGCCGTCGCGAGCCGGCAATTCGTAGTTGAACGCGCGGGCGAGAATGCGCGCCGTGGTCGTCTTGCCGACGCCGCGCACGCCCGTGAGAATATAGGCCTGATGGATGCGGTCGAGCGCGAAGGCGTTGGACAGGGTGCGGACCATCGCCTCCTGGCCGATCAGATCGTCGAAGCTCGACGGCCGGTATTTGCGGGCCAGGACGCGATAGACGTCGGGACGCGCCGACGCAGCACTCTGGGCGGCGGGCGCAGCCGGGACGTCGAGGCCGAGAGAGAGGGACGCGCCGTCATCATCCTGTGACGAAACCGGCGGATTCGCTTCGATCATGCGGAGGCCAATTCGCGAGAGGCGGCAGGACCGCTGAACGGAACCGCGAGACTGGGCCGCAACAGCCCGCCACGCGCACGCGACGATTGAGTGGGAGGCTGGACAGAGACCCGCCCGGTCTCGTTAGGGCTGCTTCCTTCCGGACCTGACCCGGTTGGCGAGTGGTGCGTCCACCGCCAACCTCCCGGCTCCTATTTGGCAGGCCGGGAAGCCCGATGCAAGGGGGCGGCGGCGCTTTCCGATCGACCCGGGGAGGCCTTTCGGGATTGCGCCGGCAGGCCTAGATTGTCGCTCCAGCAACCGAGGTTACATGTCCATACCCGAACAGCCGCCCGCCGACGCTTCCGCCCTCACGGGCTACGGCGTCAATGCACTCGACCGGCTCGCCGCGCGCCGCGACGATTCCACCTTCGTGGCTGATCTGGCGGGTGCGCCGGGCACGCGCCACCTCGTCTTCCATGGCGACATGCCCCTGCTGCGCCGCAGGAGCGAGGCGTACGATCCCTATTTCCTGCCCCACGAGGCCCACGGCCTCGGCACACTGCGCGAGACAGTCCTGCTCGGCCGAGACACCGAAGGCGGCCTGTTCGGCTCGCTGCTCGACGCGCCGGCGGCGGAATCGGGCGAAGGCGCGCAGGAGACCCTCGCGATGGACCTTCGGTCGATCGCCCAGCAAGGGCTGCTGCCCCCGCCCCTGCTCGGCGCATTGGCGGAAGCCAAGAGCCTGCTCTACTGGCACGCCCGGCACAGGTTCTGCCCGAACTGCGGCGCTGCGACGCGGCTGGCGGCGAGCGGCTGGCGGCGCGAGTGCGACAGTTGCGAGGCCCAGCATTTCCCGCGAACCGACCCCGTGGTGATCATGCTGATCGTGGACGGCGAATCGTGCCTCCTGGGCCGGCAGGCGCGCTTCCCCTCCGGCATGTATTCGGCGCTGGCCGGGTTCGTCGAACCCGGCGAGACCATCGAGGCCGCCGTGCGGCGCGAGATCGCGGAGGAATCCGGCATCGTGGTCGGCCGCGTCGCCTATCATGCGTCGCAGCCCTGGCCGTTCCCCGCCACTTTGATGATCGGCTGCTTCGGCGAGGCGCTGTCGCGCGACGTGGTCGTGGACCGCACCGAACTCGAGGATGCGCGCTGGTTCAGCCGCGCCGAAGCGCAGGCCATGTTCGAGGGGCGGCACGAGAACGGGCTGCTGGCCCCCTCCCGGCTCGCCATCGCGTGGCATCTGCTGCGGGCTTTCGCCGAGGGGCGGGAGCCCTCGTTTGCCGAGGGGCAGGCACGCGCCTCGGGCCGTTGACATCGGCCCGAGGCTGACGTTGATGAGCGCCGTCATGAGCCCCAGAATTCTTCCTCTTCCGCGCGGCGGCCAGCTGCGCCTCGATGCCCGTCCGCTGGTCATGGGCATATTGAACGTGACGCCGGATTCGTTTTCGGACGGCGGCCTGCACGACGAAAGCGACGCAGCGGTCGCGCATGGATTGCGCCTCGTGGCGGAGGGCGCGGACATCGTCGACGTCGGCGGCGAGTCGACGCGGCCCGGCCATTCGCCCGTGGAGGCAGAGGCGGAGATCGCGCGCGTCGAACCGGTGATCCGCGCGCTGGCGGCCCGCACCGCCACGGCGATTTCCATCGACACCATGAAGGCGCGTGTCGCGGAGCGCGCCATGTCGGCCGGGGCGGCGATCATCAACGACGTCTGGGGCTTTCAGCGCGATCCCGACATGGCCCGCGTCGTCGCCGAGCATGGCGCGGCCGTGGTGCTCATGCACAATCGCGAGCGCGAGGACGCCTCGCTCGACATTGTGGAAGAGGTGAA